>CAZZZW010000010.1:0-5914 GCA_964658795.1 Phormidium nigroviride PCC 7112
CCGTGTCGCCGGGGCAGGTTCCGGCTCCGCGGCCTGGCCTCTGCCCTTGGTAGGTTGGTGATTCTGCGCCGATGGCTCACTGGCCGAGCAGCCTGTGCGATCGCAGCTTGTCGGTCGGGGGCTGAGCGGGCCGGTGGGGTCGTGCGTCTCGTCGGGTCGGCGCCGCCGGGGAATTGGCTCGGTGGGCGGCGGTCACGTTGTCAGCGTGATCGGCCCCGCCGGTGTGCCCAGCCGCGCGCGCAGACCGTCTCGGTCGGCCTGCTCCACCGGCACCGTGCTTTCCAGGGCGGCCAGCTGAGCGCGAACCGATCTCGGATCGTCAGCTGACACGGTGAATTCGAGCAGCTCCACTGCTGGCAACCCAGACGTGCTCGGGTGCGGTGAACTGCCCCAGTCGATCAGGAATGGCCGGATGCCGGCCGCGGCCGTGAGTCGCCATCGGAGCAGCGTCGTGCCGGCCTGCCGGGACAGGTCGGTAGCTGCGCCGGGGTCGTAGCCGAGGGCGCGGGCCGATGCGACGGCGCGGTCGATTGCCGTGGTGCGCACGGCCCAGGTGACCAGTCGTGCCGGTCGTTCGATATCGAGCCCGAACAACGACGGCGGAACGTCGGAGTCCGGGTCCGGCCCGATGATCTCCAGATAGCGACCGTGGCCCAATCCGACCAGGTAGTTCGCGGTGCCCTGACCCAGATGCCGACCGCCCGGCACCGGCTCGATCTCACTCTGCCGGGCGAATTCCGCCACGCCGGCCATCAGGTCAGGAACGGCGTAGACCAGATGGTCCACTGGGTTCGGCATGTGATTCAGCCTAGCGTCGAACGGATCGCGGAATCAGCGGGCGATTGCGGAGGTTGGCCCGAGAAGGAACTGGCGACACCGCGCCAGTGCACCGCCGGAAAGGGAACTTCGTCATGCAGATAGGCATCATCGGCGCCGGAAACATCGGCGGCACCTTGGTACGTCGACTGTCCGCGCTCGGTCACACGGTCAACTTCGCCAACTCGCGGGACCCCGAGACGCTGTCCGAGCTGGCCGCCGAAACGGGAGCCACCGCCGTCTGGGCCAAGGACGCTGCGACCGACGCCGACCTGGTCATCGTGAGCATCCCGCAGAAGAACGTGCCCGATCTCGCCGACGGTATCGTGTCCGCGGCCAAGCCGGGCGCCCCGGTCATCGAGACCAACAACTATTACCCGAAGGAACGCGACGGCCGGATCGACGCGATCGAGGACGGCACGCCGGAGAGCGTCTGGGTGGCCGAACACCTCGGCAGCGACGACGTATTCAAGGTGTTCAACGGAATCTGGTGGAAACACCTGCTGGAAAAGGGCGTTCCGGCCGGAACGGCCGATCGGATCGCGCTTCCGGTCGCCGGAGCCGACGGACCGGGTAAGGAACAGGTGTTCGCCCTGGTCGATGCGCTCGGCTTCGATCCGGTTGACGGTGGCACGCTGGCCGAATCGTGGCGCCAACAACCCGGCACGCCGGTGTACGGCAAGGACTACCCGGCCGAGCAGGCCAAGCAAGCGTTGGCCGAGGCCCCGACCGAACGTCCGGTCGAGTTCCGCGCCTGAGCGCAAGGTCAATCCTCGAAGGTGACGTCGATCTGTTCGCTGGTCTTGAAGCGCTGGGCCTGGGCCTGCCCCCGGTAGGCCTTCTCATCACCGGCGGTCAGATCGACGTCGTCGAGGAACGGCGTCAGCAACGAACGGGGGTAGAGCCTCTTCACCCGGACGACGTTGACCTCGACACAGAGGACGATCATCATGCCGGCCAGATACAAGAAGGCCAACAGGCCGAGCACGACGGCGAAAACTCCGTTCGTGTCGCTGGCATGCCGGACCACACGTTTGACGTAGTAGACGCCGACGCTCTGCAGCCCCTGCCAGGCCAGCGCGGCCAGGATCGCGCCTGGCACCACATCGCGGATGGTCAGATCCCGCTCGGCGGCCAGCCGAAACGCGAACACGAAGATTCCGATGTTCACCACCACCGAGGCGGCCAGCACAAGCACGCGCGACGCCGTTTCCAGCGAACCGGCACCGGACGCGCCGAAGCCGGACAGCACGCCGGTCAGCACCACGCCGACACCGGCCGTACTGAGCAGCAGGAAGCTGCGCAATCGGGCCTTGACCGGGTTCGGCCGATGGTGCCGCGGTACCGCCCAGGCTTGGTTCATCGTGTACTGCGCGGCCTGTCCGATACCCAGTCCGCCGTAGATGGCCAGGACGATCCCGATGATCAGACCGCGGATGCCGCCGCCGATGTGGCCCGGATCAGTCAGGTCCTTCCCGACCACCGGGATCTGGCGGGCGGCTGTCTTGAGGATCTCGGCCTGCAGATCAGGGTGGCCGCGAAGCACGAAGCCGAGCACGGTCGTTCCCAGCAGCAGTAACGGAAACAGCGACACGAACGCGTAATAGGCGATCAGAGCGGCCAGATAGCTACCGGAGTCATCGAAGAACTTGTAGATGACGGCGAGTGGAAAACCGACGACCCGATGCCGTCGCTGGAAGCCGTCGAACCGCGCCGTCAATCCCACCGGTCCTCCAGCCGTATCGCGTCGCCTGCACGCTCAGGCGTGTCCAGTGTGCCCGATCCGACCTCGGCCCCGACTACGAACACCCACTATGAGCAGTCGGAGTCGAGAACGGGATGTGACCTGGGTCTACTCCGTGGTGATGTGGCTGGTCACCCCGATCATCCGGGGCTGGGGCCGACTCGAAGTTCGTGGTCTGGATCGGCTGCCCGCGAGCGGACCCTGTCTGGTGATCGGGAACCACGACAGCCACTGGGATCCGCTGGTGATCGGCGTCGCCGCATCGGGGCACCGACCGATCCGGGCGCTGGCCAAGTCGTCGCTGTGGCGCTCGAGCCTGCTGGCCCGGATCCTGACCGGTATGGGGCAATACCCGATCACCCGCGGGGTCGCCGACCGGGCCGAACTGGCAGCGGTCACCGCCGGACTCGCGGCTGGCGAGTGCGTCGGCATCTTCTGCGAAGGGACCATCTCGAGGGGCCAGCAACTACGCGCCTACAGCGGAGCGGGTTGGCTGGCCAAGTCGGTTCCCAGCACGCACGCCGTCGGGGTCGCGATCACCGGTTCGGTCGACATCGTGCGCTTTCCGGTCCGGCCGCGGCTGCGGGTCGAGTTCTTCCCGCTGCGTGACGGGGATCGCCGACCGGATGAGTCCTCGGTCGGATTCTCCCGCCGGGCCTTGGCCGAACTACGTGAGCGAGCCCCAGCGGTGCCCGCCGGACGCTCGGTGCCGCAGCCAGTTCGGAGCCAATCCGATCAGCCCAGACCGATCGTGATCGGGCCGGCACCGGTGACCGCGCGACGTAACAGCGAACCGGGCAACTGAAAGGCCCGGCCCGGTGCGGCCGGCCATGGCGTCCGGACCCGGCCGATCTCCCGATCGGCCTGCCAGGCCCGAACCTTCGGAGTGGCGACCCAATCATCGCTCCAGAGCACCAGGCGCCGATCGACCGTGCCGGGCAGCCACCGCCCCGGGGTGATCCAGCGGAACGGTGCCTGCGCGATCAGGTTCACGGTTGCTGCGGTTGCTCGATCGCCATCGAGCCAGCGGCGAACGTGCGAGGCCGCTCGACGCCCGGCCAGCGCGGCGAGATCCGCCGTGACGACTGGATGCACCAGGTTGCCGGTGGCGAAGAGGCCGGCCCGGCTGGTCCGGTCGGCGGTATCGATGACGGGTGCCCGGCTGCTCGGATCGAGCACCAGGCCGGCCGACCGGGCCAGCTCGTTGTCGGGAATCCAGTCCCCGGTGAACACCACGGTGTCGCAGTCGATGACCCGACGCCGACCAGTGCCGTCTTCGACCTCGACGCCGGTGACCCGGCCACGTCCGACGACGCTGACAACCCTGGTCCGGGTGGACACCGGGATCCGGAGTCCAAACCGGCCGGCCAGGTTGACGGCGCCATAGGACTCGGGCCGTGCGTGTTCGGTCAGCAGGCCGACGACCTGGCAGCCCGCCTCCCGCAGGGTCAATGCGGCCGACCAGCTGACCAGTTCGGCCCCGACGATCACCGCGCGCTCGCCGGGGGAGCGGTGATGCAGGTGGACCAGGTTCTGCAGCTGGCCGGTGGTGTACACCCCGGCGCCCCGATCGCCAGGCACGAGCCGGGCCGCGCGCGGCCGTTCCCTCGCACCGGTCGCGAGCAGAATCGCCTTGGCCGACAAGGTGTATCGGCCCTGGGGCGAGGTCACCTCGAGCCGCCCGTCCGACGTCCAGCCGGTTGCCATGCTGTTCGTCCGCAAGTCCGCTCCGGCCGTCCGCGCGGCCTCGGCCAGCCGACGGGCGTAGACCGGTCCGGTCACTAGCCGGCGCAGGTCGCGCAGGCCGTAACCGGTGTGGTCGCTGTGCCGGGGGATACCGCCCAGCTCCGCCTCGCGGTCCAACACCACGACCTTCGTGGTCGGGGCCAGCGCAGCGGCCGCGGTCAACCCGGCCGGCCCACCGCCGACGATCACCACGGCGCTCATCGGTAGCACTCCAGCATCGCTTGCACCTGGGCACCGCAGTAGAAGCCTTGGCAGCGGCCGTTGCCGGCCCTGGTGCGGCGTCGCAGCCCGGACAGGTCCGAGGGTGGCAGCGGCGAGGCCAACGCGTCGCGGATCTCGCCGGCGCTGACCCGTTCACAGAAGCAGACCAGGGTGCCGTAGGCCGGATCGGCGGCGATGGCGGCTGCATCCTGGTACGGCCGTCCGAAAGCCTCACCGAGGTTAGGCAGCTGCGGGGGCGGTGGCAGTTCTGCCTTTGCCGATAAGCGCAATCCGGCTTCTGCCAGCAACTCCCGGACATGTTCGGCCACGGCCAGCGACGAGGTCAAGCCGGTCGATCGGATGCCGCCGAGGACCAGGTAACGCTGCTCGGGGTCGACCTCGATCAGGTAGTCGTTGTGCTCGGTGGCCGCGCGCAACCCGGCGTAACTGGCCGTCACCTCTTCGGCCATCAACGCCGGCATCAGAGTTCTGCCTTTGCCGAGAAGGAAGTCGAAGCCGGACTCCGAGGTGCCGGTGGCAGCCTTGTCGGTCAGTGGCTCAGCGGTAGGTCCCAGCATGACATTGCCGTAGATGGTCGGGCTGACCAGGACGCCCTTACCGAGCTTGGACGGCACCGGCAGCACGATGGTCGGTGCCAATGGCCTCGCTTGCTTGTCGAAGACCAGTAGCTCGCCGCGGCGCGGTGTGACCGTGAACCGGTCGTGGCCGAACAACCGGTCGATGGTGTCGGCGCCCAGGCCAGCGGCATTGATGACCCAACGCGCGCGAACGGCCCGACCGTCCGAGCACTGCAGCGTGCTACCCGCGTCGTCGACCGAGATCCGTTCGACCATGTGCTGCAGGAGCAGCGACACTCCGCGCTGAACCGCGTCAGTGGCCAGGGCCAGCGTGGCGGTCCAGGTACAGATGATCGACTCGTCCGGCACGGTCAGGCCGGCCAAGGCGCCCGGGCCCAACGCGGGGACGCGGCGGTACACCTCGGCCGCGTCGACCAGTTCGGTATGAAGGTAACCGTTGCGAACGGCCTTGTCCTGCAGGCCGACCAGCGCATCCTGTTCCTCAGCCGTCCAGGCGACGAGCAGCGCCCCGGTTCGTTCGACCGGAATCCCGGTACGGGCGGCATACTCGGACAACAACTCGTAGCCGCGGGCGACCAACCGGGATTCCAACGTCCCCGGGCCGGCATCGAAGCCGGTGTGCAGGATCGCGGTATTGGCCTTGCTGGTTCCGTCTCCGACATCGTTGCGGGCCTCGATCAGCACGACGTCGAGCTCGAAGGCCGCCAGCTCGCGGGCGATCGCCGCTCCGACCACGCCGGCACCGATGACGGCCACATCGCAGCTCGTCATGTCGTCATCGGCTCCGCTCACAGTGCTGCCGGACGTG
>CAZZZW010000010.1:5924-9859 GCA_964658795.1 Phormidium nigroviride PCC 7112
CTGGGGCACCGCCTGCCGCCAGCGCTGGCGGAAGTCTGCGGTCTGATCGGACGACCAGATCGGATAGTAGGTTTGCTCGACGGTAACGGGTGAAACCACATCGGCCAGCTCTCGACCGGGGCCCAGCGCCAGCAGCCCCGTCGCTGCCGCACCGATCGCCGTCGCGTGGGCCAGCGGGTAGACCTCGACCGGAAGCTGGACGAGATCGGCCACGGCCTGCATCAGGATGCGGCTCCGGGTCAGCCCGCCATCGACGCGCAAGGTGGTCAGCGGGCGGCCCAGGTCGCCGGCCACTGCGTCCGTCAGCTCGGCAATCTGAGCGGCGATCCCCTCGAGCGTGGCTCGTACCAGCTCGCCCGGGCCGCTGGCCAGGGACAGACCGACGATGCTGGCGGTTGCCTCGGGGCGCCACCAGGGCGCGGCCAGGCCGGCCAATGCGGGCACGCTCAGCACGCCACCGGAGGTCTCGGCTGCGATCGAGTCGAGCTGGTCCGGGTCGCTGATCACGCCCAGTTGTTGCAACCACCGAACCGCTGAACCGGCCGCGTACACCTGCCCGTCCAGGCAATAGTTCGTCTGGCCTCGAGTGCGCCAGGCGACCGAGGCCGTCAAACCGGCGGCGGAACGGACTGGAACCTCACCGCACTGGGCAAGCAGGAATGCCCCGGTTCCGAAGGTACATTTGGCCTCGCCCGGCTGCCAGCACCGTTCGCCCAACAGTGCGGCCTGCTGATCCACGATCAGGCCGGCCACCGGCACCGAGCCGCCGAATGCGCCGGTCGCCCCGACGGTCTCGTCACAGCTGACGATGTCGGGCAACAGCTCGTCCTGCAGGCCGAACAGCTGCAGCAGCTCGCTGTCCCAGCCACCGTCGAGTTGGGTCAGCAGTGATCGGCTCACGGTACTGGCGTCGGTCACGAAGCCCCCGCACAGTTGATGGATCAGCCAGCTGTCGGAGGTGCTGACCACGCCTTCGGTCGTTCGGTTCTGCCGCAACCAGGCCAACTTGGGGGCGGAGAAGTAGGGATCGAGGGTGAGTCCGGTACGTTCGGCCACCCAGTCCCTAGCGTCGGCAAGTCCGGCGACCAGGGACTCCGATCGCCGGTCCTGCCAGCCGATGGCGGCCGACAGTGGACGGCCGGTATCCGGATCCCAGGCCAGCACGGTTTCGCCTTGGTTGGCCAGTGAGACAGCCTCGATCGGCCGGCCCGCCTGCTCGAGCGCGCGCCGGCCGGCGGTGAGCACGGAATCGGCCAGCAGGTCCGGGTCGATCTCTACGCCGCCGTCGGCCAGATACACCGGGCGTAACGCCACCTCGACCGCCGCCAACACGCCATCGTCGTCGTCGAACACGATCGCCTTCGTTCCCGACGTGCCCTGATCGATGGCAAGCACCGTCGTCATCGACCGACTCGCGACCGAGGCCGATGCTGCCCGATTGCGTGGATAACTGCCCGCATGTGTGGAGCGTAGAAGCGGAGTGCGACGTTGGTCAAGGCCGCAACTGGCGATACGGACGACTAGGCCGACAGGACCGTCCCGCCGGCGACGCCAACCGCGACCTTCAATGCCTTCGGGACCGAGCCGTCGGTGATCAGGCCGGCTAGTTCGCTCAGTCCGCAGACCCGATGCGGGGCGATCCGGCCGAGTTTCGTCCCGTCGGCCAGGACGAACGACCGCGCGGCGTTGGCGATGATGACGCGCCGGGTGGCCACCTCGTCGAGGTGGAAATCGGTCAGGCCGGTGCTCGCATCGACCCCGCCGGAGCCGAGGAAGGCGATATCGGCCCGCAGATCGGCGAAGAACGCGACCGTCTGGGCGTTGGCCATCGACAGGTCCCCGGATCGCAGCCGGCCACCGGAAACCAGGATCTCGGCGGCGCGGCGGGTGGAGAGTTCGGCCGCAACCCGAAGCGAGCAGGTCGCGATGGTGCCGCGGAAGTCGGACGGCAGGGCCCGGGCGACCTCCAATGCGGTGGTGCCGACATCCAGGATCACGGTCTGTCCGGGGCGGACCAGGTCGGCGGCGCGGCGTCCGATCGCGCGTTTGGCGTCGGTGCCGGATGAGCTCCGGTCGGCGAACGAGGCCTCTTCACCGTCCATCCCGGGGGCCAGTGCAGCGCCCCCGTGTACTCGGCGCAATGCGCCGCTGCCTTCGAGGAAAACCAGATCCCGCCGAATGGTCTCCGGTGAGGCCTCCAGCCGAGCGGCCAGGTCCTCGGTGCTCACGACGCCGGCCGACCGCAGGGCCGCGATGATCAGTTCGTGTCGTTTAGCAGCGAGCATTGGTTACAACATCTGTGGATATGTGCCCGAACATGGCGATAAGTATCGAGCGGTGGTCTGAGGTGCGTCAAGGCCCGCTCCGGTTATCTGGCGGCTTCCCGAGACTGCCTACGTATGTAAAGACTCGATCTCACCTGCGGTTTCCGCTTGACGGACGCGCATCGGCATTCCACGATAAGACGCATGATCGGGCATAAGTCCACAGGAAGACCGGCGTCAGCCGTCCATCTGGGTGATCGCCGGGTTGGTTCGCAGCATGGTCCGGGCGAGTCGGGCGAACTCGCGGGTGGCATTGGACAACGGTGTCGATTCCCTGCGAATGAAAGCGATCGTGTCATGCAGCGGTGGTCGGAACGGGGTGGCGTGCACGCCTTGGCGGGAGCTGGACCCGGCCAGCGCCGCTCGCGACACCAACGTGTCGCCGATACCGCGTGCGACCAGGCTCAGTGCGGTCTCGACATGCTCGACCTCGATCCAGGGATCAAGGGTGAGACCGGCCAGGCTGGCCCGGTCCAGCAGCTGCCGACGGGTTGGATCACGCCAGCCGGCGTGGGCGTCGTAGAGCACGAGCCGGGACTGGGCCAGTGCCGCGGTGGTCATCGGCTTGGCGGCGCGAGCCGGATCAGCGCTCACATAGACGACTTCGTCGCGTGCCCACGGGGTGATCCGCAATCCGTCGGGGTCGATGGGCAACACCACGACGCCGGCCTCGAGCGTTCCGTCGGCAACCGCAGCCGCGACGTCGACCGAGTTGAGGCCGATCATCCGGACCCGGACCGCCGGATGGGTCTCGACGAACTGCTGGACCAACCCGGACAACAGGTAGTAGTCGGCGTTGCGGAGGACACCGAAGGTGGCCACGCCACCGGTCAGGCCGTGGACCGATTGCAATGCCTGCCCGGCCTGATCGGCCGCGGTGACCGCGGTCTCGGCATAGGCGACAAGCTCTTGCCCGGCCGCGGTCAGCACCAATTGCCTGCGGCCACGAACGAAAAGCTGTACGTCGTGTTCGTCCTCCAGCCGACGGATGAGTTCGGAGACCGAGGCCTGGGACAGCTGGAGCACGGCGGCGGCCGCGGTGAACGAGCCGTTCCGGGCGGTTTCCAGGAATGCGCGCAGCTGATTCAGGGTCACTCCGGCCAAGCTACAGGACAATCCTATGGATGTTGCGGGAAAGTACAGGGTTGCCCTGAGTGTGCATACGTATTTAAAGTTCCGGCCATGCAGTTCACACCAGCCCTTCTTGAAGCCCTGTCCGGCCGCTACTCCGTAGTAAAGGCCCCCGCCCGATCCGGACCGCCCGCGCAGCGGGACCCGGCCGTGATCGACACCGTCTCCCGCATGCTCAGCGACATCTCGGCCAACGGCCTCGACGCCGTTCGGCGTTATGCCGAGAAGCTCGATGGATTTGCCGGTGACAACCTCGAGCTGTCGGCCGATGTCATCGCCGCCAGCGGGGACAAGCTCGATCCCCAGCTGCGCGCCGCGATCGAGCTGGGGGCCGAGCGGACCAAACTTTTCGCCCAGGCTCAGCGCGATCACCTCTCCGACTTCGAGACCGAGCTGGTACCCGGCCTGGTCACCGGCCAGCGCTACATCCCGATCCAGCGGGTCGGCGCCTACCTGCCGGCCGGTCGTTTTCCTTTGACC
>CAZZZW010000010.1:9869-29427 GCA_964658795.1 Phormidium nigroviride PCC 7112
GTGGCCGGCGTTCCCACTGTGCTGGCCTGCACCCCGCCGCAGCCGGACGGCGGCCCGAACCACGCCGTGCTCTACGCCGCGCATGTCTCGGGCGTTGACCGCGCCTTCCTGCTCGGTGGGGTGCAGGCTCTGGCCGCGATGGCCTTCGGCCTGCTCGACGAGGCTCCGGTGGACATGATCGTCGGAGCCGGCAACGCCTACGTGGCCGAGGCCAAGCGGCAACTCTTCGGTACCACGGCGATCGACCTGCTGGCCGGTCCGTCCGAGGTTGCGGTGATCGCCGATGGCAGCGCCGATCCGGTGCTGGTCGCGGCCGATCTGCTCGGTCAGGCCGAGCACGGACCGGATTCGCCGGCCGCGCTGGTCACCACCGACGCCGAGCTGGCCGAGGCGGTGCTGCGGGAGGTGGAGCGGCAGTTGCCGACGCTGTCGACCAATGAGATCTGCGGGCCGGCCTGGCAGAACTACGGTTCGATCACCGTGGCCGCCGATCGTGAGACCGCGGTGCAGCTGATGGACGATCTGGCCCCGGAGCACCTGGAGATCCAGACCGCCGAAGACGACTGGTATCACGACCACTTGCACAACTACGGGTCGTTGTTCCTGGGCACCTGGAGCACGGTCGCCTACTCCGACAAGGGGATGGCCGGTACCAACCACGTGCTGCCAACGGCCGGCGGGGCCAAGCACACCGCCGGCCTGTCGGTGTCGCGGTTCCTCAAGCCGCTGACGTACCAGCGGATCAGCGCGGCGGCCACGCCGTATCTGGCCGACGCCGTCGACGTGATCTCGGCGTCGGAAGGCATGTCCGCGCATCGGGCCACAGCGACGTTGAGGACGGCGCGACTGCACGACTAGCACCTTCAAGCCACCTGATCGGGATCGATGAGAGGTAGGGCATGACCGAGTATCTGCTGGAAGCACGCGGCATCGTGAAGAGTTACGGGCACGTCGAGGTGCTCCGTGGAACCGACTTCTGCGTGGAACCGGGCAAGGTCACCGCGCTCATCGGTGACAACGGCGCCGGCAAGAGCACCCTGGTCAAGATCCTGTCCGGGGTGATGCCGCCGCAGGGTGGCGAGATCAGACTGAACGGTTCGCCGATCCGGTTCGATTCACCGACGCATGCGCGCGACTGCGGAATCGAGACCGTCTACCAGGATCTCGCGTTGGCCCCCGACCTCGGACCGGCCGAGAACGCCTACATCGGTCGCGAGCTGCTCAAGCCCGGATTCCTCGGCAAACTCGGGGTGCTGGACAAGAAGCGGATGCGGCAGGAGGCGTTCAAGACCTTCACCTCGCTGGGGACCGATGTCAAGGACATGGACGCCTCGGTGGCTGCCTTGTCCGGTGGACAGCGCCAGAGTGTGGCCATCTGCCGATCGGTCATGTGGGCCAAAGGTCTGGTTTTCATGGATGAACCGACCGCAGCGCTCGGCGTCCGGCAGACCCGTCGGGTCCTCGACCTGATCAAGCGGGTGGCCGACCGCGGGGTTGCCGTGGTGCTGATCAGTCACAACATGCCTGAGGTCCTCGAGGTATCGGATTCCATCCAGGTGCTGCGATTGGGCAAGCGGGTGGCCGAGTTCGGCAAGGGTGCGAGCGTCGACGATCTGGTCGGCGCCATGACCGGAAGTCTGGAGTTGACCGCGTGAGTAAGCCATCGGAGGTTGCGCTGACCAAACCGGCTGAGGGCACTCAGGATGCCGTGTCAGCCAAGGGAATCTCGGATCGACGACGGATGCTGCGCCGTGGCCTGAACTCCTCGCCGGCCTACATGTTCGGGGTGCTGGCGGCGCTGTTCATCGTCTTCAGCATCCTGTCGCCGAGCACGTTTCCGACCGAGGCCAACGTCAAAAACCTCGTCGTGGACACTTCGATCTTCCTGGTGATGTCGGTCGGCATGACCTACGTGATGGTGGCGGCCGGGTTCGACCTGTCCATCGGCTCGGTGCTGGTGTTCTCCGGCATCTGCGCGGTCAAGACGATGACCTGGATCGGCGGTGACGGGTACTGGACCGCGCTGGCCGGGTTGGTCGTGGCGATTCTGGCCGGTGTCGTCTGGGGATTGTTCAACGGCTTCTGCGTCACCAAGCTCCGGGTGCCGGCCCTGATCACCACCCTGGGCACCCTGGGCGCAGCGCTGGGAATCGCCAACCTGATCACCAATGGCAATGACATCGCCGTCGCCCAACATGCGCTGATCAACATCCAGATCGACGAGGTCTTCGGTCTGCCGTGGATCGTCTGGCTGGCCATCGTCGTCGTGCTGGTCGGTGCGGCCGTGCTGCGTTTCACCCGGTTCGGCCGGCACACCTACGTGATCGGCTCCAACGACGAGGCCGCCCGCCGGGCCGGCATCAACGTCAGCGCCCACCTGGTCAAGCTGTACGCGATCAGCGGTGGTCTGGCCGGCCTGGCCGGGATGATGTCGCTCGTCCGCTTCTCCACCACCACGATCGGCGGACACTCGCAGGACGCCCTCACAGTCATCACCGGCGTGATCCTCGGCGGTACCAGCCTGTACGGCGGCTACGGGGTAATCCTCGGCACCGTCATCGGCATCTTCATCCCGACCGTGTTGCAGAACGGCCTGGTCGTGCAGGGCGTCCAGCCGTTCTGGCAGAACGTGGCGATCGGTTTCATCCTGATCGCCGCGGTGTACCTCGATCAGCTCAAACGTCGGGCCCGCGACCGAACTTGACCAGCTCGGCGCGCAGTCCACACACCACATCCACGCTCCATTCGACCAGACAGGAACCCAGAATGCCCCGTTGGATCAGCAGCAAAGTCACCGTTCGTACCGTCACCACAGTCGCCGCGGCCGCAACCGCGCTCGTCCTCGCGGCCGGCTGCAGTTCGAGCAAGACGTCCTCCAGTTCGGCCTCGGGTGGATCGGGCAAGGCCGGCAAGATCGTCTACATCCCGGGCCTGACCGGAAACCCGTTCTACAACACGGTTTCCTGCGGTGCCTCGACCGAGGCCAAGAAGCTCGGCGTGGACTACTCCTACCAGGGTTCCTCGACGTTCGACGTGGCCGAGCAGACCAAGATCGTGAACGCGGTGGTGGCGACCAAACCCGGCGCGATCATGATCTCGATCACCGATCCGACCGCGATGATCGCGCCGCTGACCGCGGCCAAGCGGGCCGGTATCAAGATCATCGCGATCGACGGCGATCTCAACGACAAGTCCGTCATGACCACCAACATCCAGGCCGACGGCGAGAAGGGTGGGGAGCTGGCCGGCGACGCGCTGGCCAAGGCGGTCGGGGAGAAGGGCTCGGTGCTGGCCATCGACAACGCCACCGGCTCGGTCGTCTCCAAGGCCCGGACGGACGGCTTCCAGAAGGCGATCGCCAAGTACCCGAACATGAAGTTCATCGGCATCCAGTACTCCAACAACGACGTGTCGAAGGCGGCGTCCATCGTCTCGACCACGGCGGCGACCAACTCCGACCTGGTCGGCATCTTCGGCGCCGAGACCAACAACACCCAGGGTGCCTTGACCGGCGTGCGTGAGTCGGGCAAGAGTGGCACCGTGAAGGTCGTCGGATTCGACACCTCGGACCCGATCGTGGCGGCGCTGAAGGATGGCACGTTGACCGGGACCGTGGTGCAGTACCCGCGCGGTGAGGGCATGACCGGAGTCCAGTCCGCGGTGGACGCGATGACCGGCAAGTCGGTGCCGCGCGACCAGTCGGCTGATTCGCTGTTCGTCACGCCCGACACGGTGAACTCGGCGCAGGCCCAGCAGTACATCTACGACGTCAACTGCAAGGGCTGAGCCAGAACAGCCCTGGCGAACAACGGCGAAACGAAGAGGAACCTCTGTAGTGAGTAGCAACGGATCCACCCGGGCTGAGTCGGCACCTGCGGGTGCCGGCCGGCCGGCCGCCTCGTCACCCAACCCCCGAGGTGACGAGGCGGTACGGGCCCCCATCCAGGGCGTCACCCTGTCCGACCGGCCGAGCGAACGCGTGATGCCGGCCGACTACCGGATCGCGGTTCGGCCTGGTACCGGTAGCGGAACCCTGCGGGCCGACCGCGAGCGCGGTGAGCGCCGGCAGTCGATGCGGGGCTTCGAGGACACCTACGTCGACATCGTCGACTACATCATCCGGATCACCCATAGGATCTGGGAGGATCAGGACGCCGGTTACATCTACGACACGTACTCGCCGGGTTGCTTCGTCTACGACGACAGCGGTCCGAACTACGGCGTCGAGCGGGTCGTGGAAGGCACCGTGGCCAGCATCCACGCCTTCCCCGACACCCGGTCCTGGGCGGACGAGATCATCTGGGCCGGCAACGACGAACAGGGTTTCGTCACCTCGCACCGCTACATCACCACCGGCCACCACCTCGGCGCCTGGCGTTGGGGTCCGGCCACGGGGCGCAAGGTGAACCTGTGGGGCATCGCCAACTGCGTGATTCGCGAGAACGAGATCTTCGAGGAGTGGGTCCTGTACAACATGACCTCGAAGTTCATGCAGCTCGGCATCGACGTCGGCTGGGCGGCTCGAGAGTACGGCAACGAGCTGAATCGAATCGGCGCCGACCGGCACACCGGGGAGGTGAACCGCCTCGACGGTGGCCGGCAGCCGGAGTATTACCCGAAGGAGCAACACGGAACCGGATCCTTCAACGTCGAGCATTTCGTGCGCGCGCTATGGCACAACCTGTTCAACCGCCGCGATCTGTCCACTGTCGACAAGGCCTACGCGCCGACCGTGCGGTGGAAGGCGACCTCGAACCGGCTCGGTTACGGACGTTCCGACGTCAAGGGAATGGCTCGTGGATTGTTGGCCACCTTCCCCGACCTGGGGATGCAGGTGGACGAGGTGTACTGGATGGGCAACGAGGCCGAAGGTTTCCGGGTCTCGGTTCGCTGGAGCGCCCAGGGCACCCATCGCGGATATGCCTTGTACGGCAACCCGACCGGACGACGGGTGCACCTGTGGGGCATCAACCAGCTCTACATCTCCGGCGGTCAGATCACCGAGGACTGGCTGATGTTCAACGAGTTCGACGTGCTGGCCCAGTTGCTGGCCGATGAACCGGCGCCGATGCTGTCTTGATCGTCACCTGCTGCGAACTGGCACCCCGCGTCGGCGAGCTGTCGCACAACCTCGACCTGGCCGCGGCCGCCATCACCGCCGCGGCCGGGTCCGACGTGATCGTGCTACCGGAACTGGTCACGTCCGGGTATTGCTTCGACTCGGCGGAGGAAACTCGATCGGTGTCGCTGCCGGCCGGTGACCCGGTGTTCGACCACTGGCAACAGCTGGCCGGCGACGCGGTGCTCATCGCCGGCTTTGCCGAGCTCGGTCCGGACGGGCTGATCTACAACAGCGCGATGCTGTTCGACGGTGCCGGACGGCGGACGGTGCACCGCAAGACGCACTTGTGGGATCGGGAGAAACTGTTCTTCACTCCCGGTGGTGAGCCGCCGCCGGTGGTCGACACCCGGATCGGCCGCCTCGGACTGATGATCTGCTACGAGCTCGAGTTTCCGGAACTGACCCGATCGGTCGCCCTGCGGGGGTCCGAGTTGCTCGTGGTGCCGACGAACTGGCCGTACACGGACCGGCCCGACGGCTGGCCGGCGCCGGAGGTGGTGATCGCGATGGCCGCGGCCAGGGTGAATCGGATGGCGATCGCCTGTTGTGATCGACGCGGGATCGAACGCGGGCAGGCCTGGAACGAGGGCACCACCATCATCGGGGCCGACGGCTGGCCGGCTGCGACCGCGGATGGAACCGGCTTCGCTCGAGCCGACTTGGATCTTGCCGCCGGGCGGGACAAGCGCATCTCGGAACGAAATGATGTACATGCCGATCGGCGCCCGGAGCTCTATTGACCTGACCGGATCCGGTGTGGCTGCTGGGTACAGTTCGGTCAGGATTGCAGCGGATACGGGAGGAACGCGGGTGTCGATCACCAGCCACGACGTCGCACGGGTTGCCGGGGTGTCACAACCGACGGTGTCCCGAGCGCTGCGCGGTGATCCGCGAGTGGCTGAGACGACCCGGCAACGGGTGCTGGCGGCCGCGGACGAATTGGGTTACGTCGCCAGTGAACTGGGCCGTAGCCTGTCCACCCGCACCACCCACCAGATCGCGATGGTCGCCGACCTGCGAAACGCGCTGTACCCCTCTCTGGTCGAACCGCTGCACGACCGCTTCGCCGAGCACGGGTTGCGCATGGTGCTGCTGGCCGAGCGCGGCGATGACCGGCGCACCTATCAGCGCCTGCTGGATCGATCGGTGGACGGCGTCGTACTGACGACGACGCTGGTCGGATCGTCACTGTCGAAGGAACTGCTCGAGCGCGGGCTACCTTTCGTCGAGCTCAACCGGTTGTCCGGTCGGCGTAGGACCGACGGGGTCACCGCCGACAACGCCAGGGGAGCGGCTGAGGTCGCCCGGCTGCTCGTGGCATCCGGGCACCGACGGATCGGCGCGGTGCTGGGTACCCCGACGGCCAGCACCAGCCGTGATCGCGAGGCCGGTTTTCGGCAGGCGCTCGAGGCGGCCGGTGTCGAGTTGGCCGACGGCCGGATCGCCCGGGGTGGCTTCGGGCATGAGGACGGTGAACGCGGTTTTGCCCAGGTGATGTCGGGCCGATCCAAACCGAGCGCCGTTTTCTGCATCGGTGATCTGGTGGCGATCGGGGCGCTGAACCAAGCCCGACGGATGGGCCTGTCGGTGCCCGGCGATGTGGCCGTGGTGGGATTCGACGACATCGAGATGGCCGGTTGGCCGTCCTTCGAACTGACCACGGCCCGGATCGATCTGCACGCGATGGCCACTGCGGCGGCTGATCTGCTGGTCCGGCGCCTCGGCGGTGACACCGGCCGGCCGGAGATCCGAACGTTCCCGGCTGAGTTGGTGCTGCGCCGAACTCACGGAGGTGCCGCATGACCGGAGCCGAGGTGGATGGACCTGTTACGGAAGAGGGTTCCGGCCGCGAAGTCGATCGACCGTTCGTGTTCGGCTCGGGCAACATCGAGCGGACGCCGCTGGTGCTGCTGGCCGGCATGCTCGGCGATGCCAGTCTCTGGGACGAGATCGCGCTGGCATGCAACGACATCGTGCGGCCGTGCCCGATCCGGATCGACTTGGATTCCTCGATCGCCGAACTGGCCACCAGCGTGTTGGCCCAGGCCCCGGTGCAGTTCGTGTTGGCCGGTCATTCCCTCGGGGGCATCGTCGCGCTCGAGGTCCAGCGCCGGGCACCGCAACGGGTGCTCGGTCTCATCCTGTTGAATTCCAGCGGCCTGGCCCCCACTGAGACCCAGCGGGCGGCTTGGTCGGCCTGGCGGGATCGGACTGCGGCCGGCGAGTTCGACGAGATCGTGTCCGAGCTCGGTCGGGCCACGCTGGCGGTGGAGAATCTATCGCTGCTGGAACGAAATACTCGAATGGCCGCCACCATCGGCCCGGACGGGTTTCACCGGCAGTTGGCGGCGCAATCGACCCGGACCGACAGCGTGACCCGGCTGGCCGAGATCTCGGTGCCGGTGCTGGTCTTCAGCGGTGACCAGGACGAGATCTGTCCACCGGCCCGGCAACGTGAGCTCGTCGAGGCCTGCCCCGGCGCTCGGCTGGTCGAGATCGCCGGGGCCGGTCACATGCTGCCGCTGGAGGCACCGGCCGCCGTGGCGTCCGAGCTCCGGGGCTGGCTGAGCTCAGTAGCCGCCGCCGTCGGCTGATTCGGCACTGCTGCCGAGCGCGGCCGCGATCCGTTCGGTCACGGCCTGTTTCAGGATGCCGGCGTCATTGCCCGGCGTCACCAGGCCGTAGCCGAGTTCGGTCAGCTCACGCGCGACCTCGCCGTCGGCACAGAACACCCCGGCATACACTCCGGCGTGCCGGGCCGCGTCCGCGATTCGGCTGAGCGCGTCGAGCGTCCGGGGCGGCGGCCGACGTTGGCCAGGGGCCTCGCCCAGCGACAGCGCCAGATCGTTCGGGCCGACGTAGACCCCATCCAGCCCCGGTGTGGTCAGGATGGCGTGCAGGTTGTCCAGAGCGGCCCGGGATTCGATCATGGCCCAGGTCAGGACGGTCCGGTCGGCCTGGTCGACGTAGTCGGATCCGCCGTAGAGCAGGCCGCGGGATGGGCCGTAACTGCGTTGTCCGATCGGGGGATACCGGCACGCGGCCACGAAGGCGGCCGCCTGTTCCGGGGTGTCCACGGCCGGGCAGATGATGCCGTAGGCGCCGGCGTCCAACAGCTTGCCGATGGTCGCCGGATCGTGGGACGGGCAGCGGGCCAACGGTGTCGCCGGTCCGGCACTGACGGCTTGGAGCAGGGTCACCGCCCGGTCCAACCCGAACATGCCGTGCTGCAGATCGACGTTCACCGCGTGATATCCGGCGTAGGACAGGGTCTCGGCCAGATACGGGCTGTCGATCGAGACCCAGCCGCACACGGCCGTCCGGCCACTGTCCAGTCGCTCGGTGAGCTGATTCACCCGCATCGCTTCTCCTGTCCTTCATTGACAAAGACGAACGCTACCCTGATGATACATACGTATTCACACGCCTGCGGCTGTCACCCGGGCGTAGTCCACGTCGTTGAGAGAAAGTTGGCCGGAACGCATGTCTGCCGATGTCGTCGTCACCGCTGAGGAACTGACCTACCGGACGATCCTTCGTCAGAACTTGAAGGAGGATCGAGCTGCCTTCCTCGACACGAAGATCCCGGGTTCGGAGGCCAAGATCAACTATCCGCTGATCGGCCCGGGCGTGTCCGAGAACGCCGACCAGGTGATTCCGGTGACCGAGCCGCACGGGTTCAACCTGGGTGGCGCGGTGATGCCAGCCGGCGTCGTCAATAACCTGCACCTGCACTTCACGGCCGAGGTTTTCCTTTGTTTCGCAGGAGAATGGCAATTTCGCTGGGGCGTCGACGGCGCGGACGGTGAGGCGATCGTGTCTGAGGGCGACATCATCTCGATCCCGACCTGGATCTTCCGCGGCTTCACCAGCCTGACCGACGATGCCTGGCTCTACACCGCGCTCGGCCGGGACTTCAGCGGTGGTCTCATCTGGGCGCCGTCGGTGATCGAGAAGGCGGCGGCGACCGGCATGCACCTGTCGGCCGAGAACAAGATCATTGAGACCGCGCCGGGAGAAACTCCAACGGGGGTGCAGCTGATCAAGCCGCTCAACGCCGACCAGCTCGCGCAGTTGCAGCGGGTGTCGGTCGATGAGATGCGGCAGCGGCTGGCCAAGCCGGCCGACCTGGTCTGGTGCGACGAACCGTTCCTGGACTCGACGCTGCCCGGCGGCGGGGCCCAGCTGGCGACCGTGGTCGGTTACGGCATCACCGAGAACCGGTTCCAGCGTCCGCGCCTGACCGATCCGCACGGGCTGTCGCTGGCCTGGATCCGGGCGCAGGCCGGCCAGGGTGTCGGCCAGCATCGGATCGAGGAATCCCAGGTATTGCTGGTGAAACACGGCCGGCTCAAGGTCACGCTCAACCGGCAGCATCCGGTGTCGACCGAGATCGGGGCCCACGACACGCTGTCGATCCCGAACGGGGCCTGGCGGCAGTTCGAGAACGCCGGCGAGGACGAGGTGCAGTTCGCCGTGCTGACCGAAGGTGACGGCCGGGTCTATCTGGACTGGGACGAAGCCGTGGTCGCCGATGCCCAGGCCAAGGATGTCGCCCTGGACCCGAACGGCTACCTGGCCCCGGCCAGCCTGCTCAACCGCTGAACCCGGAACAGGCCAGCCTGGTAGAACTGGCTGGTGGCTACTGATCATCTGACCGTCCGTCCGGCTGAACCGGCCGAGGCTCCGGCCGTCACCGCTCTGGTCCGGCAGGCCTATCGAGGCGAGGAGAGCAGGACCGGTTGGACGACCGAGGCCGAGTTGCTCGACGACGAGCGGATCGAAGAGGCCGAGGTGCTGTCCAAGATCTCCCGGCCCAATGGCGTGGTGCTGCTCGCCTTCGCGGAGGCCGAGCTGGTCGCCTGCTGCGAAGTGCTGCACAAGGCCGAAGGGGTCGGTTACTTCGGGATGTTCGCCGTCCGGCCGGCGCTGCAGGCGGCCGGGGTCGGGCGGCGGATGCTGGCCGAGGCCGAGGCGTATGCCCGCGACCGGTGGTTGGTCACGACGATGGAGATGACCGTGATCGGCCAGCGGACCGAGCTGATCGACTGGTACCTCCGCCGGGGCTACGTGCGGACCGAGGAGACCCGGCCATTCCCGTACGAACAGCTGGTGCGGGGGACCGCACTGCGTGATGATCTGTATTTCGCCGTACTGGCCAAGGCCCTGGACGCCTGATGAGTGAGGACGCGCCCAACTGGCCGCCGCCGAGTGCGCCTCCGCCGGGGTACGGAGCCGCGCCGGCGTACGGCGCCCCGCCCTACGGGACCATGCCGCCGTACGGAATGGCTCCACTGCCGGGCTACCAGCCGATGGAGCCGGCCCGACCGCAGTTGCTGCACGCCATCGCCGGTTTGCTGGTGCTCAACCTGGTGCTGTCGCTCGGAGTGACCGTCGCGTCATTGTTGCTGCGGCACAGCTTGGTCGACTTCCAGCTCGATCATCGGCACATCGACGACACGGACCTGCGGGCGACCCTGCGCGACAGCTATACCTACAGCATCGTGGCCCGGGCGGCGGGGAACGTCGTCGTCAGCATCGTGTACTTCTTCCTGGTCCGGGCCCTGTTCCGCGGCCGCCGCTGGGCCTATCGCCGGGTCATCTGGCTGGGCGGCGCCGGTTGCGTGCTGCTGCTGGCCACGTTGGCGACGCCGTACCCGCTCTGGCTGCACGCCGAACAGGTCGTTCAAGCGGCGATCCTGGCCGTGATGGTCGTCCTGGTGACCCGGCCACCGGTTCGAGCCTATTTCGCCAGCGGACTGCCCGGTCGCGACACCCGCCGCTTCCGCCGAGGCTGATCCACTCCGGATCGGTCGCACGATTCGTCGCTGTGCGCGGTGAAGTCGAGATCCCGCCGGCCCGTGGCCAATCGTGTCGGCCCTCGATCTTGTCGCTGCCGGACAGATTTCCAAGAAGGTTGTCGTACCAGGGCCGGGCCGTTCGTAGATAGGGTGAACGGCCACCATGCCCGGTGTCGTCAGGAGCCAAGGAGCACAGATGTCCCACCCGGAACCGGTTGCCCGCCGCATGTTCGAGCTGGTCGAGCCGATCGGCATGATCCCGTTCATCGCCGACGAGCCGAACGAGACCCTCGGCGCGCTGGGACTGCGCAACTACTGGGACACCTACTTCGCCGGTCGGGCCGCTCCGTTCGGTGCTAGCGTGCCGGCCGAGGTGATCCACGCGGTGTTCTACAACTTCGCCCCCGGCGAGGTGGCTCGGCACATCCCGGAGATCTGGAACATCACCACGCCCGAGGCCGCGTTAGCCGCCCGGCTGGACGGCTGCACTGCCGGGCTGCGCCGGATCCTCGGTGACCTGGCCACCAACTCGAGCATCGCCCGCACCGCGGACCTGCTCACCCGAGCCGGCACCAGCGCCAACACCGTCGGCCGTCCGATCTACGCCGCCCTGCGTACGGTCGAGATTCCCGAGGAACCGGTGGCAAAACTGTGGCACGCGGCCACACTGCTGCGCGAACACCGCGGCGACGGACACGTTGTCGCGTTGGTGTCCGAAGGGATCGGTGGCACCGAGGCGCACGTGTTGCACTCGCTGTCGGAGAACCTGCCGGCCAAGGACTTCGGGCGCGTGTGGCACCTGCCGGCCGGGCAGCTCGACGGCGTCATCGCCGGCATGCGCGACCGTGGTCTGATCGGCGCGGACGGCTGGTTGACCGAGGAGGGCCGAGCGACCAAGCAGCGGGTCGAGGATCTGACCGACCGGCTGGCCGAACCGGCCTACGACTGCCTGAGCCAGGACGACCTCGACCGGTTGATGACCGACCTCGCCCCGATCGCCAAGCTCGTCAACGCCGCCAGCCCCTGGGCCTGACAACACCCGCCGACAACAACGAAGGCCCCAGAGCCAACAAGCTCCGGGGCCTTCGCACAAGACGAGGATCAGATGTCGTAATACAGGTCGAACTCGTACGGGTGCGGACGCAGCCGCACGGGGTCGATCTCGTTGGTGCGCTTGTAGTCGATCCAGGCCTCGATCAGGTCGGCGGTGAACACGCCACCTTCCTGTAGGTATTCGTTGTCCGCTTCGAGGTGGTCGAGCACCGCACCCAGCGAGCCCGGCACCTGCGGGATCGAGGCGGCCTCGTCCGGCGGCAGTTCGTAGAGGTCCTTGTCGATCGGCTCGGCGGGCTCGATCTTGTTCTTGATGCCGTCCAGGCCGGCCATCAGCATGGCGGCGAAGGCCAGGTACGGGTTGGCCGACGGGTCCGGCACCCGGAACTCGATGCGCTTGGCCTTGGCGTTCGTGCCGGTGATGGGCACCCGGATGCAGGCCGAACGGTTACCGGCCGAGTAGACCAGGTTGACCGGAGCCTCGTAGCCCGGCACCAGCCGGTGGTAGGAGTTCACCGTCGGGTTGGTGAAGGCGAGCAGCGACGGCGCGTGGTGCAGCAGGCCGCCGATGTAGTAGCGGGCGATGTCGGACAGGCCTGCGTAGCCGGTCTCGTCGTAGAACAGTGGCTCGCCGTCCTTCCACAGCGACTGGTGGCAGTGCATGCCCGAACCGTTGTCGCCGAACAGGGGCTTCGGCATGAAGGTGGCCGACTTGCCGTTGGCGTGCGCGACGTTCTTGATGATGTATTTGAACTTCAGGATGTCGTCGGCGGCGTGGGCCAGGGAGTTGAACTTGTAGTTGATCTCGGCCTGACCGGCGGTACCGACCTCGTGATGGGCCCGCTCGATCTCCAGACCGACATCGATCAGGGCCTTGGACATCTGGTCACGCAGATCGGCGTAGTGGTCGTACGGGGTGACCGGGAAGTAGCCGCCCTTGACCCGGGTCTTGTAGCCCAGGTTGCCGCCCTCCTCGACCCGACCGGTGTTCCACGAACCCTCGATCGAGTCGACCTCGTAGGACGCGCCGTTGATCGCGGAGTGGTAGCGGACGTCGTCGAAGACGTAGAACTCGGCTTCGGGACCGAAGTAGGCCGTGTCGGCGATGCCGGTGCTGGCCAGGTACTCCTCGGCCTTGGCCGCGACCCCCCGCGGGTCGCGTTCGTAGGGCTCACCGGTGCGCGGCTCGACGATCGAGAAGTTGAGGTTCAGCGTCTTGGCCACCCGGAACGGGTCGACGTAGGCGGTCGCCGGGTCGGGCAGCAGCTTCAGGTCGGACTTGTGGATGGCGGCGAAGCCCCGGATCGACGAGCCGTCGAAGAGCAGACCTTCGTTGAAGGCGTCGGCGTCGAACACCGCGGCCGGCACGTTGAAGTGCTGCTGCACGCCGGGCAGGTCGGTGAAGCGGACGTCGATGAACTCGACGTTCTCGGATGAAATGAAACTCAAGACTTCGTCGGCACTACTGAACATCGGCGATCCTTCTTCTGCCTCGTGGGTGGGCAATGGGTGGGTGGGGGTCGTGCTGCGCACATGAGGTGGCCTGAAGCTATTCAGCGGCCATTGCTGCGCGGTGTCCCGATTGTTTCGACCGTGTTACTCAGCCCGCCTTCCGAGATGTCGTGGGTCACTGATTGTCATCCGCTCCGCTCCTTGCCCGCGGCCTCCCGCTCCGATGCGCACCCGTCGGTCATGACCCACCTGCGGGCTCGCGCCATTGCGACCCGGACGACCTGCCCGCTAGTGGACGATGACCGCCGTCGAGGTCAGGCGGTCCTGCAAACCGCGCAGATCGGAATCCACGATCAGACACGGAATGAGCAGTATCAACAAGGCAGTTCGGACTATCGCTCGCACCGGGCCGACCGGTTCGTCGGCGTCCACCCGGATCACCCGCAGGCCGGTCAGACGCATGCCGACCGTCCGGCCGAACATCAGCATGCCGATCACGTAGTCGACCGCGAACGGGACGAGGCTCCATTGCCCCGGGTTACCTCGGCGAATCGCCGCGGCAATCAAGGCGCACAGCAGCAGGTCGATCAGCAACGCGCCGAGCCGACGGTTGAACGGCGCGAGCGAACCCGGTCCGCTCTCGGTCAAGCCGAGCAGCGATCCGCGGAAGGCGGCGGTCACGGTCGGACTCAGCCGCGCCGCCGGGCCGCGCGCTGGACGTTGCGCATCCGTGCGCCGGCGGGCATCGGACCCTGGGGGATCGGGGTGCGCTGCGCCCCGAGTGCGGCCAGTCGTCGCTCCAGGGCCACGACCTGTTCCTTGCTCAGATTGCGCGGCAGCTTCATGATCGTGGTGTTGAGCTTGCCCAGCGACGTCTCACCCTCGTTGTTACCCACGACGATGTCGTAGATCGGGGCGTCTCCGGCCAGCCGGGCCACCTTCTTCTTCTCCTGGGCCAGCAACGGCTTCACCCGGTGCGGGGCGCCCTCGCCGACCAGGATCACGCCCGGACGACCGAGGATCCGGTGCACGGCATCAAGTTGGGCGGTGCCGGCCACCGCGTCGGTCTTGCGCCAATCACCACGCATCTGACCGAGCACGTAGGCCGCAGCGCCGGGCTGCCCTTCGGCCTGACGGTAGGCCGAGGACTGGGCCCGCCGGGAGAACAGGAACATGGCCGCGATGACGCCGAACAGGATGGCCGGCAAGATCGGCAGCCAGGTGCTGTTGGTCAACCACATCAGCAGCAGATAGACCACGACGGCCACGACCACGAAGGCCAGGATCAGGTACGGAATGAGCCGCGAATCGTTCTGGCGGGTCATGGTGAAGGCCTGGCGCATCGAGGAGAACGTCTCGCGTCGACGCTGGCGGCGGGCGACCCGCAGCTCCTTCTTCTCTGCTCTGCTGAGTTTGGCGGCCTTCGTTCGGCCGGTCTTCTTCGCCCCTGGTGATTGCGCCATGAGAACAGAATAGGCGTGGCGCTGTGATCAGCTGAAATCTTCTGCGCAGAGGTTTTACTTACGCCGAGGTAACGCGCTACAGTTATCTCGGTGTTAGCTCCCGATTTGGGTAGGGGTAAGTGCACAGTTTGCTGAGACGGCGTTCGCGGGTAGTCCGCGGTAGCGCGGCGGCCTTCGGGCTGGCCGCGCTGGTGGCGTCTCTGGCGATCATCACGCACCCGGTCGGCAAGGCCTCGGCCGCCGTGAACGTGGGCCCGAACGTCACCATCACCCATGGTTGCGACGTCGGCGACGGCCTCGGTGACTTCGTGGTCGCCCACATCTCTGCCGGCAATGGCGCGATCGATCCGTCCAACCCTGACGTCATCCAGATCGGTCTGGCGGTCAGCAAGAACAACCAAGATGCCTACGGCGATGGCGCCGGCCCGGTGCTGGTGAAGTTTTCCGGCACCAGCGAGGTCGTGCGGCTGACCGGTCCGATCAGGGGCGCGCACGTATTCGTCCGGCAGTACCACAGCGACAATGCCTACCTCACGATCCCGGTTCCGGCCGCCTGCACCAGGATCGCTCCGCCGGTCTTCGAGCAGGCGCAACCGCAGGTGATCAACGGCGGCAACGTAGCCAACTGCCTGTCCTCGGACGCCACGCTTCCGGTCATCATCTGGAACGACGGCGACGTCGAAGCCGACTACACGGTGCTACTGGTCGACTCGAACGGCCGGATCGTCGGTTCGGACATGCAGGGCCTGCTGGTTTCGGTGCCCGCCCACACCAAGCAGCCGGTCACGGTCTCCCAGCCCTATGTCTCGGTGACGACGGTCTATCAGTTCAGCGTCCGAGCGCTCGGCGTCGATGGCACCCCGACGCCGACCACCGGTGTCCGCGGCGTGCAGTGCGACGCCAATGGTCACCACGGCCCGCAGCCGACCAAGAGCCCGGTGCTGCCGTCCCAGACTCCGACGCCGCCTGCGGGCGGGCCGTCCTCGGGCCATCACCCGAGTTCGGGCCCGAGTACGTCCGCCGCGCACAGCAGGCCCGCGCACAGCACGGCGGCCAGCAGCCAATCGGCCCCGGTCGTTCGGGTGAGCAACTCCAGCGCCTCGGACTCGGCCTCGTCGGCCGCCGGTAACGGCAACGACGGTGGCTCCGACACCGGCAACTCCGGCGGCGCCGTCGTGGTTTCCAGCGACAGCGGCGGTCCGGTGCTCGGCGACGCCGATTCGACCCGGCAGCCGGGCAAGCCGAAACCGTCGGCGACCCCGTCAGGCAAGCAGATCGTCATCGGCCAGGCCGTGCTGAGCAGCGTCACTTCCGGCGCCGGTCTGGGTGGCGCCCTGGTGCTGCTCGCGTTCGCAGCCGCACTCGGTGGCATGGTCGTGGCCAACCGGGCCAGCGCTCGCCGTCGCTGACCGCGCAGAACCTCGGACCAGGTCCCGCCGATCCGTCAAGGGTCGAAATCAAGTACACCCACGCCGGCAACCGGACAGTCGGTGGCCGGCGACTATCAGGACGTGACTGCGGTGAGCCGTCGCGCGTCCAGGGCCTGCTGGTAGAGCCGGCCGGCCCGGTAGGAGGAGCGCACCAGCGGTCCGCTCAGCACGCCCGGGAAGCCGATCTCCTCGGCCTCTTCGCGTAGTTCGACGAACTCGTGCGGCTTGACCCAGCGATCGATCGGGTGGTGTCGCTTGGACGGCCGCAGGTACTGGGTGATCGTGATCAGCTCGCAGCCGGCGTCGTAGAGGTCCTGCAGGGCCTGGGAGACCTCCTCCCGGGTCTCGCCCATACCGAGGATCAAGTTGGACTTGGTGACCAGACCGGCGGCTCGCGCCTCGGTGATCACCTGCAGGGAGCGCTCGTAGGTGAAGGCGGGCCGGATCCGCTTGAACACCCGCGGCACCGTCTCGACATTGTGGGCCAGCACCTCGGGGCGGGATCCGAATACCTCGGCCAGCTGATCGGGTTTGGCGTTGAAGTCCGGGATCAGCAGCTCGACGCCGGTATCAGGGTTGACCGCCTTGATCTGGCGGACGGTCTCGGCATACAGCCAGGCACCACCGTCGGGTAGGTCGTCGCGGGCGACCCCGGTGACCGTGGCGTAACGCAGTCCCATGGTCTGCACGCTCTCGGCGACCCGGCGCGGCTCGTCCCGGTCCAGCGCCTGCGGCTTGCCGGTGTCGATCTGGCAGAAGTCACACCGACGGGTGCACTGGTCGCCGCCGATGAGGAAGGTGGCCTCGCGGTCCTCCCAGCACTCGTAGATGTTTGGACAACCGGCCTCCTGGCACACCGTGTGCAGCCCCTCGGACTTCACCAGCTGCTGCAGCTCGGTGTACTGCGGGCCCATCACCGCGCGGGTCTTGATCCACTCCGGCTTGCGTTCGATCGGGGTCTCGGCGTTGCGAGCCTCGATCCGTAACAACTTGCGGGGTCCGGCGTCGGTCATGCGCTCAGCCGCTCCATCTCTCCGGTCGGGTTCAGGTCGGGCAGGTGACGTTCGACGACGGGCATTGCGTCGGTCACGGTGACCTCGCGGCCGAGTTCGCGACTCAACGAGGTGACGCCGGCGTCGGCGATGCCGCAAGGCACGATCCGGTCGAACCAGCTCAGATCAGGGTTGCAGTTCAAGGCGAAACCGTGCAGGGTCACCCGCTGCGCGATTCGGACGCCGATCGCGGCGACCTTACGCGCGGGACCGCGACCGTCGGCCGGCACCCAGACCCCGCTGCGGCCCTCGACCTGGACGGTGGCCAGCCCGAGGTCGGCGCAGACGGCCATCAGCACGCTCTCCATCCGCCGGACGTAGGCAACCACGTCCATCGGCTCGGGCAGTTCCATGATCGGATAGCCGACCAGCTGACCCGGTCCGTGCCAGGTGATCTTGCCGCCTCGATCGACGTCGATCACGGGCGTGCCGTCGGCTGGACGCTCGGCGTCGAGGGTCCGGCGGCCGGCCGTGAAGACCGGCGGGTGCTCCAGCAACAGCGCGGTGTCCTCGATCTCGCCGGTGATGCGTTGCTCGTGCAGCTGGCGCTGCCAACGCCAGGCCTCGTCATAGGGGATCAGGCCGGCTCGGATGCATCGCAGTTCCGCCACTCATCCACACTATCCGCGCTGTTCGCCTTCCTGAAACGCGCATGAATATGAGATGTCAGACGTACCTGGCATGGTGTTCGATATCGCTGACTTGCCGACAGTTGCGTCGGGGCGGCTGAACTTTGGGGGAGACGACGACATGACGGACGTGAGTACCAACGAGCAACGCCCGCCGGCCGCGCCACGGGGGACGGTGGTCCGACGCGGCGGTGCCGTGATCGTGATCATTGCCCTGGCGATCATCGCCTTCTTCGTCGGCGGTGCCGGCGGGGGTTATGAAGGCAAGTTGAGCGAGGTCCAGAAGAACGAGAACTCCGACTATCTGCCGGGCTCGGCCGAATCGACCAAGGTGGCCAACGAGAGCACGGCCTTCCTCAAGATCGAAACCATCCCGGGCTTCATCGTTTATCAGCGGGAAGCCGGGCTCACCGCCGCCGACACCACCGCGATCAAGGCCAACTTCGACAAGATCAAGGCCCTGTCCGGGGTCGACAAGACGCAGATGACCGCCCCCGAGTTCTCCGCCGACAAGACCGCGGCCTCGATCTTCGCGCCGCTGATCACCAAGGATGCCAACGGCAAGCCCCTCGACGGCAACAAACTGTCGGACAACGAGAAGGCGATCATCGACGCCGGCAAGGCCGGCATCCCGCAAGGCCTGACCTCACTACCGGCCGGCGCCGGTGGCCTGTTGTCGGCGTTCATCCAGGCATTCTCCGGGCTCGACGGTGCACTGCTCGGCTCGGCGCTGCTCGTCGTCATCGTGATCCTGCTCTTCGTCTACCGCTCACCGGTGCTGTGGATCTTTCCGATCCTGTCCGCGGTCCTGGCCCTGGGCATGTCATCGCTGGTCATCTATTTCCTGGCCAAGAACAACGTGCTGACCCTGACCGGTCAGAGCCAGGGCATCCTGTCGGTGCTGATCCTCGGTGCCGGTACCGACTACGCCCTGTTGCTGATCTCTCGATACCGGGAGGAACTGCACGAGTACGCCAACCCGCACGACGCGATGATCGTGGCCTGGAAGGAGTCGTTCCCGGCCATCGGCGCCTCCGGGGTCACGGTGATCCTCGGGCTGCTGTGCCTCAGTTTCTCCGAACTGAACTCGAACAAGAGCCTCGGACCGGTGGCCGCGATCGGCATCGGTTGCACGCTCGTCGTGATGTTGACGTTCCTGCCGGTCGCACTGGCCCTCGCCGGCCGCCGCTGGGTGTTCTGGCCGCGTCGACCTCAACTGGACCATGAGACCGATCTGGCCACCCACGGCGTGTGGGGACGGATTGCCGACGGGGTCGGCCGCCGCTACCGCTTCGGGTGGATCGGGGCGTTGCTGGTGCTGGTGATCTGCCTGTTCGGCCTGGGCTCGCTCAAGACCAATGGCCTGACCACCGCCCAGGGCTTTACCAACACCCCGGACGCGGTGACGGGCCAGAACCTCTACGACGCCAAGTTCGACAAGGGCGCCGGGGCGCCGGCCCAGATCACGGCGGTGGCCGACAAGGCCGACGCGGTGATCGCGGCCGCGTCCAAGGTGCAGGGTGTCTCGACCCAGCCCGGTTCGGTCTGTGTGCAGG
>CAZZZW010000011.1:0-29220 GCA_964658795.1 Phormidium nigroviride PCC 7112
CCCCGGCGGACATAACCGCGACCGGGCGTGGACTGGGAGATGAAGGCCGATTCGGGTGAGCCGAGCACCTCGGTGGAATCGCCCTTGTCGACCATCCGCAGCCCGACCCGGAGTCCCACGTTGGCCTGCATCTCGGCGCTGACCACGCCGGCCGGGCGCTGGGTGGCCAGGATCAGATGCACGCCGAGGGACCGGCCGACCCGGGCGATCCGGATCAATCCCGTTACGAAATCGGGTAATTCGTGAACGAGTTCGGCGAATTCGTCGATCACGATGACCAGCCGGGCCAGCCCGTTGCGGGCCGAGTATTCGGCATCGCGGTCCCAGGCGTCGTCCACGTCCTTGGCGCCCAGTTGTTTCAGAACCAGCTCGCGGCGCTTGAGCTCGGCGTCCAGAGACTCCAGAGCTCGCTCGGTCTCGCGGTTGTCCAGGTTGGTGACCATGCCGACCGTGTGCGGCAGTCGCTCACAATCGGCGAACGCGGATGCACCCTTGTAGTCGACCAGAACGAAGTTGAGCGAGTCCGGCCGGTTGTTGATGGCCAGGCTCACCACCAGGGTCTGCAGGAACTCCGACTTGCCGGCTCCGGTGGTGCCGGCCACCAGGCCATGCGGACCATCTGCCTTAAGATCAAGGGCGAAGTCCCCGTCGACGCCGGCCCCGACCACCGCCCGGGTGCTGCGACCGGACAAAGTCCAGCGGCTGGCCACCCACTCCGGATCATCGAGGTCGATGCCGATCTGGTCGACGAAGCGGACCGCGGTCGGCAGCACGTTCTGGTCACCATCACCGCCGACGTGCCGGATCGGCGTCATCGTGCGCGCGCATTCCTCGGCCACCTCGGGAGAAACGGTGTCCAGCAGCAGCCGGCCGAGACTGGCCTGGCCGGCCACCTCGATCAGCCCGAGAGACGGATCGCCCTGATCGACGATGAGCTCGGCCCGCACCTCTTCCGGCAACCGGGACCGGTCGGCGTCCAGGCAGATCGCGAAGACGCCGACGTCGGGGCCGTCCCGCAGTACCGAGGCCATCCCGGTGATGGTCCGGTATTGCCTGGCGCCGTCGAGCAGGACGACGATCTGCTCCTCGAACTCGGCCTCGCGGTTCTCGGCCAGCACGGCCTGCCGGGCCTCGACCTCCTTGACCAGTTCCCGGACCCGGTTCAGCCGGGTCTCCTCGGTGTTGCCGATCATCGCCACCGGTGCGTTGGCCACGTCGATCTTGCTGTGCGGCAGCCACCGCAACCATTCCCAGGCCCGGGCGGCCGACTTGTCGCAGAGCACGACCAGCCGAAGATCCAAGGGCGACCGCATCGCCGCCAGCTGGAGCAACGTCCATCGGCCCAGAGCCTGGGCATCGGCCGGCCGGCCGGCGATGCCGAGCACCCGGGCCGCCGCCAGGTCGACGGCAACCGGCACCGGAGACATCACCGGCGGCAGCGAATCGGGGTTGGCGAACTGGCCATCCAGTTTCACCGGCACCGGGAGTTCGGCCACGCCGAGCCGAAGCGCCAGCGCGTCCTGGTCGATCCGGCGGCGTTCCCACAGCCGGTTGTCCTGGCGGCGGCAGATCTCGCGCAACGTGGCCGGATCGGGCAACGTCCGCCAGGCCGTCCGGCGCTCGGTGATCGTCACGTCCGACAGTTGCTGCTGGGACCGGGTGACGGCCTCGCGCCACTTACCGAGCTCGTTCTGCCCACGCTTCTTGGAGGATTTGCGACCCTGCCGGAAGTTGGCGAAGACCATCACCGGCGACATCGCCGACATCATCAGCATGGTCGGCTGCTTGGTGATCGCGGCCATCGCGCCGCCAAGCACGATCGGACCGGCCGCCATCGCCCACGGCAACGGGGTGTTCTCCTGTGCTTCCGGCCGGGGACCGGGCAGGGCGATGCGATTCCCCATGGTGGCCGGGCGAATCCGGCTCGGTCGGTTGAAGGCCAGGTCGCCCGAGGCGTCGCGCCACACGTCGGCCGGGGCGCTGACGAAGCCGCCGACGCTGATCACCGAGGCCCCGACCTCGATCAGATCGTCCGGGTCGACCGCCCGGCCCTCGGCATCCAGTGGATCGCCGTTGACCCTGATCGTCGACGCACCTTCGACCGGCGTGACCCGGACGGCGTCACCGTCCGGGGTCAACACCAGGTGCCGGCGCGACACTGTGGGATCGGCCAGTTGCAGGTCGTTGTCCTCGGACCGGCCGATGCTCAGCCGGTCACCGGTGAACGGGACGATCTGGCCCGACAGCGGTCCGCTGCGAAACCGGACCGCCAGCCCGACCGGGTCGGGCCGGTAGTTGCGCAGCGGTAGCACCGTGCCGCTGTATGGCGCGTACTCCGCCGCGGCCGAATCCTCCGCTGCGCCCGGGGCGATCGTGGCCAGCGGTAACTCCAGGGCCTCGGCGATCAGCCCGATCGGGGTGTCCGGATCGGCGTCCAGCACCACGTCGGTGGGCAGGCCGTCGGCGTCGATGGTCCATTGCCACCGCATCAGACCACGACCGGTTCGGAGACGCCGGGCCGGATGTCGGCCGTGCCGCAGATCGGGCAGAACTGCAGGCCGCTGCGCACCAGATGCCCTTGTCCGCAATGGCAATTGAGGCCAGTGACGACCTTGGGCTCGGACCATTCGACGGCCAGCCGCTGGGGCGGCACCGGCTCGGTCGAGGGGGTTTCGGCGACCGCGCGGACCGGCAGGGTGGTCTGCGGCCAGCCCTGCTGTTGCTCGATCGCCATCAACGCCTGGCCGAACTCCAACGCCGTCGGTGGTCGTTCGGTCTGCAACTTGGCCATCGCGGCCAGCACCAGATCGGACAGCTGGATCGGGATCTCGGCCTGGGTCAGCGGCTGTACCGGATCCCGCAGGATGCGCAGGATGATCGAGGCCGGTGACTCGCCGGCGAAGGCCCGGAACGCCGACTGGCCGGCCAGCAGTTGGTAGAGCGTCGAGGCCAGCTCGTAGACGTCGGTGGCCGGCGTGGCCGGTCCGCCCTCGAGCAACTCCGGCGCGACGTGCAACGTGGTGAAGTCGAACAGGCCGGTCGTGGTCTGGGTCGCCGACTGCAGCATCGCGACGCCGAAGTCGGCGAGCGCCGGTTCGCCGAACTCGGTGATCAGGATGTTCTGCGGCTTGACGTCGCGGTGCAGGATGCCGGCCCGATGCGCGGTCTCCAAGGCGCCGGCCAGCTTGATGCCCAGGCTGACTACCTCGGCCACCGGCATCGGGGCCGGCCGATCGGCGACCGAGCCACGGCACAACTCCAGCACCAGTACCGGACGGCCATCGGACAGGGTGAAGGACCGGAACAACGTGACAATGTTCGGATGGCTCGACAGCGCGCCGAGCGCGCGGGACTCGCGTTCGAAGGACTCCAGGGCCGGCCGGGCGGCATCCCGGACGTTCAGCAGCTTGAGCGCGACGAGGCGGCCGGTGTCCTGTTCGGTGGCGCGGTACACGGTGGACAGGCTGCCGACACCGATCTCGGTGGCGTCGGAATAACCCGGGAAGAACTCGTCCCGGTTGCGTCTTCTGCCCGCCACTGCTCCTGCTTCCGCTGCGTCTTGCCGGTCTTCCCGCACCGCTCGGCTCGCCCACCTGAGCTGTGGCAGCCAGGCTAGCAAGGCGGCATCAGCAGTATCGGCAGACTGCGCCGGAAGTTCACCTTTGCCACCGGTCGTTATCGCGCCGCGACAACCATGGCTTGCCGGTATCGGCAACTCGCACCCGGCTTGGCTGGCCGAAACGCTCCGAACTAGGGTTTTGCCGGGCCAAAGCGCGGCGTCCTGGGTAGCGTTGCGAGGTTTCGACGTTCCTGGCGGCCGCGGTGCCCAGGAACGCAGGCAAGGTTCATGCTGTCCCGCACGAAGGATTTCAGATGTCCAACAGCAACGTCACCTCGACTGGTCCGCACCCGGTCTCGGGGCAGCTGTCCTCGGGCGCGACGGTCCGGGGCAGCGACGTGCACTCCCGGCACAACGAGAACGAGATCGCCCGGCCCGCCATCAGCACCACCCCGAGGGCCCGATGAGGGCACCGGACTTCTCGCTCTCGTTGCCGCCCGGCTGGATGGTGCTGGAGACCGAGGGCGAGCGGATCCCGGTTCAGCTCGCCCGCCTGCTCGATGAGGCCGTCCGACGCGATCCGGCGGTCCAGGCGCACCGGGGCATGATCGAGAAGCAGTTGCGGGCGTCGCTGCGTAGCGTCCAGGTCCAGGACCTGTCCTTCTGCGCGATGCTGGCAACCGTGGTCGGAGACGTACTGCCGATGTATGCCACCCTCACCGGGGTGGTGCGGCGCCGGGCCGAGGGCAACGACGTGACCTCGATCCTGTCCGAGCTGCAGCGCAAACACCACACCAACGTCGGACGAGTCCCGATCGGAGACCTGACCGGAGTGCGGGCCGCGTTCCGCACCACGGTGTCCGAGGAGTCGGTCGGGCAGCCGGTCGACGCCGCGGTGTTCCAGTACTTCATCCCGAGCGGCCAGGAAGATCGGGTTGCGGTGCTGACCGCGTCCACCCCGCTGCTGGTGCTGGAACGACAGTTCGGTGACTTGTTCGACGCCATCATCGGCACCTTCCGCTTCATCGGCGGCACATGAACGGTGTGGTTCGGTGACGGCGTTCGCCGATGCCGGCCCTGGCCGCCGGTAAGTAGCGGCGATCGGTCGGATGGCAAGAATCCGCCATCGGCTGGCCGGATTCAGCAACGGCCTGACAGGTGGCCTCCGACGTGCTAGCGCGGAGCCGATTAGCCCGCCGATTACGGGCAAAACGGCTTCCCGAAGCGGTCCGGCGACACCGGCAGTGAACCAGGCCACACTCGACGCCGTCCCGCCCCAGTCTCGTTGCTCAAGCAAGTTTCTCTTCCGGGTCTAGATCGTTAGCAAGCTGGGTAATAACAAACCTGACGCTCAGCTCACGCGGGGTTGAGCGCGTACAGGAACTCACACGGAGGATTTTCAGATGTCCAACATCAAGGTGACCTCGGCTGATCTGCACTCGGTCTCGGGGCAGTTGTCCTCGGGTTCGGCTGACATCGAGTCGCGGCTGTCCTCGCTGCACGCCCAGGTCCAGGGTCTGGTCGACAACGGCTGGCAGGGTTCGGCCTCCTCGGCCTTCCACGAGCTGTACCAGCAGTGGCACACCTCGGCCGGTCAGCTCAAGCAGGCCCTCGACGGCATCAGCAAGCAGCTGTCCTCGGCGGCCACCACCTACGAGCAGACCGAGTCCCAGCTCACCAGCCAGATGTCCAGCTGAGCAAGGCCGTAACTGCCGGGGGCTGAACCGGCGCGACCCAGGGTGGTCGTGCCGGAACGCCTCGGGCAATCTCCGCGTGCGGGTACCGGATGCAGGGGCATCCGGTCCCGGCGTAGGGGCTTCGTCATGTAGGGCAAGGACCTTCTCGACCGGGTGACCTGGGCGAGCACTGCAAGGAAGCGGGGATACAGCAGTGGCAGTCGACATTTTCGTCGATCTCGATGCTCTGCAGCAGCTGGCCAACCAGCTGTCATCGATCAAGGATGCGCTGAACAACGTCAAGGACGATCTCGAGTCCTACGAGCCGGCTATCGGTTCGCAGCATGTTGCTGACCGGCTGCACGCGTTCGTGGGCGGTTGGAAGGACGGCCGGAAGAAGATCACCGGAAACATCGACAAGCTCGAGCAGAAGGTGGCCGGCGTCGCTCAGACCTACTCCGAGCAGGAGCAGAAGATCGCCCAGTCATCGCAGCAGAGCGGTCAGCACTGATCTCACATGACCAGCATGCATAAGGCCGAACTCGGCTTCTGGATGAACCTGCCGCCGGGCTGGGTACCGATCGATCCGAAGTCCGGCCGGATTCCGGCTCAGGTGGACGAGCTCATCGAACGCCGGGTCGCCGAGGATCCCCGGGTGGCCGAGCACCGGGGCCAGATCAAGGACCAGATCCGGCAGGCGCTGAAGGCGGCCCGTTCGGCCGATCTCGCCTTCGGTGCGCTGCTGGCGACCTTCACTCCGGACGGCCTGCCGATCACGGCGTCGCTGGCCCTGACCCGGCACCGGACGCTGGACGGGGCTGAGGCCAACCAGGTGCTGGGCGAACTCGGCCAGCAGTCCGGCAAGACCAGCGGCTTGTTCGACGTGCCCTTCGTGGGGACGGTGGTTCGCAGTGAGTACCTGGACCGGCACGAGGTCGAGATGCGGCCCGAGCCCGGCTCCGGAGCTCCACCGGCGATGTCCACGGCCGAGGTCTTCGTCGTCCAGTACTACCTGCCGGTGCCGATCGGTAGTGATGTGCTGATTGCAACCTGCGTGACCCCGACGCTGCCGATGCGCGAGGTGTTCTCGCAACTTTTCGACGCCATCATCTCGACGTTCCAGTTCGTCGACGAAGATGCGGACACGGGAGGAATTTAAGTGGTCGACAACAGCTGGTTCGAGGGCAAGAACAGCCCCGGCGCCGGCGACCTGGGCGAGATTCAGGCGCTGCAGCAGAACCTTTCCGACACCGCCGACGCGGCCCAGCATGCTCGTACCAGCCTGAACGGCCTGAAGGACAAGGTGTCCGACGCGGTCTGGCGGGGCAAGCCGGCCGAAGAGTTCAAGGACAACATCTCCTCGGACTTCCTCGGTCAGCTCGACAAGCTGCACACCTCCTACGCCGACGCCGCCGCGGGTTTCCAGACCTATATCCACGCGGTGTCCGAGATCAAGGGCAAGGCCGAGCCGCTGGCTCAGAAGATCTACACGGCTCAGACGCACTACAACACCCAGGCTTCGGCCCTACACCAATGGTTGCTGGCCAACCCCGATTCCGGGTCCTACTCGCACGGTGACCTGACCGCGGCCGGATACAACCAGGGCGCGCCGTACACCGTCACCTACCACACCGCCCCGGCTCCGGCCGGGACCAAGCCCGACTCGGCCGCCGCGCACACCGCGGCCACCGCCGCCGCGAACGCGTCGTCGAATCATTCGACCTTGCAAGGCAACGTCAACGATGCTTACAGCGCGCTGCAGGCGCTGTACAAGCAGATGGACACGCTCAAGACCCATGATCGGGTACAGGCCGACAACGCCGTCGTGTCCAAGGTCGACCATGCCGGCTCGGAGGGCATGCGTAACGAGTCCGGTTGGCACAAGTTCTTCCACTGGGTCTCGACCGTGGCCAAGTGGGTCGGCATCGCGCTGGTCGTCATCGCGATCGTCGTGGTCGTGGTCGGCCTGACCGGTGGGGTGGGGTTGATCGGGGCCCTGGCGGCCCTGAGTACCGAGACATTTCTCGGTTCGGCGATCATCTACGGTGGTGCGATCGCCTCCGCGGTCGCACTCGGCGGCGACGTCGGTCAGACCTTCACCGGTGGGGGGCCGGGCTGGAAGGCGATGGTCCTGGACGGTCTCGGCATGGTGCCGGGTCTGGGCAAGGCCGGTGAGCTGCTCGGGTCGATGGGACCGGGTGCAGCGCGGGTCATGGGCGCCCTCGGTGACAGCGTGATGCTGGGCAAGATGCATGCGATGTACGGCCTGGAGAACATGTTGTCCAAGGTCGAGTACACCAACTTCGGGCTCCGGTTCGCCGGCACCATGGACAAGGCCGAGAAGGTTCTACCCACGATCACCAAGGCGATCTGGAACTACGGCCACAACCTGCCGCCGGATTCGACCGGCGGTGCGATCAAGTTCGGCCTGACCCGGTTGAACAAGATCTGGGGTGCCTCGGGGTTGATCTTCCCGGGCCTGAGCCAGCATTCGGCGATCGAGTCGGTGAAGTCGGGAATCCAGACCGTGCACAACGCGGTCACCGGCAACAGCACTCCGGCCGAGATCCGGGCCTACCAGCAGAGCAACCCGACCGGTGCGGCCAAGGCGGCGGCGATCGCCAAGAACCTGGCCAAGGGTGACCAGGCCACCTTCAGCTACCCGAAGCAGCACACGTACCCGCAGTCCGTCCCGGTGCACTGAGCATGTCGGAGAGCAAGCTGGTCAGTGGCCTGATCGAGGCGACCAACCGGGCCGACTTCGGCGAGCTCTACGGGGCCGCGGTCGCCGACGACCAGCGGGCCGAGATCACCCGCGAATTGCTGGATGTTCTCGAACTACGGGTCACCGGATGGTTGCCCGCCCCGATGGCGGCCGACACCGCGATCACCGCGATCCACGAACGGGTCGCGCAGAGCTACCGGCGGGCCGAATGGTTGGTCGGGGTCAACCTGGTGATCCTGGAGCACCTGGCCCGAGCGGTCGTCGGGTTGTCGGACTTTCTCACCGCACTCACCGAGGAGGAGGTCTGCCTGTACGCGGCCGTCCTGCTCAACGCGAGCCAGGCACCGGCCGAGGCGCTCGATCCCGTTGCCGACGAAGGTGAAATCGGCTCGTCCGACCTGATCGAGTACGAGATCGCCGAGGCTGCCTTCTGCGCGGCCACCGGTGATCCGCGGGGCTGGCAGGAGCACGTCGCCCGGGCGCTCGAGGTCGACCCGGTCGGGGCGGACCGAGCGGCGCGGCGGACGCTGGCCGACCGGTTGCGTCGGCACCAGATCGAGCTCGGCATGGTTGCCGAGGTCGCCAACGGCGCGTTCCGGCTGGCCCGCGGTTCGGAAGCGGGACCGTTCAGCTGCCCGGCGTACCTGATCGAACTCGCGATCCGCCGCAGCCTGGGCGAGCCAGGTTGTGTCGACTACGTCGACGGTGAAGAACTGGTACACGCGACAACCGAGACCTGCGGGCTGCTCGATCTGGCCGCAGTGCTGCTGCCGAACGGCTGGGGCATGGCGGTCGACGGCACCCTCGATCCGATCGCCTGAAAGGTACGGACCGGGGTCGGTGGCCGTGCGCCGTCCGCTCTCTGATCCACTGAACCCATGACCGAATTCCGCGTCACCCCGGAGTTGACGGAGCTGGCCGCCGAGGCCAAGCGGGCCGGCCTCGGTAACGGGGTGGACTTCTACATCCGGGGTATTCCGTTTTCGGGCCAGCTCGGCACCGACCTGATCGGGCTGTCCTACGACGGCCAGAGTTTCACCGTCGAGCACCGGGAAGCCAGTCGCACCAAGGAAATCCTGCGAACCACGGTGTTCGGGCAAGCGCGCGAGCTGTTCCTGACCAAGGCCGAGGAGGTGGCGGCGAGGTACGCGCCCCGACGGGAACACCGCCCGGATCCGACCCCGACGAAACCGGTCAGATCCGGTGGCGCCGGCACCGCCGTCCTGGCCGGTGTGTTCGGAATCGTCTTCGGAATCCTGGTGATTCCCGCGGTGGTGGTGGTCATCGCGCTGGCGATCGCGGCCGGCAGCTACGACTCGGGCGGCAAGGGCAAGGGCGGCCGATGGTTCGAGAGCCGGCCCCAGCGGGTCAGCTTCGGCATCGGGGTGGTGATCGGGCTGATCGGCCTGGCCGCGATCGCGGTCGCCTGGGCCGGCACCGGCTGACCGGCTTCAGCTGAAGTGGCCGGTGGCCAGCTGGATCAGGCCGACCACCACGAACAACAGCACGAAGGCGGCGATCAACCAGCGCGCCGGATGCTGCAGGTAACGACGTGCGGCCGTGCCCGACGTGAACTCCGGGTGCTCGCGATACAGATGCGGCCCGTCGTTGTAGGTCACACGCTCGACCTGGACGCCGCGCTGGATGAGGCCGGTGAACGCCGAGTCCGGCAGGGTCGCCTCGAACTGCTCGAAGTTGAGCCGGGGGCGGAACGAGACCCGGCTCAATAGCGTGTCCTGGTCGTCGTAGAGACCGATCGTGTAGTTCGCGATCTGGGTGCTGACCGGGAACCGGACGCCGGCGATGAGGATCCGGGTCAGTTCAGGCAGCTCCGAGCGCTGGCCGGCCAACCGCCACCGATGGGTGCGACGGCCGTCGAAGTACTCGATGTGATCGGGGTATTCGACCAGTTGGGGCTTGCCGAACCAGGCGCGCTGCCGGTCGTTGCGCAGCCGCTCCACCTCGGGTCGGAACAGCACGGCCGGCTGCGGGTCGTTCACCACGAGATCATGCTAACCGGACGATTCCGGAGCAGCCGACGATGCCGGTCCGAGCGCCCGGACGTAACGGCGTTCACCGGTGTGAGGTTTCTGCGAACGGGTATCCGGAAACGGCGACCGGGGCATCATTGCGAAAGCTAAGATTCGGGTGAAAGAAACACTGGCCAGGAGGGATTGTCGCGGTGGGGCGGACGCGCACGGCATGGCGTCGTTCGTCGACCCAGGCGACTGCCGCGGCGCGGCTGAGCCGCAATCAGATCATCACCGTGATCGCCGCGCTCGCCGTGGGTATTGCCGGTATCGCGGTCGCGGCCGCGCTGGTCAGTCCGAACCGGGCTCGCACCTTCGACCTGATCCACGGCTCACTGTTCCTGGCCGACAACCGCGCCCCGGTGGCGATCGACCTGGCCACCGGCAAGCCGACCGTACGACTGGTCGGCGCCAACTCCCAGGTCGGGGCCGGCTCCGATCAACTGTCGGTGGTGCCACTGTCCGAGGGCACCTTGTTGCTCAACAACAAGACCGGCGAGTTCAACATGGTCGACGGCACCGGCTTCGTCATCAAGACCACGGCCGGCGGCGTGCCGTTGCCTCGTCAGGTCGGAGACACCTCGGCGGTCGCGGTGCCGTCGGGCAACTCCGCGTACGTGGTCCGGCTCGGTTCGACCAACACCTCGGTGTTCCTGGTCAACGCCGGCACGGTGCAGGCGGCGGCGATCCGGACCGGCGCCAGAGTGGTGCCCCGAGCCTCGGCCGTGCTGCCCGATTCGAGCCTCGACGCCCCCGGGGTGGCCGCGTCCGGCAACGGTGACCTGTGGGTGCTCACCGGCACCACCAACGCCCGCACCCTTCGGCGGCTGACGCTGCCGGCCAGTTCGCAGACCGGGGCGACGTTGGCCGCGACGGCCAAGGCCACGCTGTCCGGGCTGGCGGCGCTGGAGTCGGTGCCCGGACCGACCAGCGACACGGTCACCCTGGCCACTCCGACCCAGCTGCAGGAATTCGCCGGTCCGTCGGCCACCAAGCACACCTTGGCCGTGACCGGCCTGTCCGGCGTCGATCAGATCCTGCCGGCCAGCAACAACTCCGCTGGTTCGGCGTTCCTGTTCCACACCGCCAAGGGCTGGTCACTGGTGACCGCGCCGGCCGACTCGGCGACGGCGGAAGTCCACCTCGTGAAGGGGATTCCGGCCAAGACCCAGCTGACCGAACCGGCCCTGAGCAACGGCAAGCTCTACACCATGGACCGGGGCACGACCGGCACGATCTGGCAGCTCGGTCTGAACGGGCAGGTCGCCTCGGTGCCGGGCGTGGCCGCCTACCCGGTGCAGCGGAGCGCCACCGGGCAGAAGTTGGAGTCCGGCGACTTCGGCCGGTCCGAGGTGGTGGCCGACCGCAGCCGGGTGCTGTTCAACGACCCGGACCACGTGCTGGCCCTGGCCGTGTTCACCGACAACAGCCATCCGGCCACCGTGATCGACAAGAGCTCGGCCACCGACCTCAACGCCGCCGGTGGGGCCAATGCGATCACCACCCAGCACAACGACGCGTTGCGCAAGGCCAATCCGGACAAGGGCAAACAGCCCCAGCAGGCGCCGCAACCCAAGACCCCGAGCGCACCGGCGATCAACAACAAGATCACCTGCAAGACCACCACGCAGGTGCCTCACGTGCCGACCATCACCACCGCCACCAGCGCCTCTCGGTCGGTGCTGTTGAACTGGAACTATCCACTCCTGGACAGCGAGGACTGCGTCCCGTCGACGTATCAGATCACGGTCAAGACGCTGACCAACGGCTCACCGGCCGCGCCCGGTCAGGCCAACGTCCAGGGCCAGACCCAGGTCAACCTGACCGGCCTCTACCCCAGTACCCGCTACCAGATCACCGTCGCCGCCTACCTGAACGGCCGGGGCACCGCATCGCCCAGCGTCGTCGTGACCACCGGTCCCGAGGGCCCGGCCGCCCCGACCGGAGTGACGGCCGCGGCTGACCAGTCGGGCGACTGGACGATCAACTGGAAGGCCTGCGGCAGTGTGGCCAAGGGCTGCGTGCCGGCTGCGACCTGGAGCGTCATCCCCCGGTTCTGCGACGGTCTCGGGCTGTCGAACCCACCGGCGGCGCTGCCCGTCGTGGGCGACCAAACGCTGACCACCTTCAGCACCGAGCTGGCCGGTGGTACGGCGCTGCTCGGCCGAGGTTTGTCCTTCGCCGTCCAGGGTGTCAGCGATGCCGGCAACGTCGGGACGACCAGCGCCTCGACCGATTGCGTCTACACCTGGGCGCCACCGGATCCCTCGGCGATGCATCTGACCGCGAGCCAGCCGGGCAACACCGCGCTGGGCGCGACCACCAGCACGACGGTGACCCTGGACCTGGGTAAGAACCCGACCGCGGCGGTCGGCGGGGTCGGCGGCCAGATCACGTTCCAGCTGTTGAACGGCTCGTCGGTGGTGCAGAGCAAGGGACCGGGCACCGCCAACACGGCCGTCTTCGCCGGCATCAGCGCCGGAAACAGTTACACGGCCAGGGCAATCGTCACCCCGCCGCGGCATCCGGCGGCCGCGGTGACGCTGGGGCCGGTCACCATCACCACCCGGTCCGATTGGCCGTCCCTGTCCATCACCGCGGCCAAGGTGGTGGCCAGCAGCAGTGATCCCCGGTCGGGCACGCTCAGCGTCACCATCGGCGGACTGTCCAGCGCCGCCGCCGGTGGCGAACGGTTCGACCTGACCGATTCCAGCGTGTTTTCCTGCGGAAACACCTCCCAGCAGCTGACCACCAACGGTGCGTTCGACCCGTCGACCAAGACCATCGGTGCCTCGATCAACCTGCTGCAGTACTACGGCGACTGCCATGTGAACGTGCAGCTCAAGGAGGACGACGGCAGCCTGTCGAACCTGCCGGTCTTCGGTGGAACCGAGTCGCCGACCGTCTCGGCCAACGTGCAGATGCCGGGCCTGCCCACCGGCGGCGGTTCCGCATCAGACTTCTCGGCCGCCTGGGACTCGCAGCCGACGAACAATCGGTCGACGATCACGGTGAAGACGACCGGGAACGATCCGAGCCTGTTGTTCGTGGTGGCCTGGACCGAGAGTGTGAACAACACGGTGCACGACGACTGCGCCGCCGACAACGAGGCGCCGCCGGCCACCATGCCGGTCAAGGAACAGTGCGTGGCCGACAAGGGTGGCACGCCGGGCGCGTGGTCGGTGCGGATCGACTACCAGCTGCTCGGCCAGGCCCAGCCGCAGACGGTCTACGTCAAGGTGACCGGCAACCCGCCGACCTACCAGCCGCCGTCCTCCAACCCGCCGACCAGCCCGCCGACCACGCCGCCCCCGTCGACGTCGCCGCCGGCCAAGTAGTCCCCTTGTTTGCAGCGCAATCCCCCGAGTAGAGGATCCAGATGCCCAGCCTTTTCGATGAGACCGCGCAGGTCGCCCATCAGACCGAGCGCCTGTGCGCCAACATCGGCCAGGTCATCCAGGGCAAGCCAGAGGTCATTCGAAACGCCGTGATCTGCCTGCTGGCCGGCGGTCATCTGTTGCTCGAAGACGTTCCGGGGACGGGCAAGACCTCGTTGGCCCGGGCGCTGGCGGCGTCCCTGTCGGTGACCTGGAACCGGATTCAGTTCACCCCCGACCTGCTGCCGTCCGACGTCACCGGGGTGTCGATCTTCAACCAGGCCAGCGCCGCGTTCGAGTTCCGTCCCGGTCCGATCTTCGCCAACATCGTGCTGGGCGACGAGATCAACCGGGCCTCGCCCAAGACTCAGTCGGCGCTGCTCGAGGTCATGGAAGAGGGGACGCTGTCCAACGACGCGCTGGTGTACCGGATGCCCAGCCCGTTCATGGTCATCGCGACCCAGAACCCGATCGACATGGAGGGCACCTACGTGCTGCCGGAAGCGCAGCTCGACCGGTTCCTGATGAAGCTCACCGTCGGCTATCCCAGTGCGGAGCAGGAGGCGATGGTGCTGCGCACGCAGAAGCTCGGTGCCACCGTCAGCCAACTCTCGCCGGTGCTGACCGCCGATGACATCCTGGCCATGATGGCCGGGGTATTGGCCGTCGAGGTCGCCCCGCCGATCGAGGACTACATCGTCGCCATCTCGACCGCGACCCGGGCCATGACCGAGCTACGGCTGGGGGTCTCGCCGCGGGGATCGCTGGCCCTGCTGCGGGCGGCCCGAGCATGCGCCGCGGTCACCGGCCGGTCCTTCGTCACCCCGGAGGACGTCAAGACGATGGCCCCGGTCGTGCTGGCCCACCGGCTGATCCTGCAGCCCGACGCCGAACTGCAGGGCCGGACGGGGGCCGAACTGGTCAACCGGGCCGTGCAGTCGGTGCCGGTGCCGCGCTCGTTCGCGCACAGCTAGATGACCAGAGCAGCCGTCGCCGCGTTCCTGGCCGGCCTCGCCGCGGTCGTGGCCGGGCTGTGGCTGAACTGGCTGTCCCTGTCCCTGCTGGGGATCGGGCTGCTGGCGTGCGTCCTGCTCGGAGTGCTGTCGGTGATCAGGCCGTCCCGGCTGTCGATCGAGCGAGAGATCCAACCGCCCCGGGTGCCGAAGAACTCGGCCGCGATCGCGTTCCTGAAGTTCACCAACGCGGGGCGGCGATCGGTCGGGCCGACGGTGGCCACCCAGCCCTACGGCGGCCGCGACGTGCGGACCGTGATCCCGCGGCTGCACGGCCGGGAACGAGGGGTGCGGACCTACCGATTGCCCACCGGTAAAAGAGGAATCTTCGATATTGGTCCGGTCGAGGTGGCGCGCACGGATCCGCTGGACCTGTTCCGGACCGCCCGCCAGCACGGCCACACCGAGCAGTTGTGGGTGTATCCGGAGCTGTTGGACTTTCGCCAGCTGCCGACGGGGCAGACTCGCACGCTGGAAGGTCCGTCGTCGGACACCGCACCGCAGGGACACATCACCTTCCATCGGCTGCGCGAATACGTCGTCGGTGACGATCTGCGCCTGGTGCACTGGCGATCCACTGCGCGCACCGGCAAGTTGGTGGTCAAGCACAACGTCGACACCTCGCAGCCCTACACGGTGGTCCTGCTCGACCTGCGCCGGGATCGCTACACCGAAGAGGCGTTCGAGCATGCCGTCGATGTGGCGGCTTCGGTGCTGGTGTCGGCCTCGGTCAACAAGGCCCCGGTCGAACTCCGGCTCACCGGCGGCACGGTCATCGGTGGTCCGCGGCTGCGCGAGGTCACCCCGCTGATCGATCACTTGACCGGCGTCGGAACCAGCGACACCCAGGATCATGATTCGCTGCAGGCCGAACTGCTCCGGCTGCGTCGGGCCCGCGGTGGTACCGCGCTGATCGTGGTGACCGGGGTGGCCGAGGCGACTGACCTGCCGTACCTGGCCGCGCTGCGCCGTCGGTTCGAACGACTGGTGCTGATCGCCGTCGATCCGGACGACACCCCGGCCATGCGGTTCCCGGGCGTCCGGGTGATCTCGGCCGTCGATGCCGAAGCGGCCTGCGCGGCCTGGAACGTGGTCGGTCGATGATCCGCCGCGCGATCCCGTTCACCCTGGCGCCATTGGCGATCCTGGCCACCGGGCTGGCCTCGGCGATGTGGCTGCGGGCGTTCCCGGCGGCCACCCTGGCCATCCCGTTGTTCGGCGCCGCGGTGCTCTCGGTCGGGTTCGCCTACGTCCTGGTTCAGCTGACCCGGCGCTCGATGCTGTGGACGGTACCGGCGGGCGTCCTGCTGTTCGCGGTGTACGCGCTGATCGTGGTGTTGCGCAGCCCGTTCGGATTCTCCGCTTTGATCAGTGGGTTCTTCGACGGCCCGTCCCAGCTGCTGTCCTTCGCGCTGCCGCTGGTGAGTCCTCGGTCGTTGATGATCTGGCCGGTGGCGTTGTGCTGGCTGGCCGGCCTGCTGGCGGGCGAGAGCCTGGCCCGCAGCCGGCTGTCACTTCTGCCCTACATAACCTGGCTGATCGTGTTCGCGGTGGGTTACGCCGGTGGCTCGCGGGCGATGGGTCCGGACGCCGAGGTGGCCCATCGGGTGGACCTCGGGATCGGGGCCGGCCTGCTGCTGGTGCTGGTGCTGCTGCGGGTCGCTCAGGGTTGGCTGGCCCAGGACGAAGGGTCCGAGGCAGCCGGCCAGGTGGTCAACACCGATGACGCGGCCTCGCTCAATCTGCTGCCGTTGCAGCGGATCGCCGCGGGTGTCGTCACCGCCCTCGTCGTCGCCGGGCTGGCCGTCTTCATCGCCGATCGCTCGGTCTTTGCCGGGCCGCCGACCGTGGTAAAGCGGATTCCCTCGGTCACGCAGGCAGATCCGACCACGCCGCTGGCCTATGTGTCCTCACTGCGGCCGGCCAACCGCAAGGACGCCGGCACGCCGCTGTTCGATGTCAGCGTGGATCAGAAGACCCCGGGCTACTTCGGTCTGGCCAGCGTGGACTTCTACGACGGCGACAGCTGGTCGTTCACCCGCAGCTTCAAACCGTCCGGCGGGGTGTTGCCGGCCGACACCGATCCGGAGCTGGATTCCCCGGCGGCGCCGGTGGATCAGACCTACCAGTTGCGCAGCGACCTGATCACCGCCTCACCGTGGATGCCGACGCTGTTCCGGCCGGAGAAGGTGACCGGCGTGTCGGTCAGTGTCGACCAGGACAGCGGCATGATCGTGCCGACCGGACAGTTGACACCCAACTCCTCCTACACGGTGCGCTCGGTGCCGTCCTCGCAGACCCTGACCGAGCTGCCGGCCACCTGGTTGCCGGCCACCTCGGCGCCCCCGGTCGACAGCCAGTTGCCAGGACAGGTCCGTACCACCCTGGCCAGCGTCATCAGCGGGTTCGTCAGCGAGACCGGCAAGGCCTCGGCCTCGGCCAACAGTTTTCTGCAGGCGCTGACCGATGATCTGCGGAGCAACTATCTGTTGACCGATCCGTCGGTCAGCTCGACCGCCGCACCCAGCGCCACGCCTACCAAGTCGAAGCCGAAGGCCAGAACCACTCCGGGTAAGAAGGCCACGCCGAGCAAGAAGGCCAAGCCCACCGTCTCGGCCAAGGCGTCGCCGACGGTCACCGCCGCGGCCGGCGCGGCCATCGGCGGCACCAGCTTCTCGGCCGTACTGGCCGCGATCCTCGGGCCCCAGCGCAGCGGCACCCCGGAGCAGTACGCCACCCTGGTCACCTTGATCGCGCGTAACCTCGGCGTGCCGGCGCGGATCGTCAGTGGCTTCCGGGTGACGAACGGCGACGGCAGCCATCAACTTGCGGCCGGCAAGTACACCTTGACCACCAAGGATGCCTACAGCTGGGTGGAGATTCCGGTTCGCGGATCGGGCTGGGTGGTGCTCGATCCGTCTCCGTCCCGGTACGCCACGACCGAGTCCCAGCCGACCGTTGGGGTGAGCAAGACGCCGACGCCGAGCAGCACGCCCAGCCAGGCCGCGCTGGTGACCGAGTCGAACGGCGGTCATGCGGTGGCCCCGAAGAGTGCCGTGACCGTGGCACGCAAGCATCATCCGAACTGGGCCCTGCTGTGGCTGGTGCCGGTCGGTCTGGTCGTGCTGGTCATGCTCGTCGTGGTGCTGCTGCTGGGTCGCCGCCGGCTCCGGTGGTACCGGCGTCGGCGGGTGGCCGACGCGCGATTGCGGGTCATCACGGCCTGGCAGGAAACCCTGGACGTACTGACCGAATCCGGTCTGGGTGATCTTCGCTCGCTGACCGGGGCGGAGGTCGAGCACGCCGCCGGCGAACAGTTCGGAGCGGTGCCGGCCGAGCAGGTGCGGACGGTTTCGGCGGCCGCCGACCAGGCCGCTTTCAGCCCGCAATCGATCCTGGTGGCCAAGGATGCCGACCTGGCCTGGCAGGCCCACGCGGCGCTGCGCCGATCGGTCCGGCGCAGCCTGCCCTGGCGGGATCGGCTGGTTTCAGCCTTGCGGTACAGCACGAATCGGCGTCGGCCGCAGGTCCGGTTGTCGCTGCGTCCTGCTCGAACAGCAGCACGCCGCGCGCCGGGTAAGCGAGCCGCTGGTCGGCGGGCCGCGGGCCGGCGCCGCGCATCTCGTCGCTGAACCGGCAGTATGGAGGGCATGGCTGCCCCGCGACGCTGGTTGTTCGGTGACCAACTGGGCCCGCACTTCCTGGACTCACCGGACCAAACCGTGCTGATGGTCGAGGCCAAGCGGGTGTTCGCCCGGCGCCGGTTCCACCGGCAGAAGGCGCATCTGGTGCTGTCGGCGATGCGGCATCGGGCCGCCGAACTCGGTGACCAGTGCCGCTACGTCAAGTCCGAGACCTATCGCCCGGCGCTGCGCGGCAAGGTGACGGTGTGCCACCCGACCACCCGGGCCGCGTTGACCTTCGTGGAATCTCTCGACCAGGTCGAGGTGTTGCCGGCGCGGGGCTTCGCCACCTCGATGGCCGACTTCGGCCGGTGGGCCGACGGGCGGCAGGGCAAGCGGCTGATCCTGGAGGACTTCTACCGGCGGGCTCGGGTCGCGCATGACGTGCTGATGGACGGCGATCAGCCCGCCGGCGGCAAGTGGAACTTCGACCACGACAATCGCAAGCCACCCCCCAGATCCGGGCGATTGACGGTGGCCGAGCCGTGGTGGCCGACCGAGGATGAGATCGACGAGGAGGTCCGGCATGACCTCGACCGGTGGCAGGCCGATGGCGCGGTGTCTTTCATCGGTGACGACGGCCCTCGCCGGTTCGCGGCCACCCGGTCCGAGGCACTGACGGCGTTGCGGCACTTCATCAGCGAACGGCTGGACACCTTCGGACCGTACGAGGATGCGATGTTGTCCGGCAATGCCTGGCTGGCCCACTCGCTGCTCTCGGCACCGCTCAACCTTGGCCTGCTCGACCCGCTGGAGGTGGTGCGGCAGGTGGAACAGGCCTATCGGGACAAGCAGATCTCGATCGCCTCGGCCGAGGGCTTCATTCGGCAGCTGATCGGCTGGCGGGACTACGTCTGGCACCTGTACTGGTACCAGCCCGATTCCTACCGACGTCACAACGCACTCCAGGCCCGGCGCAAGCTGCCGGACTGGTTCGCTGAGCTGGACGCCGACCGGGTCGAGGCCAACTGTTTGTCCAGCATCCTCAAGGACGTTCGAGAACACGGCTGGGTGCACCACATTCCCCGGTTGATGGTGCTGGGCAACTACGCGATGCAGCGTGGTTGGCACCCGGCCGAGGTGACCGACTGGTTCCATCGGGCCTTCGTCGACGGCTACGACTGGGTGATGGTGCCGAACGTGATCGGCATGTCCCAGTACGCCGACGGCGGCCTGATGATGACCAAGCCCTATGCCGGCGGTGGTTCCTACATCGATCGGATGAGCAACTACTGCGGTCCGTGTGCCTATGATCCGAAGCTGCGAACCGGCGAGCAGGCCTGCCCGTTCACGGCCGGCTACTGGGCCTTCATGCACCGGCATCGGGAGAAGCTGGCCGGCAACCACCGGATCGCGCAGCCCCTGCGGGCGATGTGGAACTTGCGTGATCTGGACGAGTTGCTGGTGCAGGAGCAGGACCGCGGGTCGAATCCCCCGTAGCGACAGGCGAAAGTCAGACGGCCAGCACCTCTACGCCGGCGGCTCGGATCAGTTCCAGGTCTGCGGCGGGCGCATCGATGTCGGTGACCAGCACCGACACCTGCGGCCAGGCACACACCCGGGTGAAGGCGCGGGAGTGCAGCTTGGTCGAGTCGGCCGTGACCACGACCTTGCGGGCCCGGCTGGCCATCAGCCGGCTGATCTGGGCCTCGTCGCTGTCCATCGCCTTGACCCCGACCGCCGGGTCCATCGCCTCGGCCCCGATGATGGCCAGGTCCAGGTCGATCTGGTTGAGGGTGTCCATCGCGAATGGCCCGATCAACTCGAAGGATTGTGGCTTGACCGTGCCACCGGTCATGACCAGCTTGAGGTGGCGACGCACGGTCAGTTCGCCGGCGATGTTGATCGCGTTGGTGACGATGGTGATGGCCAGCGCGGAACTGGTGATCTCCCGAGTGGCCAGGCTGCGCGCGACCTCGGTGGTGGTGGTGCCACCGTTGAGGGCGATGATGTCGCTGCTGCCGACCAGCAGGGCCGCGGCCTGCCCGATCCGGACCTTGGCCGCCTGCTGCTTGGGCGCCTTGTAGCGCATCGGCAGGTCGTAGCTGACGGCCGAGGCGACCGCCCCGCCGCGGGTGCGTTTGACCAGTTGCTGTTCGGTCAGGTGGTTGAGGTCGCGCCGGACGGTGGAGGCTGAGACCTCCAGTCGGACGGCCATCTCATCGACATCGACCTGACCGCTCTCGGCCATCGCGTCGAGCAAGGCGTTCAACCGGTCGTGCCGTTTCATGCTCGTGGACGCTACCAGAGCAACTGCGCGAAACTGCGCGAAGATATGCTGTGTGAGCACTCGAACGCAAGGTAGAGCCAAGGAGAACGTATGACCGCCACCGGGATCGAGATCGTCCGGCAGCCGGGCTGCTGGCGTCGTGCGGCGTCGCTGTCGGCTGCGGTGGCCGGCATGTTGCCGCCGGCCGGAGCCCGGGTGGCGGTGGTCGGCTGCGGCACGTCCTGGTTCATCGCCGAGGCCTACTCCCGGTTGCGCGAAGCGGCCGGGCAGGGCGAGACCGATTCCTGGGCCGCCTCGGAGTTCCCCTACGACCGGCGCTACGACGCCGTGCTGGCGATCACCCGTTCCGGTACCACCACCGAGGTCCTGGAACTGCTCGATCGGACCGAGGCAAAGCTGCCTCGGACGGTGATCCTCGCCGATGCGATGACGCCGGCCGCAGTCCCGGCCGACGAGGTGATCGCGCTCGGCTTCGCCGATGAGAAGTCGGTCGTGCAGACGGTGTTCGCCACCACCACGCTGGCCCTGCTCCGGGCGCACCTGGGCACGGACGTGATCGCGCTGGCCGACCGAGCCGACGATGCTCTTGGCCGGGAGCTGCCGGCCGAGTGGCTCGCGGCGGAGCAGATCACCTTTCTCGGCCACGGATTCGCGCACGGCATCGCCCGGGAGGCCGCGCTGAAATGCCGCGAGGCGGCCCAGTTGTGGACCGAGAGCTATCCGACGATGGAGTACCGGCACGGCCCGATCAGCATCGCGGCGCCCGGCCGGTTGGTGTGGCAGTTCGGTGGCGACGGCGCCGGATTGCGAGCCGAGGTCGAGGCGACCGGTGCGACCTTCGTGGACAACGGGCTTGATCCGATGGTGGATCTGGTGTTGGCACAGCGACTGGCGGTGGCGGTCGCCGAGTCCCGTGGCCTGGACCCGGATCAGCCCCGCAACCTGAGCCGGTCGGTCATCCTGGATCCGCTGACCTAAGTCCCGCTGGTGAGTTCGTAGACCTGGTTGCGGGAAAGGCCGGTCAGGTCCTGGACCACGGCCCGGGTCAACCGCGGATCGGCCCCGTGCCGGGTCAGTGCGGCCGCGAGTTCGCGCGCCTGCTGCACGACGACATCGTCCACGGCGTCGGCCGAGCCCTCCACGACGACGGTGTACTGGCCCCGTACCGTCTCCTGGGCGGCCAACTCGGATTCGAGTTCGGTCAACGTTCCTCGGATGAATCGTTCGTCGCGTTTGCTGATGCTGCGGGCCAGGACAGCGCGCCGGTCGCCGAGCACCGCCCGCAGGTCCCGGACCATCTCCAGCAACCGATGCGGTGCCTCGAAGAAGATCAGCGAGGCGTCCAGGCCGAGCAGGTCGCGGATGGCGGCCTGCCGAGCGGCCTCCTTGCGCGGAAGGAATCCTCCGTAGAAGAAACGATGAACGGGAAGTCCGGAACCGATCAGGGCGCTGATCGCGGCGCTTGCGCCGGGCAGTGGGACCACCTCGACCTCGGCGGCGATGGCGGCCTGGAGCAGCCGGTAACCCGGGTCGTTGACCATCGGCGTGCCGGCGTCGGAGATCAGCGCGATGCTCTGGCCGTCGCGCAGCAGGTTGACCAGGTGGACGGCCCGGGACTCCTCGTTGTGGTCGTGGTAGCTGATCAGTTTGGTGTCGATACCCAGTGGCTGCAGCAGGGTTCGGGCGTTCCGGGTGTCCTCGGCGGCGATCAGCTCGACCCGCTTGAGCGTGTCGATGGCCCGCAGGGTGATGTCGTCGGGATGCCCGATCGGGGTCGGTACCAGAAACAGCGTCCCGTAGCTCACGGCTGCCAAGCCTAGTCGGCGGCCGACCTCGTCGATCGCCAGCGAAACAGGAGCTGTCGAGCTGGGCGGCGTTGGCCGCCGATGCCGTACCTACGGTACCGTAGGTTACGCATCGGTAACCCAGTCGGAGGACGGCTCGAGATGACGTCTGTGAAGCTGCACGGCCATGACCTGCACTATGTCGAGGCCGGTCCCCGGGCGGTCGAGGCCGGCGACGGTGAGCCGATCCTGCTCGTCCACGGCATGCTCGGATCGCATGAGACCTGGACCGGCGTGATCGGGGAACTGTCCGATCGCTACCGGGTCATCGCGCCCGACCTGTTCGGCCACGGCAGCTCGGCCAAGCCGATCGGGGACTACTCGCTGTCCTCGCACGCGGCCACCTTGCGTGACCTGCTCGATCGCCTCGGCATCGATCGGGTGACCCTGGTCGGGCACTCCCTCGGCGGTGGCATCGTGATGCAGTTCAGTTACCTGTTCCCGGAGCGAGTGGCTCGGCTGGTGCTGGTCAGCAGCGGTGGCCTGGGGCGTGAGGTCAGCCTGTTGCTCCGGGCGGCGACGTTGCCCGGTGCTGACCTGGTCCTGACCGTGGCGGCCTCGAAATGGGTCCGGGACCGGGTCGGCTGGATCGGTAATCGCCTGCACGGATTGGGGATTAAGCCCGGTGCGGACACCGCCGAGAGCTGGCGTGCCTTCGTCTCGCTCGGTGATCGGGACAGCCGTCGGGCGTTCCTGGCCACCACCCGATCGGTGCTGGACCGCGGCGGCCAGACGGTGACGGCGCTCGACCACCTGCCGCTGGCCGAGCCGCTGCCGGTGCTCCTGGTGTGGGGGGCCAAGGATCCGATCATCCCGTCGTGGCATGCGGTCATCGGGCAGCAGGGATTTCCCGGCTGCCGGGTGGAACTGTTCGAGCACGCCGGCCACTTTCCGCACCTGGACCAACCGGAACGGTTCGCCACCGCCCTGACGACCTTCATGGCCGAGCCGGCGGTTGCCCTGACCTCCCAGCGGGCACCGGCCTGACCGCGCTCTCACGAAAGCATTGACAAGCCTTCCTTCAAGGCGTTAAGAAACACCCGGATCATCAACGAGGATCGGGGTCATCGGATGCCGACAGCACGCAGGTACGTTCACCGGGCCGCCGCCGGCGGTGTCAGCCTGGCCCTCATCGTGGCGACCAGCGTCGATGCCTACGCCGCGCCGGCCGCTACCAGTGACCAGCCCGACTTCGGTCCGAACGTGACGATCTTCGATCCGGGCACACCGTCCGCCGACATCCAGGCCGCGTTCGACCGGGTCAACGCCCAGCAGCAGTACAACCAGTTCGGCGACCAGCGCCAGGCGTTCCTGTTCAAGCCGGGCAGCTACTCCTTCAACGGCCAGATCGGTTATTACACAACGGTATCCGGGCTCGGCCAGAACCCGGACGACGTCACCGTCAACGGCGGTCTGACCGTCTGGGCCCAGGACCGCTTCAACGACGACCGGACCTCGCTGGTCAACTTCTGGCGGTCGGCCGAGAACCTGGCGATCAACCCCGACGGTGGCACGGACTGGTGGGCGGTCTCGCAGGCCGCGCCGCTGCGCCGGGTCGACATCAAGGGTCAGCTCGGCCTGTTCGACTATCTCGGTGGCTACGCCAGCGGTGGCTTCATCGCCGACTCGCACGTGGACAGCACGGTGATCAACGCACCGCAGCAGCAGTGGTTGACCCGGGACTCCGCCATCGGCAGCTGGTCGAACGGAGTCTGGAACCAGGTCTTCGCCGGCGTCCAGGGCGCGCCGGCGCAGTCCTTTCCGAGCCCGCCCTACACCACGTTGGCCACCGACCCGGCCTCGCGGGAGAAGCCGTACCTGTATGTGGATTCGGCCGGAAAGTACCGGGTGTTCGTGCCCAGCGCGCGGGCCAACAGCTCGGGGACGACCTGGACGGCCACCAGCAACACCCCGGGAAAGTCCCTGTCCATCAAGGACTTCTACCTCGCCAAGCCCGGTGACAGCGTGGCCAAGATCAACCTGGCGCTGGCCCTGGGCAAGAACCTGATCCTGACTCCGGGTGTCTACCACGTGAACCAGACCATCCGGGTGCTCCGGCCCGACACCATCGTGCTCGGCATGGGCATGGCAACGATCGAGCCGGACAACGGTGCGGTACCGATGGCGGTGGCCGACGTGCCCGGCGTCGACATCTCCGGCCTGATCTTCGACGCCGGCCCGGTCAACTCGCCGGCCCTGCTTCAGCTGGGAACGCCGTTGTCGCAGCTCGGGGTGCTCAAGCCGATCCTCAGCCGCCGCGACGACCCGACCGGCCTGCAGGACGTGTTCTTCCGGATCGGCGGCGCGCACGCCGGTAAGGCGACCAACTCCCTGGTGGTGGACAGCAACAACGTGGTGCTCGATGACATCTGGGCCTGGCGGGCCGATCACGGCACCGGCGTCGGCTGGACCGTGAACACCGCCGACACCGGGGTGTTGGTGAACGGCGATGACGTCACCGCAACCGGACTGTTCGTCGAGCACTACCAGAAATACGACGTGATCTGGAACGGTGAACGCGGCCGGACGGTGATGTTCCAGAACGAGATGCCCTACGATCCGCCGGACCAGGCGGCCTGGCAACACAACGGGATTCTCGGTTACGCCGCCTACAAGGTCGGGGCGAGCGTGCGAGCCCATGCGGCCTGGGGACTGGGCAGCTATTGCTTCTTCGACGTCAATCCGGCGGTGCACGCCTCGCATGCCTTCGAGGTGCCGGTCCGGCCCGGCGTGCAGTTGCACGACGTCCTGACCATCTCGCTCAACAACGCCGGCGCGATCGATCACGTGGTGAACGACTACGGGCCGCCGACCGACAGCACCACGTCACCGTCCAACGTGCTGGACTACCCGGCCCGCTGATCGCCGATCAGTTGTTGGAGACCGTGCTCAACGCCCCCAGGTCGACGGCGGCCGCGGGGGAGCCCGCCGCGCCGGCGTAGTAGGCGCTCAGTTCGCCGCCCTGGCTCGGGTGCACCACGACGCGGTAGCTGGAATCGCCGGCCACGGTCGCACTTCCCAGCACGGTGACGTGCCCCGATGCGGTGCTGCGGATGGTCACCGTCCGACCGGCCAGCGGCGCCGGGCTGGCACCGTTGCGGATCAGGGTCCCGGTCACGGTGATCGGGCTGCCGATGTTGAGCTGGTCGGCACTACCGGTCATCGAGGTCGGCGGGATCAGCACCGTCAGGTTGCCGATCGCGATTTCCGAGCCGTGCCAAGCCGAACTGGCCGGGACGGTGGCGATGATGCGACCGGAGGCAATCGGACGGACCACGCCGGCGTAGGCCCCGGCCGAGTTGGCGCGCAACGAGCCCAACGCGACCCGCTTGCCGTTGACGACCTCGGTGAGCACCACCGGCGGGTTCGGCAACGGCACCTGCGCGCCGGCACCGGCCCGGGTGACGTGTCCGGTCACGACGACCGAATCCCCGTAGTAGGACGTGGTCTTGTTGATCGAGCCGGTGACCCGCGGGGTGCACAGCCCGACGTTGACCGGAAGCCAGCCGCTGACCCCGGCCGCGAACGGTCCGGTGGCCACGGACCGGGCCGCGAACCTGACCGCCGTCCGCGACACCGCGCTGATCAGGGCGACTCCGCCGACCGACTGCGCCGAGCCGGCCGAGGTGGCTGCGGTACTGCCTGACTGTCGGCCGAACACCGCGGTCAGGCCCTTGATCGGCAGGCCGCTGTTGGCGTCCACCAGACCGGCCCGGACGACGCTGGCCACGCCGGTGCACATGCTCTGCGGCGAGCCGGACTGGCCGAGCAGGGTGACCGAGATCCGGACCGGACGCTTGTAGGTCACGGCGCCGAAGGTCAGGCCCATGATCACCGTCTTGCTGTGACCCTTGGTGTCGGTCGCCGTCGCGGCCACGTTCACGCCACCGAGCAGACCGGCCGGGCAGGTGACCGAGTTGGTCGGCCCGGTCGCTGCGCTCAGCGTGCAGTCGCCGCGGCCGGACTTCCAGGTCAGCGAGGCGAGGGAATCGCCGGCGGGCAGCAGCGGTGTCGCCCGCAGGCCGATGGGCAGACCGGCGAGCTGGCTGCCGGTCACCTTGCCGATCAGGTTGAACTCGTGCACGGTGCCATCGACGCTGCCGATCGGGCTGAAGGCCGACGCGGTGCTCGGCGTGCCCAGCCCGGTCGGGCCGTCCCAGCCGGCCCGGCTGGCGCACCACGAGGGGTTCGCGCAGGTCCCGTTGTTACCGGCGGCGACGTCGTTGAGGTGGTTGGTCCAGTTGTAGGGGTAGGCGTTCGGGTAGTCCGAGGCGTTCGGGGTGCCGGCCAGGGCGTAGATGCCGGCGATGATTGGCGAGGAGGCACTGGTGCCGCCGTAGACGCCCCAGCCGCCACCGAGGCTGCTGTAGCTGTCATAGACCGCTACCCCGGTCCTCGGGTTGGCCACGGCCGAGACGTCGGCCACGGCTCGATGGGCGCAGCTGGTCATGATCTGGAACGTCGGTCGCGTCTCGAAGGCCGAGCAGCCGCTGCCGGCCCCGGCCCAGGCGGACTCGGTCCAACCCCGGGTCGTGTTCGACCGGCTCAGCGAGGTGCCGCCGACCGCGGTGACGTACGGCGAGGCGGCCGGGTAGGCCGGGCCGTAGCCGTCGTCGCCGGTACTGACCGTGATCGCCACGCCCGGGTGGTTGTAGTACACGTCGCCGGCGTTCTCACCGGCGCCCTCGGGGCCGCCGTAGCTGTTGGAGACGAACTTGGCACCCATCCGCACGGCGGTGTTCACACCGGTGCCGAGGTCCTCCAGGTAGGTGCTGCTGGCTTCGATCAACAGGATCTTGCACTGCGGGCACGCCGCCGAGACCATGTCCAGATCGAGGGAGATCTCGCCGGCCCATTCCTGGTCCGGCCGCGGCAGCGGTGAGGTCGCGCCGTGCTCGTTCACCTTGCGGAAGCAGCCGCTGGCCGTGGTGCAGGCCGGCAGCCCGTACTGGGAGCGGTAGACGGCCAGGTCGGCGGCGGCGGTCGGGTCGTCGTAGGCGTCCACGATCGCCACCGTCTGACCGACGCCCTTGGTGGTGTCGAGCTGGTAGGCGTCCTTGAGGTCAGCCGGCGAGTAGCCGCTGGGCGTGCTATTCGGAGCCACGGCCATGGCATGCACGCCGGCTTGCCTCTCCGCCAGGCAGCGCACCTGCCCTACCGGAACGGGCGCCCCGCACAGTTGCTGGATGCCTGGGGTGTCCGCCGTGGCGTTCGGTGCGGTCAGTGCCAGGACAGCCGCGGTGACGACCAACGCCAGGGCCAGTACGGCCCCGAGAACCTTTGCTTTGTGCTTGCGGGCGAAACCCATTGTGACTCCATGTCGGGACTGCTCAGTCGGCGTCCGTGCCAACTTTCGTTAACACGAAATTAGCGCGTGGATGCCAACTGTGGAGGGTGATTTGAGATTTATTGAGAGCCAGATCGCTTCACAGATTTCCGAAAGCGATTACACAAGACCGGGCCAGCCCCGATTCCGATTCTTGAAGTCGACGCACGTATGACCTCTCGAACTCGGATGAAAACGGAACACACCATGACACTTCTCACCGACTTGCGCACGATCGATGCGCCCACATTGTCACCCGACCCACCGCCGGGGGCATCTCGTTTCCGGCGAATCGTGCGCGGTCCGTTATCGCAGCCGACCTGGGCCCGGCCGGCGGCGTTCGGCTGCTGGTGCTCACCACCGTGCTGTATCTGTGGGACCTGTCCGCCTCGGGCTGGGCCAACAGCTTCTACGCGGCCGCCAGCCAGGCCGGCGGTCAGAGTTGGAAGGCCTGGTTCTTCGGTTCGCTGGACTCCGGTAGCTCGATCACTGTCGACAAGCCACCGGCCTTCCTGTGGGTGACCGGCCTGTCGGCCCGGCTGTTCGGCTTCAACAGCTGGAGCCTGCTGGTGCCGCAGGCGCTGGAGGGGGTCGCGGCCGTCGGCCTGCTCTACGCCACGGTGAAGCGGATCAGCGGACCGGCCGCCGGGCTGATCGCCGGTGCGTTGCTGGCGCTGACCCCGGCCGCGGTGCTGATGTTCCGGTTCGACAACCCGGATGCGCTGCTCACGCTGCTGATGGTGGCCGGCGCGTACGCGGTGGTGCGGGCGACCGAGGTGGCCTCGGCCCGGTGGCTGGCGTTAGCCGGGGTCGCGCTCGGCTTCGCCTTCTTGACCAAGATGTTGCAGGGCTTCCTGGTGCTGCCGGCCTTCGTACTGGTCTACCTGCTGGCCGCCCCGACCTCGATCCGGCGCCGGCTCGGACACGTCCTGCTGGCCGGGCTGGCGCTGCTGGTCGCGGCCGGTTGGTGGGTGCTCGCGGTCGCGCTCTGGCCGGCCTCGTCCCGCCCCTACATCGGTGGTTCGACCAACAACAGCGTGCTCGACCTGGTCTTCGGCTACAACGGTTTCGGCCGGTTGCTCGGTGGCTCCGGTAACGGTGGTGGCGGCGGGGGTGGCGCGGCCGGCTCCAGCTTCGGCGGCTCGACCGGGCTCGGCCGGCTGTTCGGTTCGGAGATGGGCAATGAGATCTCCTGGCTGCTGCCCGCGGCGTTGGTCGCGCTGGTGGCCGGTCTGGTGCTGACCTGGCGCCGCGGCCGCACCGATCTGGTGCGGGCCTCGGTCCTGCTCTGGGGTGGTTGGCTGATCGTCACCGGGCTGGTGTTCTCCTACATGAAGGGCACCATCCACCCGTACTACACGGTCGCACTGGCGCCGGCGATCGCTGCGCTGGTCGCCCTGGTCGGGGCCGAGTTGTGGCGGGTGCGGTCCTTGGCTGCGGCCCGGGTCGGTCTGGCCGCGCTGGCGACCGCGGCCGGCGGGTGGAGCTTCCTGCTGCTGGGGCGGACCTCGACCTGGCACCCGGAATTGCGTTACGTCGTGGGGGTTGCGACGGTGCTCGCGGTGTCCGGCCTGCTCGTCCCGGTCACGGGGCTGGCCCGGGTCGGGGTGGTGACGGCATTGGTGGCCGGGCTGCTCGGCACGGCCGGCTTCGGCATCGCGACCGCCGCCTCGCCGCACACCGGAAGCATTCCCAGCGTGGGTCCGGCCGCGGCCCAGACCAGCGGTATGGGCGGTGGCGGTACGGGTGGCGGCGGT
>CAZZZW010000012.1:0-9774 GCA_964658795.1 Phormidium nigroviride PCC 7112
GCGGCTCCGGTCTGTGCCAAGACCACGCTGATCGTCACCGTCGGCACCAACAGCGTCACCGCCAATCCGGACACGGCCAGCACCACGCCCGGTACCGCAGTCACCACGAACGTAAGGGCAAACGACACCAGCGCCACCGGCCAGCCCCTCGCAAATCCAATCGTCAACCCCGGCGGACCTTCTAAGGGCACCGGAGGAGTCAACGCCGACGGCACCATCACCTACCGGCCGACCAACGGGACCTCCGGCACGGACTCCTACAGCTACCGGGTCTGTGACACCTCGAACCCGACGCCGGTCTGCTCGACCGCCACGGTCACGGTCAACGTCACGAACACCGTTACCGCAGTGAACGATTCTTCGACGACGCCGCAGAACACCAGCGTCGCCACCACCGTGCTGGCCAACGACACCGTCGCCACCAACGGCTCGCCGCTCAACCCGGCCAGCCTCATTGTGACCAGCAACCCGGCGCACGGCACCACCAGCGTCAACACCACGACCGGGGCGATCACCTTCACCCCGACCACCGGCTACTCCGGCACCGACTCCTACGTCTACCGGGTCTGTGACAGTTCGACCGACGCCACCGGCGCAGCCGCTCCGGTCTGTGCCACCGCCAGCGTGAACCTCACCGTCGGCACGAACTCGGTGACCGCCAACCCGGACACGGCGACCACCCCGCCCGGTACCGCAGTCACCGTGAACGTAAGGGCAAACGACACCAGCGCCACCGGTCAGGCGCTGGCAAATCCAACCGTGCTGACCAACCCGGCCAAGGGCACTGCGACCGTCAACCCGGACGGCACCATCACCTACCTGCCGAACAACGGCACCTCCGGCCTCGACACCTTCACCTACCGGGTCTGTGACACCTCCTCGACCCCGGTCTGCGCCAGCACAGGAGTGACCATCACCGTGCCCAACGCAGTGACGGCCACCAACGACACCGGCACCACCGCGCAGAACACCCCGATCGCCACCAGCGTGCTGGCCAACGACACCCACGCCGCCAACGGTGCCGCGCTGGATCCCTCGTCCGTCACGGTGACGTCGGCCCCGGCCCACGGCACCACCAGCGTCAACACCAGTACTGGTGCGATCACCTATACCCCGGCCAACGGCTTCACCGGCACCGACTCCTACGGCTACCGGGTGTGCGACCTGTCGACCCCGACCGCGCAATGTGCCTCCGCAGGAGTGACCATCACCGTGGGTGCGAACACTGTTACCGCCACGAATGATTCGGCCACCACCACTCCGATCACCGCGGTGTCGACCGACGTCCGGGCCAACGACAGCTCGTCCACCGGCCAGCCCCTGGCCAACCCGACCGTGACCACCGCGCCGGCCCACGGCAGCGCGGCCGTCAACGCCGGCACCGGAACGATCACCTACACCCCGCAGTCCGGCTTCTCCGGCGTCGACACCTATCGCTACCGGGTTTGTGACACCTCGAACCCGACCCCGGTGTGCGCCAACGCCGCGGTCACCGTGACGGTCGCGAACACCGTTACCGCCACGAATGATTCGGCCTCGACCGGGCAGAACACCGCGGTCACCACCAACGTGCTGGCCAACGACACCGTGGCCAACGGCGGCGCCCCGCTCGACCCGTCCAGCGTCTCGGTGACCACCGCCCCGGCGCACGGTTCGACCAGCGTCAACACCACCACCGGCGCGATCAGCTATACCCCGGCCACCGGCTACACCGGCCCGGACAGCTACGTCTACCAGGTCTGTGACACCTCCACCCCGACGCCGACCTGTGCCACCGCGACCGTGAACGTCACCGTCGGCGCCAACACCGTGTCGGCCAACGCTGACAGTGCAGTCGCCGCCCCCGGTGTGCCGGTCACCACCGACGTCCGGGCCAACGACACCACCGCCACCGGTCAACCGCTGGCCGCCCCGACCATCACCACCCAGGCCACCAAGGGCACCGCGGTGGTCAATCCCAACGGCACCGTGACCTACACCCCGAACAACGGGACGTCCGGCACCGACAGCTACATCTACCGGGTCTGTGACACCTCCACCCCGACCCCGGTCTGCGCCAGCGCCACCGTCACCGTGACTGTCAGCAACACCGTCACGGCCAACCCGGACAACGCCAGTACCCCACAGAACACAGCGGTTTCCGTCCCGGTGCTGGCCAACGACACCGTCTCGGCCAACGGCGCCCCGCTCAACCCGGGCAGCGTCACCGTGACCACCGGCGCCGCCCACGGCACCACCGCGGTCAACGCCGCCACCGGGGCCATCAGCTACACCCCGGCCACCGGCTACAGAGGTCCGGACACCTTCACCTACCAGGTGTGCGACTCCTCGACCCCGTCCGCGGTCTGCTCCAGCGCGACCGTCACCGTGACCGTCGGCGCCAACAGCGTGTCGGCCAACAACGACAGTGCCACCACCACCCCCGGCACCCCGGTCACCACCAACGTGCGGGCCAACGACACCTCCTCGACCGGGCAGCCGCTGGCCAACCCGACCGTGATCAGCCAGCCGGCCAAGGGCTCGGTGGTCGTCAACGCCAACGGCACCATCACCTACACCCCGACCAACGGCACGTCCGGCACCGACTCCTACGGCTACCGGGTGTGTGACACCTCCGCGCCGACGCCGGTCTGTGCCACCGCGACCGTGACCGTCACAGTGACGAACACCGTCACCGCCACGAACGATTCGACCACGACCGCGCAGAACACCCCGGTCACCACCAACGTGCTGGCCAACGACACCACCTCGACCAACGGGGCCGCGCTCGACCCGACCTCGGTCACCGTCACCGCCGCCCCGAACCACGGCACCACCAGCGTCAACGCCACGACCGGCGCGGTCACCTACACCCCGGCCACCGGTTACACCGGCCCGGACTCCTACGGCTACCGGGTCTGTGACCAGTCCACCCCGACCCCGTTCTGTGCCACCGCAACCGTGTCGGTCACCGTCGGGGCCAACGTGGTGACCGCCAACCCGGACAGCGCCGTCACCGCCGCGGGCAACCCGGTCAGCCTCGACGTCCGGGCCAACGACACGTCCTCCTCCGGCCAGCCGCTGGCCAACCCCACCGTCCAGCCGGACAGCCCGTCCAAGGGCACCGTCGTGGTCAACGCCAACGGCACCGTGACCTACACGCCCGCAAACGGGACGAGTGGCAGCGACAGCTTCGTCTATCAGGTGTGCGACACCGGCAGCCCGGCCGTCTGCTCATCGGCCACCGACACCGTCACGGTGACGAACACCGTTACCGCCACGAATGATTCCGCCTCGACGGCGCAGAACGCGGCCGTGACCAGCAACGTGCTGGCCAACGACACCGTCAGCGCGAACGGGGCACCGCTCAACCCGGCCAGCGTCACCGTCACCGTATTGCCGGTACACGGCAGCACCAGTGTCGACCCGGCCACCGGAGCCATCACCTACGCCCCGGCCAACGGCTACAGCGGGCCCGACTCCTACAGCTACCGGGTCTGTGACGGGTCCACCCCGACGCCGGTCTGCGCCACCGCGGTGGTCAACATCAACGTCGGCGGCAACACGGTTTCGGCCAACAACGACAGTGCAACGACGACGCCGGGCACCGCCGTCACCACCGATGTCCGGGCCAACGACTCCTCCGGCTCCGGCCAGGCCCTGGCCGATCCGAGCGTGCTCACTCAGCCGAGCAAGGGCTCGGCCACCGTCAACGCCGACGGCAGCATCACCTACACGCCGTCGAACGGAACGAGTGGCACCGACCGCTACGGCTACCAGGTCTGCGACACCTCGGCCACTCCGGTGTGCGCCACGGCCACGGTCACGGTCACGGTGGCCAACAACCTCCGGGCCGGCGACGACACCGCGACCGTGGTCCAGAACGGCACCGTCGCCGTCCCGGTGCTGACCAACGACACCGTGTCGGCCAACGGCTCGCCGATCGACGCCGGCTCGCTCGCCGTCATCGCCGCGCCGGTGCACGGCACCACCAGCATCACCAACGGCATCGTCACCTACACACCGACGCCGGGCTATTCCGGCCCCGACTCCTTCGGCTACCGGATCTGCGACGGCTCGACGTCACCGACCGGAACGAGCACCCCGACCTGCGACACCGCCACCGTCCACCTCACCGTCACCGGCAACACCGTGACCGCCAACCCGGACGACCTCAGCACGCCGGCCGGCACTCCGACCACCGTCGACGTCCGGGCCAACGACACCTCGGCGACCGGGCAGCCGTTGTCCGACCCGACCATCGTCACCGCGCCGGCCAAGGGCACGGTGACGGTGAACGCGGACGGCACCATCACCTACACCCCGACCACCGGGGAGTCCGGTACCGACAGCTTCAGCTACTCCGTGTGCGACACCGGCAACCCGCCGGCCTGTGCCACCGCGACCGCGACGGCGACCGTCTCGGTGACGAACACCGTTATCGCCAATGATGATCAGGCCACGACACCGCAGAACACGGCCGTGCCGGTCGATGTGCTGGCCAATGACACCCACACCGCCGGTGGTGCCGCCCTGAATCCGGGCAACGTCACGGTGACCGGGGCGCCGAGCCACGGCAGCACCAGCGTCAACCCGGCCACCGGGGCGATCAGCTACACCCCGGCCAACGGCTTCAGCGGTCTGGACACCTTCCGGTACCAGGTGTGCGACTCCTCCAGCCCGACCCCGGTCTGCGCCTCGGCCGCCGTCGGGGTCAGCGTCGGCACCAACAATGTGGTCGCGGTCGACGACAGCGCCTCGACCACCCCAGGCAACCCGGTCACCATCAACGTCCGAGCCAACGACACCACGGCGACCGGCCAGCCGCTGGCCAACCCGACCGTGCTGGCCGGCAACGGTCCGACGAAGGGCACCGTGCTGGTGAACGCCGACGGCACCGTCACCTACACCCCGGCCGGCGGGACCTCGGGCACCGATGCCTTCAGTTACCGGGTCTGTGACACCTCGTCCACGCCGGTCTGCAGCACCGCGACGGTCACTATCAGCGTGCCCAACACGGTTACCGCACAGGCAGATACGGCCGCGACCGGACAGAACCGCTCGGTATCGGTGCCGGTGCTGACCAACGATGCCGCGTCGGCCCGCGGCTCGGCCCTGAACCCGGCCTCGGTCACCGTCAGCACGTCGCCGGCGCACGGTGCGACCTCGGTCGACACCAGCACCGGTGCGATCACCTACACCCCGGACGCCGGCTACTCCGGACCGGACGGCTTCGCCTACCAGGTCTGTGACGGCTCCACCGATGCCGCCCGCAACCCGGCTCCGGTCTGTGCCACGGCCCCGGTCAACGTCACCGTCGGCGGGAACACCGTTGCCGCCAATGCCGATACCGCCTCGACCACGCCGGGCAACCCGGTGACCACCAACGTCCGCGCCAACGACACGTCCACCTCGGGCCAGCCGTTGACCAACCCGACCATCGTCACCGGCCCGGCCAGTGGCACCGCGGTGGTCAACGCCGACGGCACCGTCACCTACAGCCCGGCCGCGGGCAGGTCCGGTACCGACAGCTATACCTACCGGGTCTGTGATACCTCGGCCACGCCGGTCTGTGACACCGCGACGGTGACCGTCTCGGTCAACAACACCGTGACCGCCAACCCGGATGTGGCCAGCACCAGCGGCAACACCGCGATCAGCACCAACGTGCTGAGCAATGACACCGTTTCGACCGGTGGCTCCCCGCTGGATCCGGCCAGCGTCACCGTCACGGCCCTGCCGATGCATGGCAGCACAGCGGTGAACGCGACCACCGGGGCGGTCACCTACACCCCGGCCGCCGGCTTCGCCGGTTCGGACAGCTACAGCTACCGGGTGTGTGACGGTTCCACGCCGAACCCGGTCTGCGACGTGGCCACTGTCAGCGTGACCGTCGGGGCCAACTCGGTGAGCGCGGCCGACGACTCGGCCACCACCACGCCGATCACGCCGGTCACCACCAACGTCCGGGCGAATGACTCCAGTGCCACCGGGCAGCCGCTGACCAACCCGACCATCCAGACCGCTCCGAGCAAGGGCACCGCGACGGTCAACCCGGACGGCACCATCACCTTCACCCCGCGCTCGGGCACCAGCGGCACCGACAGCTACCGGTACCAGGTCTGTGACACCTCGGCCACGCCGGTGTGCGGGGCCGCGACGGTGACGGTGACGGTGACCAATACCGTTACCGCATCGCCCGATTCGGCCACGGTCGGGCAGAACGGCACGGTGACGACGAACGTCCTGGCCAACGACGCGGTGACGGCCGGTGGCGCTCCGCTCGACCCGTCCTCGGTCACCGTCAGCAGTTCGGCGAACCACGGTACGACCTCGGTCAACGTCACCACCGGTGCCGTCACCTACACCCCGGCCGCGGGCTACAGCGGAGCGGACGCCTACAGCTACCAGGTCTGCGACGCCTCGACGCCGACCCCGACCTGTGCGGTCGGAACCGTGTCGGTGACCGTGTCGGGTAACGCCGTCACCGTGAATCCGGACTCGGCCTCGACCACACCGGGCAACCCGGTCACCACGAACGTCCGGGCCAACGACACCTCCGCCTCCGGCCAGCCGTTCGCGAGCCCGACCGTCACCGGCGCCCCGGCGCACGGCACCGCGCTGGTGAATGCCGACGGCACCATCACCTACACCCCGGCGGCGGCCTTTGCCGGCACCGACAGCTATACCTACCGGGTCTGTGACACCTCCACCCCGGCGGTGTGCGGCAGTGCCACGGTCACCGTGGCGGTGATCAGTACCGTTGCCGCACATGCCGATTCCGCCGCGGTCGCCGAGAACGGAGCCGTGACCGTCCCGGTCCTGGCCAACGACACGGTGTCGGCCGGCGGGGCCCCGCTCGACCCGGCATCGGTCACGGTGAGCGTGCTGGCCGGGCACGGCAGCACCACGGTGAACCCCGGCACCGGCGCGATCAGCTACGCCCCCACGTTGGGCTACAGCGGGCCGGACTCGTTCAGCTACCGGGTCTGTGACACCTCCAGCCCGACGCCGGTGTGTTCGACTGCGGTCGTGACCGTGGAGGTCGGTGCCAACACCGTGGCCGCCAACCCCGACTCGGCCTCGACCACGCCGGGTAACGCCGTCAGCACCGACGTCCGGGCCAACGACACCACCTCCACCGGCCAGCCACTGGCCAACCCGAGCATCGCCGCCGGACCCACCAAGGGCACCGTGACCGTGAACGGCGACGGCACGATCACCTACACCCCGGCGGCCGGCCGGTCCGGGACCGACAGCTACACCTACCGGGTCTGTGACACCTCGGCCACACCGGTGTGCGGCACGGCCACGGTGACGGTCGCGGTGACGAACACGGTGAGTGCGAATGGCGATTCGGCCACGGTCGCGCAGAACGGCAGTGTCTCGATCCCGGTCCTGGCCAACGACACCGTGTCGGCCGGTGGCGCCCCGCTCAACCAGGGTTCGGTCACGGTCAGCACGGCCCCGGCGCACGGCACGACCTCGATCAACGCCACCACCGGCGCGGTCACGTACACCCCGGTCACCGGCTACAGCGGGCCCGATGCCCTGACGTATCGGGTCTGCGACACCTCGACCGGACCCACGGGCACCCCGACGCCGGTCTGTGCCACCGCAGTGGTGACCCTGACCGTGTCCGGAAACAGCCTTACGGTACAACCAGATTCGGCGACGACCACACCAGGTAGCGCCGTCACCACCGACGTCCGGGCCAATGACAGCTCCGGCTCGGGCCAGCCGTTGGCCACCCCGACCGTCTCGGTGGCCCCGACCAAGGGCACCGCAGTGGTGAACGCCGACGGCAGCATCACCTACACCCCGGCCGCCGGCGAGTCCGGCACCGACCACTACACCTATCAGGTCTGTGACACCGGCACCCCGGCCACCTGCGGCACCGCCACGGTGACCATCCTGGTCGAGAACACCGTTACCGCCGAGCCTGATTCGGTGGCGGTGGCCCAGAACGGCACGGTGAGCACGGCCGTGCTGGCCAACGACACGGTGTCGCCCGGCGGCGCCGCGCTGGACCCGGCATCGGTGACCGTCACCGCTGACCCGGCCCACGGCAGCACCAGCGTCGACACCGCCACCGGTCGGGTCACCTACACCCCGACGCCGGGTTACTCCGGCCCGGACAGCTACACCTACCGGGTCTGTGACACCTCGACCGGAACTTCCGGAACGGTCTGTGACACGGCCACGGTCAGCGTCTCGGTCGGCGGAGATTCCGTTGCCGCCACGCCGGATTCAGCCACGACCAACCCCGGCAATCCGGTCACCACCAACGTGCTGGCCAACGACACTTCCTCGACCGGGCAGCCGCTGGCCGACCCGACCGTCGCGGTGCAGCCGGCCAAGGGCAGCGCGGTGGTGAACGCCGACGGCAGCATCACCTACACCCCGACCGACGGCACCAGCGGCACCGACCGCTACACCTACCAGGTGTGCGACACCGGCTCCCCGGCCTCGTGTGCCACCGCGACGGTCACAGTGACGGTGGCGAATACCGTGACCGTCAATCCCGATTCGACGACGGTCGCCTTCGACGGCACGGTCAGCACGGACGTGTTGTCCAACGACACCGTGGCCAGCCACGGTGCCCCGCTGAATCCGGCCTCGGTGGCCGTGGTCAGTGCCCCGGCGCACGGCAGCACCAGCGTCAACACCGCGACCGGTGCGATCACCTACGCCCCGGCCGTCGGCTACGCCGGTCCGGACAGCTACACCTACCAGGTCTGTGATTCCTCCACGCCGACCGCGGTGTGTGCCACGGCGACCGTCTCGGTCACCGTGTCGCCCGACCAGGTGGTGGCCACGCCGGATGCCGGTACCACGGCACCGGGTAATCCGATCACGATCAACGTCAAGGGCAACGACTCCAGCGAGAGCGGCCGTCGACTGGGCGCACCGCGGATCCTGCTCGCCCCACACAAGGGCAGCGCGGTGGTGAATGCCGACGGCAGCATCACCTACACCCCGACCGGCGGAACCTCGGGCACCGACACCCTGACCTATCAGGTCTGCGACAACTCGACGCCGGCCCAGTGTGCGGATGCGACGGTGACCCTGAACGTGGTCAACACCGTTACCGCCAATGCGGATTCGGCTTCCGCGGCGCAGAACGTGCCGGTGACGACCGACGTGCTCGCCAACGACACCGTCTCGCCCAACGGCGCTCCGCTGGACCCCGGTTCGGTGACGGTCACCACGCTGCCGGTGCACGGCAGCACGACGGTCAACCCGGTCACCGGCGCGATCACCTACACCCCGGCCGCCGGGTATGCCGGCCCGGACTCCTACACCTACCAGGTCTGTGACGCCTCGACCCCGACCGCCGTGTGCGCGACCGCGACCGTGACCATCGACGTCGGCGGGAACACCGTGTCGGCGTCGAACGATTCGGCCACCACCCCGGCGCACACCGCGGTCACCATCGACGTCCGCGCCAACGACTCCTCGGGTACCGGTCAGCCGCTGGCCGACCCGACCGTGCTGACCCAGCCCGGTCACGGCCAGGCAGTGGCGAACGCCGACGGCACCGTCACCTACACCCCAGCCGCCGGCTTCACCGGTCAGGACACCTTCACCTACCGGGTGTGCGACACCTCGACCCCGACGCCGGCCTGTTCGACGGCCACGGTAACGGTCACGGTGGCGAATGGCGTGACCGCGACGAATGATTCGGCCACGACACCGCAGAACCACGCGGTGACGGTGCCGGTGCTGGCCAACGACACGCACTCGGCCGGTGGGGCGCCGCTGGACCCGGGCTCGGTCACGGTGACCACTGCC
>CAZZZW010000012.1:9784-11328 GCA_964658795.1 Phormidium nigroviride PCC 7112
GGCCCACGGCGCCGCGACGGTGAACCCGGCCACCGGCGCGATCACCTACATCCCGGCCGCCAACTACTCCGGACCGGACACCCTGAGCTACCAGGTGTGTGACACATCGGCCCCGACACCGGTGTGTGACACCGCCACGGTGACCCTCTCGGTCGATCCGAACGTGGTGCGCGCGGTGCCGGATCGGGCTCGTACCGCCCAGGATTCGGCCGTTGTCAGCGACGTCCTGGGCAACGACACGGTGGCGGCCGGCGGCGCGCCGCTGGACCCGGGCTCGGTCACGGTGACCACCGCGCCGGCCCACGGAACCACCACGGTGAACCCGAGGACCGGGGCCGTCACCTACACCCCGACCACGGGCTACGCCGGGGCCGACAGCTACCGCTACCGGGTGTGCGACCTGTCCACACCGATCCCGGTCTGCTCGACCACCACCGTCACCGTGTCGGTCGTGGCGCCGCGCCCCGGTGCGCTGGTGCTGACCAAGTCCGGCTCGGTGGTCGGCCAGGCTGTCGTCGGGGCCAGGGTGCACTGGGTGATCCGAGTGACCAACACCGGCACCGGCCCGGTCACCGCGGTGCGCGTGAGCGACGCCAAGGCCGGCCCGGTCAGCTGTCCCAGCAGCACGCTCGCCGCCGGTGGGTTCGAGACCTGCTCGGTGCCCGATCACACCATCACGGCAGCCGACCTGGCCGCCGGCTCGACGAGCAACTCTGCTTTCGCGGCTGGGCAAACCCCGACCGGACCGATCTCCAGCGCGGTCATGACGGCGTCGGTCACGCTGACCCCGCCGGCCGGTGGCGGCAGCACCCCACCGCCCAGCAACGGGGGTAGCGGTGGCGGGTTGCCGTTCACCGGTACCCAGGACGCCGCGATCGCTCTCGCCGGGCTGCTGGCGGTGCTGGCCGGTCTCATCCTGGTGCTGGCCGGACGCCGCCGTCGCCGCCGGTCCTGATCGAGCCATCGACGTTGCCTTATCGGCATTGCGTTACCGGAATTGCCTTATCGACACTGGTCAGAGTTCGCAGGGAAGGATGTTCATCGTGATCGAGGTTTCCAGGATTCGCAGTTGGTCGCTGGCGGCGGTGGCCGGACTGGCCGTAACCCTGTCGATGTCGGCGTGCTCGTCCGGATCATCAGACAAGACAAGCGGAAAGTCGATCAGCGGACAGAGGGTAGTGGCGGCCACGATCGCGCCGACCCACCCCCAGCGGGCGATTCCACCGGACCGTCAGATCGTCGAGGTGCCGGCCCTGCGCAAGACGATCGCCCTGACCGGCTGCTCGGCGGCGTCGGGTGGCTGGGCCGGTAAGGGCACGGCGCACAACCCGGGATCGGTCGATCGTACTTACCACATAATGGTCTTCTTCAACGACAAGTACTCGCGCACCATCGACTACGCCACCACCTCGGTCACGGTAGCGCCCGGGCAGACGTTGGACTGGACCGCGGCCGCCAGGTTTACCGCCCCGGCCGGCACCCAATGCGTCCTCCGTGGCCTGTCCCAGACCTGACCCGCGCCGCCCCGTCCCCAGACGCCCCCT
>CAZZZW010000012.1:11338-17992 GCA_964658795.1 Phormidium nigroviride PCC 7112
GTGGCTAGATATCCCGTCACTGGCTAGAAATATCCAGCCAGTGACGGGATATGTAGCCACTCACGGAGGGAAGCGGGCGCGTTCGGGCAGATGTTCGAATGCGTCCAACGTCTGTCCACAGATTTTCCTTCGCCAGCAGACAGGGCCTGGTTAACCCGCAGGCTGGGCCTATGCGAGGACGAGTTCGGCTGGCGCACGGCTGTTACATCACCGACGAAGACGCCGGGCTGGCGGAACGGTGCGCTTCGCTGCTGTCAGTTTCCCCGACCGAGACGGTCGTCGCTGGTCTGGCCGCCGCAACCCTGCACGGGCTGTGGCTACCCGAGCCGGCCACGGTCCCGGAAATAGCGATCCGGCAATCCGGGCGCCGCTCAGCCAGCATGAATCGATCACACCGATCGGGCTTCCCTACTCATCGAAGGCAGATTCTCGATCGGGACGTGGTGCTGATCGATGGGCTTCCGGTCACCGGGTTGGCTCGTACCTGGTGGGATCTGGCGACGCAGCTCGAACTGCCTGATCTGGTGGCTGCCGGGGACCGTGCCCTGCAGATCGGCTGTTCGACCGAGGACATGGGCTTGCTCATCCAGCGCCAGACCGGTGGTCGGGGCAACGTCCGAGCCAAGCAAGCGCTGCGATTGCTGGACGTTCGTTCTCGATCCCGGCCGGAGACTCACCTGCGGGTTGCGGTTCGGCAAGCCGGCCTGGATTGCTTCGACGTCAACACCGCAGTCCACGATCGCTACGGTGGCTGGCTCGGCGAGCCGGATCTCGCCTGCTCATCGGCCCGGCTGGCGTTGGAGTATCAAGGAGCCGGTCACGCCGAGATCGCACAGATGCGCAAGGACATCACCCGCGCAGCCGACTTCCGTCGTAACGGCTGGCTGGTGCTCTACTACGGTCCGGGCCAGGTCTTCGGTCGGCCGTGGGAGATCGGGCCGGAGCTACGCCACCTCATCCAGGCCCGGGCACCGCACCTACTGACCCGCGTTCGGCCGTGAGTGGCCGCTTATGGCGCGGCTGGCTGGATATATCCAGCCAGTGAAGGAATAAGTAGCCACTCACGAACCGACTCGGGCCGTGCTTTCGGAGGCGCGGGCGTAGGGTCGGCTGGTGAAGCTCAAGCTGGATCTGCACGACATCTACAACCGCGGCACCGACATCGACCGGGCGCTGCGGGCGATCATCGACGAAGCGGTGGCCAAGAAGGCGCCGTTGGTCGAGATCATTCCCGGCAAGGGCTCGGGTCAACTGAAGAAGCACGTGCTGCGGTTCCTGGATCAGAAGGAGATCAAGGCGCTGTACCACCGCGTCGAGAAGGACAAGGACAACTTCGGCCGGGTGTTCGTCCACTTCCGGTGGAAGTGAGTGCCACGGCCGGCCAGCGTCGAGGAATCAGCTGTTCTGCTCGAGGTATTCCTCGACGTCGCGATCTGAGTCGTCGACCCCGCGACCGGCGGGGTGCCGGTAGTAGAACTGCAGCCACTGCATCGCCAGCGAGTGTCGGTCCGCCGCTGACGCGCTCTTGAGGAAGTCGGGGATGGCTTCGCGCTCCTCCTCCTCCAGATGTTCGCCGTTCTCCTTGCGGGCATCGTCGACCGCAGCCGCCCACTCGGACGAGCCGATCGGATGCTTCCGGGCCTCGCGCACGGCGTCCCGGATCTTGTTGTGGTCACCGATCGCGTCCTCGGTCTCGTCCTCGGGGTCCCCGGCGTGGCCCTTCTTCAGCAACACCGGGTAGAACACGACCTCTTCGGCCTGGGCGTGGGTATCCAGCCGGGTGGCCAGCGGCTCCCAGATCGCCTCGCGCTCCTCGTCGGTCGCGGCCTGATCCAGCAAGAAGAAGTATCGCCGGAAGTAGTCGTGGTCGGCGTAGATCAGTTCGACGATGTCAGCCATCGGGGGCGGTCCCTCTCTTCGGTGCCGAGCGGGCGCACGGGTTCGGCGCGGCGGGGCGAGATCAGCCTAGCGAGGTGCGCCGGCCCGGTGCGGTCAGTTTCGGGTGCCCTCGACGACCCGGTGAGATACCCACTGGTGGACGACCGATACGAGCCCGGTGCGGCCGGTGCCGCTCGACTGAGATGTCGGTCAATCTGGCTATTGGTTCGAAACGGGCATATGGGCGATACTCCTGCCATGCCAACCGTGGATCTCCACTACGACGTCGGCGACGACGCCACGTCGGTGCTGGCCTGGGGTCAACAGACGACCTGGGACGACATCCAGTTCTTCCTGCCCGAGGTGAAAGCCTTCGGGGTGCTCGGCGGCTGGCTGCCGTTGGACGACATCACCACGACGATCGAGGATGTCCAGCTGGCGCTGGCGGAAATCCTCCGGCGGCATCCCTCGCTGCGTAGCTGCTACTACAACCGGGCCGACGACGTCTCGCTGCAGACGGTACTCGGCCGCGGTAGGGCCACCCTGCTGGTCGAGCGGGTCGCCGACGCCGGCGTCCTCAAGGCGGCGCAGGTCGCGGCCGACGATATCTTCGCCACCGGCTTCGACCACGAGGGCGGCCAGCCGTTTCGTCCGGTGCTGATCGTGACCGGCGAAACCCCGCGTCTGTTGCTCTTCGGCGTCTCGCATGTGGCCACCGACCTGGCCGGTGCCAATCAGCTTTCCGACGAACTGCTCGGGTTGCTGCGCGGGCAGAACGAGCCGAGGACGGCTTGGTCCCCGGTCGAGTTGGCCGAGTTCGAACAGTCGTCGGCCGGCCGGGCGATGGACGACGCTGCGCAACTTCACCTTTCCCGACAAGTGGAAACTGCCCCGGCCCAGCTGCTACCGAAGGTCCTGCGACCGCAGCCGGAGAGGTTCTGGCGGGGTCAACTGACCTCGGAGGCGCTGGCGCTGACCCTGCGCGTGCTGGGCCGCCGCTACCGCACGAGTACCTCGACGGTGCTCTTGGCCTTGACCGCCCTGATCGTGAATCATCACAGCGGAAAAGAAGAATGTCTGATGGGCCTCGTGCAGGCCAACCGCACGGCCGAGTCCCTGATGTACTGCGTCAGCAGTCTGAGTCAGACCGTGCAAGCGACCGTGTCGGCCACCGGCGCCGCCACTTTCGCCGAGTTGATCGCTCGTACCGCCGCGGCCGCGGATGAGGCCCAGCAGCACAGCCGCTTCGATGCGCGGCGGGCGACCGAGACCATCGCAGCGATCGAGCGTCGGCGTGGGCATTCGATCGAGCTGACCTGTCGTTTCAATGACACCTGGTCCTCGATGCGCCGGCAGCTCAAGCGCACCAGCACCGACCCGGCCGAACTGCGGGCCGCCGCCCAGCGAAGTCGGTTCGAGTGGGTGGAGCGGACCGACAGCGACAAGATCGCCCTGTTCATCGACGTGTTCGGCAACGACGATCAGGTTGAACTGCGTGCCCTGGCCGACACCGCCCGGATCGGTCCGGATGGCATCGAAGGACTGCTGGGCGCCTATGAACTCCTCGCGCTGCGCTTACTCGACGGCGACCTGTCGCTGTCCGAGCTTGACTACTGAACGTAGTCAACGCCGGAGTATCGGACAGGAGAAATGCAAATGTCATGCAGTCGAATCACTGCCGCGGGCGGCCAGAAACGATCATGAATGGTGGCACCCGGTGTGCTCCCGGCCGGTCGCCAGCCGATAAGAGTCGCCGATCGACGGCCTCGCAGTCAAGGCCTGTCTGAAACATGATCACGCTACGACACAAGGGACATCTGTCCTCGACCAAGCCGACAAATCGGACGGCCGGGTTAGTCCAATATTTGGTTTACGACAGCTATAGCCCGCACGCCCATCTCTGACGTATTGTCTCGGCAACACAAATATGTCCGCCGTAAATCAGCGTATTGATTTCAAAGATGAGTATCGCTCGCTTTCGAGCAAGTGATGGAGCACGTATGACAACACAGCAGACGGAATCCGCTATTGCGGCGATTGCCGCCAGCTGGGTCGACGACGTACTTCTGTCCGGCCCGGACGATCAGCTGGCCTTCTCGGCCCCGACGCCGCTCGACCGTGCCGAACTGCGACGGCTGGTTGCGCAGCGTCGTGAGGCCCTGGCCGGCGCGGGTCTACGGCCGGGCGGGGCGGCGGCACTCCGGCTGGCTCCGTCGATCGCCTACGTCGCCAACCTGCTGGCCGTCTGGCAGCTCGGCGCGCAAGCCATCCTGCTCGATCACCGGCTCACCGACTTCGAGGCCACCCGCGCCTATGCCCGGCTGCACCCGCAGGTGGTGGTGACCGCGGCGAAGATGACCGGTGGCTTCCGGGTCTTCCACGAGGTGGTCGACGCGGTCGAGTCCTACTCCGACCTTCCGGCCGAGAGCGACCACGCCGTCATCCAGCTCAGCTCCGGCTCGACCGGACCCTCCAAGATCATCGGGCGGACCGCGTCCGACCTGATCGCCGAGATCGAGCGCTACACCAAGATCGACGGCGTCGCGCTGGCCGGTGAGCGGATCATCCTGCTGCCCTCGATGGTGCACGTGCTCGGACTCGTCGGCGGCCTGCTCTACGGCCTGCACGCCGGCGTGACGCTGACGCCGCCGGATCGGTTGACCGGCGACAGCATTCTGGACGCGATCGAGAGTGCCGACACCCCGGCCACCGTGCTCGGCGTGCCGTTCCACATCAGCCTGCTGACCTCGGTGCTCGAAGATCGCCGGCCGCCCCAGTTCAAGCGGATGACCACCGGCGGCGAGTTGGTCCCGGCCGGTGTGGCCGCCGCCTTCGACGCCAAGTACGGCGTGCCGCTGGGGAACATGTACGGGATGACCGAGGTCGGGGTGATCGGTACCGACCTGTTCGGGGCGCACCGGCCGGCCTTGCGGCCGGCGCCGGGGATCGAGATCGTCGCCGTCGACGGTGAGCTGCGGATCGCGCGGGAACGTTCGCCCTACCTGGGCGAGCCGGTGCCTGATCGCTGGTCCGAGGGGTGGCTGCGGACCAAGGACGCCGGTCGGGTCGATGCCGCGACCGGCCTGGTCACGATCCTCGGGCGACTGGATTCCCAAGTGACCATCGGGGGGTTGCAGGTCGATCTGGCCGAGGTCGAGGCTGCGATCGGCGCCCAGCCCGGGGTGAAGGCAACCGTGGTGGCCTTCGACGGGTCCATCGTCGCCTATCTCGAACTGGTCGAGGGAGCCGACCTGCACTCGATCGAAGCGATGCTGGCCGAGCAGCTGGCGGGTTACAAACTGCCCCGCACGTACCACGTGCTACCGAGCTTCCCGCGAACCACGACCGGCAAGTTGCTGCGGGACAAGGCCGCGCTGGCCGAGGCCGCCGCCGGCCAGCAATGAACACGAAACACCCGTCATAACAAGCACCATCTAGGAAAGGAAACACCGATGCAGGACGAGGTTCGCACGTTCGTCGTGTCGTCTCTGAAGGAGATGAACTACGACGTGGACGGCATCGACGACGAGACCACGCTCGGGCCGGCCGGCCTGGACCTGGAGTCGTTGGCCCTGGCTGATCTGCTGATGCGGGTCGAGGACCAGTACCACATCCGCTTCGCCGAGGACGACTCGGAAGAGCTTGCCCTGATGAACGTTGGTGAATTCACCGCGGCCGTGAGCGGGCGCATCGAACAGGCGGCCGGCGTCTGATGACTGACCCGGCAGCACTGGACCGCGACCAGCTGGTCAGCATGCTGGCCCCGCTGGCGCACCGGGCCGCTAACCCCGAGGCCGAACGGCTCGATTCGATGGAGGTGGCGTGGCTGGTGCACCAGGTGGAACAGCGTTATCAGGTCACCCTCGACCTCGACGATGAGTCGTTGGGCCGGCTGCGGACGCTGACCGATGCCACGCAGATCCTGGGTGAATCGGTGGCCGCCGCCCGTGTCTGATCGCGATCGCACCGCCCAGGTCGGCATCGCCGGGCTGGCCGTGACCAGTGCCCTCGGGCGCGGGGTCGAGGCCCAGCTGCCGGCGGTGCTGGCCGGCAGTCCGGCCTTTGCGCCGGTCAGCCGCTTCGACGTCTCCGGCCGGCGGGTCCAGGTGGCGGCGACGTTGCCCGACGTAGCCGAGCTGTCGGTCGAACTGGCGGTGGCGATCGCCGATGCTTGTTCCGATGCCGGGATGGGCCGGCCGGAACGGGCTTCGACCCCGTTGTTCCTGGCTGTACATGGGGGTTCGCAGGTACCGGCGCTGGCCACCGGGCTGGCCGAGGCGGCCGGCCTGGCCGGCGTGCACCGGGTTTATACCAGCGCCTGCGTGTCGGGTACCACGGCGTTGGCCGATGCGGCCGCGCTGATCCGGTCCGGACGGCTGGACCGGGCCGTGGTCGCCGGCGGTTATCTGGTCGAGAGCGATCAGTACGCCCTGTTCGACGCCGGCCGGGCGCTGGCCGCCGATGGCGTGGCCCGTCCGTTCAGCCGGGATCGACACGGCCTGCTACTCGGGGATGCGGTGGTGGCGGTGGTACTTGAAGCCACCTCTCGCGCGGCGGAGCGGTCCCATCGGCCGCTGGCCCGGCTGGTCGGCTGGGGCCGCGCCGGCGACGGCCACCATCCCTGTCAACCGGCGCCGGACGGCCGCGGCCTGGCCCGGGCCATCGGGGCGGCCTTGGACCGCGCCGGTATCGGGCCAGAATCTCTGGGCTACGTCAATGCAAACGCCACCGGGGCCGAGCTGACCGACGCGGCCGATTCCGCCGCCCTGCGCACCG
>CAZZZW010000012.1:18002-28011 GCA_964658795.1 Phormidium nigroviride PCC 7112
GAGCTTCGCCTGGATCTGCTCGATCGCATATTGCTGCGCGCGCTGGGCGGGCTGGCGGACCGGGTGCCGGTCAGCTCGACGAAGTCCGTACACGGTCACGCCCTGGAGGCCTCGGGGCTGCTCGAGTTCGCGATCACCCTGCTCAGCCTGACCGAGGGCAAACTCGGGGTGAACGCCGGCTACCTGGGCGCGGACCCGGAGTGCCGGCTGAACCTCATCATCGACGGGCCGGCGCAGCTGAATCAGCGCTACGCACTGACCGTCAACTCGGCCTTCGGTGGCGCCAACACCGCCCTCATCCTCAGCTCTACCGATGGCATTCCCCCGGTTCGAGACGGCCAGGACGTGCAGCCCCAGGTGGTCCGGGAGGCTCGCTGGTTGCTGGCCGAGGACGGTGAGCCACCGGTGGTGCCGGGCTTCATCCACTCCAGATTCAGCCCGCTGGTGTCGGCCGTCGCGGACCGGGTGCTGACCGAGCACTACCTCGACCCGTCCTCCGCCGACGGCAATCGCGAGCGCACCGCGATCCTGTTGGTGAGCCAGGCCGGCGATCAGGTTTCCGCTGATCAGGTAAGCCAGATCGTGGCCGCCGGTAAGCGGCCGGGTCCGCTCTTCTTCTTCCAGTCCGTACCCAACAGCATCGCCGGTCACGTGTCGGCGCACTGGGGCCTGGGCGGACCGGTGATCTGCCTGAGTCCGACGACCGATCCGCTGGCCGAGGGGTTGGACGAGGCGGCGCTGCTGCTGTCCGACGGCGATGCCGACGAGGTGCTGTTGGTACTGGTCGAGGAGCCCGGCGCCCACGGCCTGATGATCACGAAACAAGCTGCGAAAAAAGGGGAAACAGTGAGTGAGGATCGCAGCGAGGGACGAGCGCGGACCGGAGCGATTGGGGGCACGGTGAGTGAGGATCGCAGCGAGGGACGAGCGCGGACCGGAGCGATTGGTGGTCCAGCATGACCACGGTGACTCGGGGCATGCTCGCCGCCCATCCGGACATCGGGGCGGGCAACGTCCTGAACACGCTGCTGGAACTGGGTGCGGACCCGGACGGACCGGGCCTGACGTTCGACACCGCGGTCGACGGTATCCCGGCCGAGCAGCCGTTGACCCTGGCGCAACTGGACGAACGGGTCCGGACCCGAGCGGCCTGGTTACACGCCCACGGGGTCAAGCCCCGCGACCCGGTGGCCATCTGGTCCGGGACCGCGGCCGATCAGATCCTCGGCTTCCTGGCCGTGAGCCGGCTCGGGGCCATTCCGGCTCTGATCAACGGGGGATTGTCGGCCGAGGTGGTCGCCATCTACATCAGCCGGCTACGTCCGGTGCTGGCGCTGGCCGATCCGCAACGGTCGGCCAAGCTGGCCACGCTCGATCTCGGGGAGGCCGAGCTGATCGAGATCGGCCAGCTTTCCTCGGGTGATCCGAACCAGGCTCCGGCGCACTACCGGCATCACCGGGACGACCCGGTGGTGATCACGCACACCTCGGGTACCACCGGCATCCCCAAGGCCGTGATGCACACCCACTCGACGATCTTCGCCGCCACCCGGCACCTGCTGAGCATGCCGCAGGCCCAGGGCGTCGGCCGGATCCTGAACGCGCTGCCGGCCCCACACACCGCCACCGTGCTGATGGTCAACCAGGCGTTGGGTAATCGGGCTCAATTCCTGGCCCTGTCCAGCCAGGACGGGGCCGACGTGCTGGCCGCCATCGAGCGCTGGCACCCGCAGAGCGTGTTCGGGTTCTCGGTGACCTGGGCCAAGCTGGCTCGGTTCGACCTGAGCCGCTATGACCTTTCCTCGGTTCGGCTCTGGTTCAACACCGGCGACAGTTCGCACGAGCCGCACATCCGGCACCTGGTCGCGGCCGGGTCGCACGAGACGGTGACCCGCAACGGCCGGGTGCTCGAGCCCGGGTCGCACTTCATCGACGGGCTCGGCTCATCGGAGATGGGGCATTCGATGTTCCATGTCACCCACACCCCGACCAGCACGACCTATGACCGCTGCATCGGGCGTCCGTACAAGTTCGTCGAGGCTGCCGTGCTGAACCTCGACGGCACCCCGGTGCCGGACGGCCAGGTCGGTCACCTCGGCATCAACTCCCCGTCCCTGTCGCCGGGGTACTGGAACGACTCGGTGACGACCTTCCGCTACCGGCTCAACGGCTACTACCTCACTGGCGACCTGGTCCGGAAGGACGCCGAGGGCCGGTTCTTCCACGTGGACCGGGCGGCCGACTCGGTGGTCGGGCCAGACGGCCACTGGTACTTCACCGCGCTGTCCGAAGAGCGCATCCAGGCGGCCTGCCCGGAGGTGGCCGACAGCACCGTGGTGATCAGCCAGGACGGCGGCGAGGTGGTCACCGAGGTGTTCCTGGAGTTGGCCGACGGCGTTTCCCCTGACCTGGACGAGCTGTCCGAACGGGTCCGCACGGCGGTCGGCCCGGAGACCGCGGCCACCATCCGGCACATCGGCATCGCCGGTGACCTGCCGCGCGGGGCCACCGGCAAGGTCCGCAAGGTCGCCCTCGAGAGCAGGTGTTCGCATGACCACGCCGTTCCTCGCCGGTCAGCCCGGAGGCCGAGTGGTCAGTTCGGCCCTCGAGTGGGCGGTTGCCAGCGACCACTCGCACCCAGAAGTGACCACTGGCGCTCGGCACACGGGGGTGTTCGGCTCATGACCGTGTCGGTGACCGGGATCGGCATGTTGACGCCGGTGGGACGCAGCATGGCCGAGGTGTTCCACTCGGTGACCACGGGTAATTCCGGCTTGTCCGTGCCACCGCCGGAGCACCCGGTGGCGGGTTCGATCGAGGTCGGCGGCTTCGTCGGTGAGGTCGAGCAGGTCGGCTCCGGACCGGAGCTGCGCACCCTCGATCGGGTGGTCACGCTGGCCATCCTGACCGCCCGGCAGGCGTTGGCCGATGCCGGCCTGACCGTCGGGGTGGACGTGGATCCGGAACGGATCGGGGTCGTGGTCGGCGGCGTCGGTGGCATGGCCACCCTGGAGAAGCAGGTGCTGGAGCGGGCCGAACGCGGTCGCGTCGCAGTGAGCCCCTACCTGCTCACCGGCATCCTGCCCAACATGCCCTCCGCCCGGATCGCGATCGAGCACGGCATCCGCGGCTACTCGTCCTCGGTCGGCACCGCGTGTGCCTCCGGCGCCCAGGCGATTGCTGAAGGCGTCCGATTGATCCAGGCCGGCGACGCCGACGTGGTGATCTGCGGGGCCAGCGAGGCGCCGCTCTTCCCCACCTTCGCCGAGACGTTCGACAATGCCCGGGCGCTGGCCCGCGGCTGGGACGACCCGCGCGATGCCAGCCGTCCGTTCGATCGTCGACGCAACGGATTCGTACTGTCCGAAGGGGCGGCGCTGCTGGTGCTGGAGCGCACCGAGCACGCCATTGCCCGTGGTGTGACGGGCTACGCCGACGTCGTCGGCTGGGGTGCGACCACCGACGCCCACCACCCGACCAGTCCCCGCCCGGACGGCGAAGGCGCGGCCGCCTGCATGCGCCAGGCCCTGCGCCGCGGTGGCGTCCAGCCTGATCAGGTCGACTACATCAATGCGCACGGCACCTCGACCAAGCTGGGAGACGTGGCTGAGTCGATCGCGATCGGCCTTACTTTCCAACACAGTCCCGCCGTCTCGTCCACCAAGGCGCTGACCGGGCACATGCTCGGCACGTCCGGTGTCGTCGAGGCCGCGATCAGTGCGCTCGCGCTGGCTCAGGCCACCCTGCCGCCGACGTACAACCTCGAGGACCCGGACCCACAATGTCCGCTCGATCACGTGCTGAAGGAGCCCCGGGAAGTGGCGGCGCAGTACGCGCTGTCCAACTCCTTCGGCTTCGGAGGTCAGAACGTGAGCCTGCTGTTCGGGCGCACCGGCGCCGCGCAGCGTGTCCTGTCGACCGGCGATCAGCTCGGTACGACGCATCCGTCCGCCACCACTCCGTCCGGAAAGCAAGGAACCAACTCATGAGCATCCATGGCATCGACCACATCGAACTCTTCGTCGGCGACGCCCAGCAGTCGGCGTTCTATCACAGCGTTGCGTTCGGTTTCACCGTTTCCGGACAAGGTGGTCCCGAGACCGGCATGCTCGATCAGCGCACGCTGCTGATGACGCAGGCCGGTATCAACATGGTGCTCACGTCGGGGCTGACTCCGGAGCATCCGGCCACCGAGTACGTGCTGCGCCACGGCGATGGCGTGGCCGTGATCGCCCTGGAGGTGGACGACGCGGCCGAGACCTTCGCAGAACTGGTCAGCCGTGGTGCGACCGCGCTGAGCGAGCCGAAGACCTACGTCGACGCCGACAACACCGTTGTCGTGGCTGAAGTTTCCGGTTTCGGCGATGTGATCCACCGGCTGGTCGAGCGACGTGGGGCCAACACCACCTTCCTGCCCGAGACGATCCTGCCGACCCACACCGAGTTGACCGTGGCCGAGCCGCTGGTGCACCTGATCGATCACTTCGCGGTCTGCCTACCCGGTGGCCAGCTGGCCGAGACGGTCGAGTTCTTCAAGCGCGTCTTCGAGTTCGACGACATCTTCTCCGAGCACATCGATGTGGCCGGTCAAGGGATGAATTCCGTTGTGGTGCAGAGCAAATCCGGCTTGGTCACCTACACCCTGATCGAGCCCGACACCACGCTGCGGCCAGGTCAGATCGATGACTTCCTGGACTGGCACCGGGGTCCGGGCGTCCAGCACGTCGCCATGATCACCGACGACATCGTGTCCACGGTGGACCGGTTCGCCCACCGGGGTGTCCGATTCCTCAAGACGCCGGCCAGTTACTACGAGACCCTGGAGGATCGGGTCGGCCACGTCGACGCGCCGATCGATGAGCTGGGCAGCCTGGGCATCCTCGTCGACCTGGACCACTGGGGCCAGCTGCTGCAGATCTTCGCCGAATCCACCCACGTCCGGCGGACGTTCTTCATGGAGATCATCGAGCGCCGCGGTGCCCGACTGTTCGGCAGCGGCAACATCAAGGCGCTGTACGAGGCCAAGGAGCGCGAGATGGTGCATGCCCCGACGCCGTTGGTCGTGGCCCCGGACGCCGAAGTGACCCATCCCGACCGGGTCGACAGCCTGGAAACCGCCTGATCCTCCGACCGCCTGCCCCCAAACCACAAGTGGAGTTTGTTCAATGACGACAAGCGAGTTCAGCCTGACCGCGGAGGAACTGGAGCTGCTCCCCTCCGATTCCGATGTCCAGCATTACCTCGAGCACGGGTGGTACCTGTCCCAGAAACTGTTGACCGACGAGGAGGTCGATCAGCTCACGGCTGCCAGTGACTATTACTACGAGGGCAACCGCGATCACCTGCTGCCGTCGCACCCGGCCAAGATCGCCTACTGGCGGCCGGAAGACGGTCCGGTGCAACGGCACAACGACTACGTGCACTACGAAAGCGATTCGATCGCCAAGATCCTGCGCAAGCCGCTGATCGGCGCGGTCGCGGCGCGGTTGGCCCAGGCCGAGGCGATCCGGATCTTTCAGACCACGATGATCTACAAGCCACCGATCGCCGGGTTGCCGTCCAACATCGTGCCCTGGCACTTCGACAAGCACTACTGGTCGTCCTCGTCGTCGGACAAGATGCTCACCGCGTTCATCCCGTTCCACGACTGCCCGCCCGAGATGGGCACCATCACGATGGTGGACGGCAGCCACCGGTGGAAGGAGATCAACCACCAGGACAGTCAGGTCCTGCACTTCGCCGAGCGGGACAAGAGCGAACTGGACCAGATGCTGGACGAGAACGCGGCCTACAACCAGGCCGAGGTGCGCAAGCTGCCGATCACGATTCCCAAGGGCCACATGAACTTTCACCACTGCCGGCTCTACCACGGCAGTGGGGCCAACGTCTCGGACCGACCGCGCCGAGCGATCTCGCTGCACCTGCAGGACGGTGACAACCACTACCGCCAATTCCCCTTGGCCAAGGGTGGATTCGCCGGTTACAACCACGACTCGCTGGTCCGACGGACCGCCGACGGACACCCGGACTACTCCGATCCGGAGTACTGCCCCGTGCTCTGGCGCGAGTGAACGAAACCGACCCGCGCAGCGCGCTCTATCGAACCGTCCGACTGATCCGGCGGTTCGAGGAGCGGGCCATGCAGCTGGTGACCGCCGGTCACATCGCCGGCGGTATCCATCCCTATATCGGGCAGGAGGCCATCGCCGCCGGGGTGTGTTCGGTGCTGCAGACCTCCGACATCCTGACCAGTACCCACCGCGGTCACGGACACGTCCTGGCTCGTGGCGTCGATCCGGGGCGGCTGTACGCGGAGCTGGCCGGACGCGAGACCGGGTTGAACCGGGGCCGGGGTGGTTCCATGCACGCCGCCGACTTCTCGCTCGGCATCTACGGGGCAAACGCGATTGTGGGGGCGGCCGGAGCGATTGCGGCCGGTGCGGTCTGGGCGCTGCGGCGGCAAGGTTCGGACGCGGTCGCGGTGAGCTTCTTCGGCGATGGCGCGGTGAACGAGGGCGCGCTGCTGGAGGCGTTCAACCTGGCCGCGCTCTGGTCGGTGCCGGTCGTCTTCGTCTGCGAGAACAACGGATACGCGACCACGATGCCGATCGAGGGTGCGGTCGCCGGCACCATCGCCGGACGGGCCGCGGCGTTCGGCCTGCCGTACTTCGAGGTTGACGGCCAGGACGTGCTGGCGGTCCGCGACACCGCCTGTGCGGCCGTGCTCCGGTCCCGCTCCGGCCCCGGACCGGTGCTGCTGGAGTGTCACACCTACCGCTTCGATGCCCACCACACCTACGAGCGCCGGGTACGGACCGACTACCGGCCGGTAGCCGAGCTGACCCGGCAACGGTCTCGGGATCCGGTCGACATCGCGGGCGGATTGCTCGACGATGCCACCAGGAACTCCATCAACGTCGAGATCGAGGAGTTGCTGGACAAGGCGATCGAGTTCGCCCTGACCTCACCCTCACCGGACCCGGCCGGGGCCCTGGACCACCTGTATGCGACCGGACTGAAGCCCCGGCGGCAGGATGGATCGCGATGACGCAGCTGTCCTACCGCAAGGCGATCGCCCGAGCGCTCACCGACGAGCTGGAGGCCGACGAGTCGGTGTTCCTGTTGGGTGAGGACATCCGGGCCGCGGCCTCGCACGTCACGGCCGGGCTGGCCAAACGCTTCGGCGAGGACCGGGTGATCGACGCACCGTTGTCCGAGCAGGCCTTCACCAGTTTCGCGACCGGGGCCGCCATGGCCGGACTGCGGCCGGTGATCGAGTTCGCGATTCCGTCGCTGCTGTTCCTGGTGTCGGAGCAGATCGTCAACCATGCGCACAAGTTCTCGCTGATGACCGGCGGTCAGACCCGGGTGCCGGTGACCTACCTGATCACCGGGTCGGGATCACGAACCGGCTGGGCCGGTCAACACTCAGACCACCCGTACAGCGTGTTCAGCCACGTCGGCGTCAAGACCGTGGTGCCGGCGACTCCGGCTGACGCCTACGGCCTGGTCCGGTCGGCGATCCAGGACGATGATCCGGTCGTGGTGTTCGCTCCGGCCGGGTCGCTGGACCTGCGGGCCGATCTCGATCTCGCTGCGCTGACCACGGTTCCGCTCGGCCGCGGGATGGTGGCTCGACCCGGCACCGACGTCACGGTGGTGGCGATCGGGCACTTGGTTCAGGTCGCGCTGGCCACGGCTTCGGCACTGGCCGACCGGATCTCGATCGAGGTGTTCGATCCGCGCTCGGTGTATCCGTTCGACTGGGATGGCCTTATCGCGTCGGTGGAAAAGACCCGCCGGCTGGTCGTCTTCGACGACTCCAACCGGTCCAACGGCATGGCCGGTGAGATCGTCAGCAGCGTGGTCGAGCGGGTGACGTTGGTCGCGCCTCCGCGCCGGATCACCCGGCCCGACGGTGCCGTGCTACCGTTCGCGACCGAGTTGGACCAGGCCGTACAACCCAATCAGGACTTGTTGATCACCGCGATCGAAGAAGTGATGGAGGCTCGGTGAGCTCTGCAGTTGTGCCCGAATCGACCGGCTACGTCTGGGGAGAGCCCGGCACCGGCTGGGAGACGCTGACGTCGGACGAACAGACCAGGGTGCTGGAATCCGGCCGCCGGCACTGGCGGCAGATTCACGAGAAGGTGCCGACCTACAACGAGCGCTGGCGGCCACTGCGGCCGATCATCATGACCAGCTCGCAATGGGCCACGCTGCACGACCTGTCCGATCGAGTGTCGACCTTGATCCTGCAGGCGTGCCAGCGTCGGGCCCGGACCGCCGGGCAATTACGGGCCGCGCTCGGCGTGCCCGAAGGGCGGATCCGGTTGCTGCATGAGGACGAGGTGCTGACCGAGGAGTTGTTGATCTCCTCGCGTCCGGACATCCTCTTCGCCGGCGGGGTGCCCAAGTTCGTCGAGTTCAACATCGACGGAGCGCTCGGTGGTGCCTTCGATTCGGACAACCTGGCGACCGCGTTTGCCTCGGCATTTGCGGCTGATTGTGTACCGGACCTGTATTCGGTGCCGATGGCCAACCGCGGCCGCCTGGAGACCATCAACGACTGGCTGGGCGACACCGACGATCGTGCGGTGGCCATGGTGATGGACTGGAGCGTGGGTCACGCCGGTCCGACCGAGCCGCGGGAGTTCCTGAAGTACCTGCAGCCGGTGGCCGATCAGGCGGCCTCGGTCGGGTTCGAGCTGATCCCGTTCTGGCTGCACCTGGTGGAGCGATCCGCCGACGACCGGCTGCTGGTGGACGGCCGGGTGATCAGCAATGTCTGGCGGATGTTCGTGCCCGACACCGCGCCGCACACCGTTGGCCGGGACGCCATCGAGGCAGTGCTGAACGCGGGCAACCTGCGCTGCTTCACCTCATCGGCCAGCTGGCTGCTGACGAACAAGCTCGTGCTGGCCTGGCTGTGGGAAGACCTGCCGCTGCTGTCGGAAGCGGATGCCGCGATCGTCCGGGCGCACATCCCACGGACGTCCCTGCTCACGCGTGAACTCGTGGCCGATGCGCTGGCTCGGCAGGTGGAACTGGTGCTGAAGCCCGAGGACGGCAGCAGTGGCCGGGACGTGCTGATCGGCCGTGACACCTCGGCCGACGAATGGCGGGCCGGGGTCGAGCGCGGCGTGGCCGAGGGCACTTTCCTGTTGCAGGACCTGGTCGATTCCGATCTGCTGCCGATGGACTTCATCGACATCCACACCGAAGAGGTGGTCCGGCACGGCGTGCCGTGTTGCTTCGGGCCCTACCTGTTCGGGCACCAGCAGTGCGGCGGCGAGGTGCGGATGGGGTTCCCGGGCGGTGGTGCGGTCATGAACGTGGGCCGCGGCGCACTCGTCGACGGGTTCGCCCTGATCGACCGCTGAGCTTTCTGGCCTGACCCGCGCGAGATACCCACCGGCCGTCCGAGCGACCGTTCACGAGCACGTTCGCGCAGAGCTGCTGGCAATGTGCGAGACAACCTCGCCGCTGACAGCGCTTCGTAGGTCGCGCTCGCCGGGGCGCTCGGCTGTCCGCTTGTGACAGCTGATGCGCGCCTGAGCAGCACAGCGGGTATCCGTTGCGCGATCACGGTCCTGCCGGATTGATCTGAGCCAGGACGCGGGTGCCGAGGCCACGCACCATCTCGGCGGCGGCGATGGCGTCCGAACGGCAGTTGCCGTGCCGGCCGTCCGGGCTGTAGAGCGACGGATCGGACGCTCGGCGATGCACGCTCAGATCGACGTGTACGCCGCCGTACCGGGCGGCCACCTGCCGGGCGTGCGCGGCCAGCAACGCCAGCCGCTCTCGTAGCTCACCGCGAAACCCGTCCGGCACCGCCGGACTGTAGGACACGTCGAAGATGCCGATGGTCGCCACCAGCGCACCGGCCGCGGTCAACCGGTCGAGGACATAAGCCACATCGTCGGCCACCGACTGGGCCCGGTCACCGGCGTAGGACCGTTTGAACGCGTCGTTGCCACCGCACAGCACCAACGCCAGGTCCGGCTCG
>CAZZZW010000013.1:0-27461 GCA_964658795.1 Phormidium nigroviride PCC 7112
GAAAGATCCGGGTCACGCTGTTGGCATGCGCCTCGGCGTTGCGGTCGGACATGGCGTCGGTGGCCAGCACCACGTGATAGCCGTGCTCGTGCGCCGCGCGAGCGGTCGACTCCACCCCGGCTGTGGTCGCCACCCCGGTCACCACGACCTGGGTCACGCCCCGGGCGCGGAGCAGTTCGTCCAGCTCGGTCTGGTGGAACGCGCCCCAGGTCTTCTTGCTGACCCGCAGGTCGCTCTCCTGCGGGTCGAGGTCGGAGACGATGTCGGCCCAGCCCGGTGGCGGCACGAAACCAGCGGGCCGGGAGGACCCCGCCTCGGACCGGCCCGGCGCGCCCCCGATCGCGTTCACCAGCACAACCGGCAGCCCGCGTCGGCGGAACGCGGCGGCCAGCTCGGCCGACCGGGCGATCACCTCAGCCATCGGATGCACGGTGGGAACGGAGGCGATGCCCTGCTGCAGATCGACCACGATCAGCGCGCAGTGCGGGTCAAGGACGGACACGGTCATGCGGATTCTCCTTGTTCGTTAATTGGATTTCCCTACAGTTCGGTAGCTGGGCCGGTACGCGGACCGCGCTGCCAGGAGACGTACGCGGCGAACGCGCCGAGCACGGCGGCGGCGGCGAACACCACGATCAGACCCTGATGGAACGGGGCCGAAATCAGCTGCGGGAAGAACGTCCGCCCGGTCAGGGTCTGCTGCTGCCCGGTCGACAGGGTGCCGACAACCCCGGACGGCTCCAACAGGTGTTGAATCGGGTTCACCCCGAGGATGGCGGCAAAAAGTGACGACACCGGCGGCAACGAACCGACCTGACCGGCCACCGCGGACGGCACCCCGTATTGCTGCAGACCGGAGGTCAAGGTGTGCGAGAGGCTACCGGCCAGCCCGGCGATCATGAGTGAGAAGAACACGCCGATCGATAAACTGGTGCCGGAGTTCTGAAAGGTCGAGCGCATGCCCGAGGCCGAACCTCGTTGCGAGGACGGCACGCTGCTCATGATCGAGGCCGAGTTCGGTGAGCTGAACATCCCGGTTCCGATGCCGTTCAGGGTGATCAGAACCGCAAACATCCAATAGGGAAAGTCGATCGGCAGCAGCATCAGCCCGATGAAGCTGGCCGCGAACAGTCCCATCCCGCCGGTGGCCAGACCCCTTGCCCCGAACCGATCGGACAGGTATCCCGCCGCTGGTCCTGACACCAGGAAGCCGACCGAGAGCGGTAGCAACAGGATGCCGGCCCACAGTGGGGTGTCGGCATAGTCGTAGCCGTGCAGCGGCAACCAGATGCCCTGCAACCAGATGATCAGCACGAACTGCAGGCCACCGCGGGCGATCGCTGCCGCCAGGCCGGCCAGGTTTCCGGTGGTGAACGCCCGGATCCGGAACAGTTGCAACTGGAACATCGGTTCAGCGACCCGGTTCTCGATCAGGACGAACGCGATCAGCAACGCCACGCCCCCGATCAGCAGCCCGAACACCGATGGGTTGGCCCACCCCATCGTGTGATCGCGATAGGGATGCAGACCATTCGTGATTCCGATCAGGATTGCCCCGAGACCGACTGCGAAACAGAGGTTTCCCGACCAGTCCAGTCGCAACCTGCCGGCCGGCCGCCGCCGGGTCTCACGCAGTCGGGTATAGGCCCAGAACGTCCCGAACACCCCGACCGGCACGTTGACCCAGAACACCGCGCGCCAGTCCCAGACCGCCAGCAGCCCGCCGGCGGCCAGACCGATGAACTGACCGGCCAGGCCGGCGACCTGGTTGATACCGAGGGCGAAGCCACGTCGGTCGGCCGGAAAGGCATCGGTCAGGATCGCCGCGGAGTTGGCGGTCAGCATCGAGCCGCCCAGGGCCTGCAGCACCCGCCAGCCGATCAGCCAGGAGGCCCCGCCGGTCGAGTCGAACGGGTCGAAGGAAAGCAGGATCGAGGCCAGGGTGAACACGGCGAAACCGGCGTTGTACATCCGGACCCGCCCGAACAGGTCACCGAGCCGTCCGACCGTCACCACCAGCACTGCCTGGACCAGGCGGTACCCCATGATCATCCAAAGCAGGTAGCCCACGTTGCCCGGGGCCAGCGGGTCCAGGTGGATGCCACGAAAGATGGCCGGCAGCGCGATCAGGACGATGGAACCGTCCAGCGTCGACATGAACACCGCGGCCGTGGTGTTGGCCAACGCCACCCACTTGTAGTTCCCGGTCGGTGGGGCATCGAGGGCCAAGGTCATAGTTGACCGGCCAGCCGCTCCAGCAGCGGCACGGCTGCGTGCAGTTTCTTCAACTCGGCCGGGCTGAACCCGGCGGACAGGGCTGCCGCGAGTTGTTCGGTCCGCGCGTCGCGCTTGTCCTTGAGCCGTTGCCGACCGAGCTTGGTGATCGCCACCAGCATCCGCCGGCCGTCCTGCGGATCGCGGTTTCGCTCGATCAGGGAACGGGATTCCAGCATGGACAGGATCGCGCCCATCGATTGCGGGCTGATCTGCTCCTGCCGGGCCAGTGCGGCCGAGGTGGCCGGCCCACCCCGGTCCAGCTTGGCCAACGCCGATCGAGCGCCCGGGCTCAGATCGTCGGGATCACCCTGGCGTAGCCGTCGCACCAGCAACCCGACATTGACCCGCAGCGCTTCGGCGATGACATCGATCTCGTCCGACATGTTCATCAGTCTAACTGATCAGTTAGACTGATGAAATCACGCCGCGCTCCCCGTTCATCTGGGGTCAGTACGATGCGGCCATGACCGACGTCCTGCTCCGCGCGGCCGACGCCACCGCACCGCGCACGCTGGTCGACATCCTGCAGGCGACGGTCCAACAGCATCCCGACGCCGATGCCATCGACAACGGCATCGAATCCCTGACCTACCAGCAGTTGTCGGATCGGGTGGAGTTGGTCGCCGGCCGGCTCGCCGGCACCGGCATCCGGCCGGGTGATCGGGTCGGTATCCGGATCAGCTCCGGAAGCCTCGACCTGTACGTGGCCATCCTGGCCGTGCTGCGCGCTGGGGCCGCCTACGTGCCGGTCGACGCCGACGATCCGGACGAACGCGCCGAACTGGTCTTCGGGCAGGCCCAGGTCCGCCGGGTGCTCAGTGGCGATCTGCCCGCCGCCAGCACGACAAACCCGATGTCGGCCGAGCGCCCATCGCCGACCCACGATGCCTGGATCATCTTCACCTCGGGTTCCACCGGCCTGCCCAAGGGAGTGGCGGTCAGCCATCGCAGCGCGGCCGTCTTCGTCGACGCCGAGGCCCGTTTGTTCCTGGCCGACAAGCCGATCGGGCCCGGCGACCGGGTACTGGCCGGCCTTTCGGTCGCCTTCGACGCCTCGTGTGAGGAGATGTGGCTGGCCTGGCGTAACGGTGCCTGCCTGGTACCGGCACCACGCGCATTGGTCCGCAGTGGCGTGGATCTGGGCCCGTTCCTGGTCGAGCAACGCATCACCGTGGTCAGCACCGTGCCTACGCTGGCCTCGCTGTGGCAGGCCGATTCCCTCGACGGGGTAAGGCTGATCATCCTCGGTGGCGAGGCCTGTCCACCGGAACTGGCCGATCGGTTGACGGCCGATGACCGGGAGGTGTGGAACACCTACGGTCCGACCGAAGCCACCGTGGTGGCCTGCGCCAGCCGGTTGGTCGAGGACGAACCGGTCCGGATCGGGTTGCCGCTGGACGGCTGGGACCTGGCCGTGGTCGACGGCGCAGGCAATCCGGTGCCGGCGGGGCAGACCGGCGAGCTGATCATCGGCGGGGTCGGCCTGGCCCGCTACCTCGATCCGGTCAAGGATGCGGAGAAGTTCGCGCCGCTGCCCTCGCTCGGCTGGGAACGGGCTTATCGCAGCGGGGACCTGGTCAGCTTCGACGGCACCGGGCTGCTCTTCGCCGGCCGCTCGGACGAACAGGTCAAGCTCGGTGGCCGGCGGATCGAGCTCGGTGAGGTGGACGCGGCGCTGCAGGCGTTGCCCGGCGTGTCTGGGGCGGCCGCGGCCGTGCGCCGGACCAAGGCCGGCAACCAGGTCCTGGTCGGTTACCTCGCGCTCAAGACGGGCACCGAACCAGATCTGGCCGGGCTGGTCGATCAGCTACGAACGGTGCTGCCGGCCGCCCTGGTACCGATGCTGGCCGTGGTGCCGGAACTGCCGACCCGCACCTCGGGCAAGGTCGATCGGGCCGCCCTGCCCTGGCCACTGGCCGGTGTTTCGGCCGGCAACAGCGGGCTCAACGGCACCGGGGCCTGGCTGGCCGAACTCTGGGCCGACATCCTCGGCGCCCAGATCAGCGGAGCCGATGACGACTTCTTCGCCCACGGCGGCGGCAGCCTGTCGGCGGCTCAACTGGTGTCAATGCTGCGCACCCGCTTTCCGTCGGCAACCGTGGCCGATGTGTACGGCAATCCGAAGCTGTCCGCCTTGGCCGCCCGGCTGGATGCCCTGACCCCGTCGGCCGCAACCGCGCACCGCACGGTCAGGCCGGTGTCGGCCACGGCGCAGACGGTTCAGCTGCTCGTGACCCTGGCGGTCAACACCCTGGCCGGATTGCGCTGGCTGACCATGCTCGCGGTGGCCAACAACTTGCTCAGCCACCGCTACCGCCTGGACTGGGCCCCGACGGTGTCGTGGTGGTGGGTGCTGGCCGGGTTCCTGCTGTTCATCAGCCCGGCCGGCCGGATGGCCATTGCCGCGACCGGGGCCCGGCTGCTGCTGCGGGGGGTCGAGCCTGGGATCTATCCCCGTGGCGGCAGCGTCCATCTGAGGCTGTGGTCGGCCGAACGCCTGGCCGAGGCCGTCGATGCCGCCAACCTGGCCGGCGCGCCGTGGATCGGTTACTACGCCCGGGCCTTGGGCGCCAAGATCGGCAAGCAGGTCACGCTGCACACGCTGCCTCCGATCACCGGCATGCTGCGCATGGGCCGGGGGGCCTCGGTCGAGCCGGAGGTCGACCTGTCCGGCTACTGGCTGGACGGCGACGAACTGCACCTGGGCCTGATCGAGATCGGGGCCGACGCGGTGGTCCGCTCCCGAAGCACCTGCGCGCCCGGCAGCCGGATCGGCAGACAAGCCGAGGTGGCCGCCGGATCCTGGGTCGGAGGCACCGTCGCCGACGGGCAGTTGTGGGCCGGTTCACCGGCGGTGGCCACCGGCCGGGCCAGACGCCGCTGGCCGGCTGAACGGCCGCCCCGGCGACCGCTCTGGGTCGCGGCCTACGGCGGTACGTCGGCGCTCTTTTCCGCCCTGCCGTTGCTGGCCGCCCTACCCGGCCTGGTGATCGCGGCGGCCTACCTTTCCGCGGCGGACTCGATCGGCGCCGCGGCAATCCGGATGTTCGTGATGGTTCCGGTCGTCACGGTGCTCTGGCTGCTGGTCTTCGCCCTGGTGATCGTGATCATCGTGCGGTTGCTCGGACTCGGCCTGCGCGAGGGCTATCACCCGGTCCGGGGTCGGATCGGCTGGCAGGTCTGGGCGACCGAGCGCCTGCTGGACAGTGCCCGATCGCTGCTGTTCCCGATCTACTCCTCGCTGTTCACCCCGGTCTGGCTACGAGCCCTCGGAGCCAAGATCGGCAAGGGCGTCGAGGCATCGACGGTACTGCTGCTGCCGCGGATGACCGAGGTCGGCGACGGGGCGTTCCTGGCCGACGACACCATGATCGCCTCCTACGAACTCGGCGGTGGCTGGCTGTTCATCGAGGCGGCCAAGGTCGGCAAGCGCGCCTTCCTGGGCAACTCCGGCACGGCCGCCCCTGGTCATCGGGTGCCGAAGAACGGCTTGGTCGCGGTGCTGTCAGCCGCCCCGGCCAAGGCCAAGAAGGGCACCTCGTGGCTGGGCAGCCCGCCGGTCCAGCTGCGCCGGTCCGCCCAGGCTCAGGAGACCGAACAACGGACTTTCACCCCTCCCCGCAAGCTCAAAGTCGCCCGGGCGCTGGTCGAGCTGTGCCGGGTCATCCCAACCATGTGTACGGTCGCGCTGGCGGCCGGGGTGCTGCTGACCCTGGAGACCCTGATCAGCCAGGCCGACTATCCGATCGCCGGCCTGGCGTCCGGTGTCGTCCTGCTGGTGGCCGGCGCGGCCGCGGGGACGATCACCACCGCGGCCAAGTGGCTGATCATCGGACGGACCCGCGCGGTCGAATACCCGTTGTGGAGTTCGTTCGTCTGGCGCAACGAGGTGGTCGACACCTTCGTCGAGATGCTGGCCGCGCCCTGGTTCGCCCGGGCGGCCACCGGCACCAGCGTGCTCAACCTGTGGCTGCGTTCGATGGGGGCCACCATCGGCCGGGGCGTCTGGCTCGAGTCCTACTGGCTGCCCGAGGCCGACCTGGTCCGGCTCGGCGACGGCGTCACGGTGAACCGAGGGTGCGTGCTTCAGACCCACCTGTTCCATGATCGAATCTTGCGTATGGATGCGGTGGTGCTCGACGACGGAGCCAGCATGGGACCGCACGGCGTCGTACTCCCCGCCGCCTCGCTGGGTGCCGGTGCCAGCGTCGGCCCGGTATCGCTGGTCATGCGCGGTGAGTTCGTGCCGGCCGGATCCCGCTGGATCGGCAACCCGATCGCCCCCTGGGTGGCCCCGGCGACGTCGGACGAGGACGCTGCGTGAAGCCGGACTCCGACCGGACGACCGGGGCGACCAGCGCCGACGATCCGTACCTGCCCAGGTCGGGCAACGGCGGCTACGTGGTGACCCGTTACGAGCTCGACCTGACCTACCGGATGAGCAGCAATCGACTGGCCGGCAAGGCGTTGCTCTCGGCGGTAGCCCTGCAACCGCTGACCCGGTTCAGCCTCGACCTGGTCGGGCTGCAGGTCGGCAAGGTCAGCGTCAACGGGCGCCGGGTCAAGCGCTTCAGCACTCGCGAGGACAAGCTTTTCATCTGGTTGGACAAGGAGATTCCGGTTCGGTCGAGCATGTCGATCGATGTCCGCTATGAGGGCAACCCGGCCCCGCGGGACAGCCTCTGGGGCGACATCGGCTGGGAGGAACTGACCGACGGAGTCCTGGTGGCCGGTCAGCCCAGCGGGGCCGCGACCTGGTTCCCGTGCAACGACCATCCGGCCAACAAGGCCAGCTTCCACCTGACCTTGACCACGGATTCCCCTTATACCGTCGTGTCGAACGGCACGCTGGCCGCCAGCACGGTGCGGGCCAGCCAGACCCGCTGGGTGTACGACCAGCCCGACCCGATGGCTACCTATCTGGCTACCGTGCAGATCGGCCAGTACGTACGCAGCCAGTTCGCCGATTCCGGCCCGGTGCCCTCGACCGGAGTGCTGCCCGCGGACCTGCAAAGCTCCTTCGATCACGACTTCGGCCGGCAACCGGCCATGCTGACCACCTTCAGCCGGCTGTTCGGCCCGTACCCGCACCCGTCCTACACCGTCGTCGTGACCGACGACGAGTTGGAGATTCCCCTGGAAGCACAGGGTGTCTCGATCTTCGGACGCAACCACGTGGACGGCCGACGAGGCTCGGAGCGGCTGATCGCCCACGAACTGGCCCACCAGTGGTTCGGTAACAGCGTCACCATCGACAGCTGGCAGCACATCTGGCTGAACGAGGGATTCGCCTGCTACGCCGAATGGTTGTGGTCGGAGGCCTCCGGCGGTCAGACCGCCCACCAGCTGGCGCAACAGCACTGGAAGCGGCTCCGCGCCGAGCCCCAGGACATCGCCATCGCCGCCCCTGGCGCCCGGTTGATGTTCGACGACCGGGTGTACAAGCGGGGCGCGTTGACCTTGCACGCACTACGTAGCGTCCTCGATGACGAGCTGTTCTTCGACTTGCTGCGGTCCTGGACAGCCACCCATCGGCACGGCACGGTGAACACCGACCAGTTTCTGGCCCATGCCCAGCGGTTCCGGGACCATTCGCTGGCCGGGTTGTTCAACGCCTGGCTCTACGAACGTCCGCTGCCCAAGCTCTGACCGCACCAGGGGTGCGCTCGGGCCGGCACCGGGGCGAGCGGGGTCAGAGTTCGAGGAAGGCCAGCACGGCCAGCACCCGCCGGTTGGCGTCCTCGGAGACCGGCAGGTTCAGCTTGCCGAAGATGCTGTTGATGTGTTTGGCGACCGCCTTCTCGGTGATGAACAGCCGGCCGCCGATGGCGGCGTTGGACCGGCCCTCGGCCATCTCGGCCAGCACCTCACGCTCGCGATCGGTCAGGGCACCGAGGCCGGATTGCTTGGACAACAAAGCCGAAACCACTTCGGGATCGAGTACCGTGCCACCAGCTGCAACCTGGTCCAGCGCGTCGACGAAGCTGGTCACGTTCGACACCCGGTCCTTGAGCAGGTAGCCGACTCCGCCGTTGCGATCGGCCAGCAACTCCCGCGCGTACAGCCGCTCGACGTATTGGGACAGGATCAGCACCGGCAGGTCGGGGCGTTGCCGGCGCGCCTCGACCACCGCGCGGACACCCTCGTCGGTGAACGTCGGCGGCATCCGCACATCGACGATCGCGATGTCGGGCTGATGCTCGGCCAGTGCCTTCAGCAGGGACGGCCCGTTGTCGACCGCCGCCACCACGGTGTGGGAATAGGCGTTCAGCAGCCGGGTCAGGCCGTCGGCCAGCAGGGCGTTGTCTTCGGCCAGGACCACACGCACGCGGACAGTCTAGGTCAACGCCGATGAGGCAAGATGGTGGCCGAGGAGAGGGCAGCCATGGACGACGAGATCATCGACGGGGTTCGCTGGCACGACGGCCTGCCGACACGTTCGCACGACCAGAGTTGCGCGCTGTGCGGCGTCCACCCGCCGAGGTGGATCCACCCGCTCGACCCGAACCAGGTGCAGTACCGGCTCGACGGTTCCGGCTACACGCTGCCGACGTTCTGGTGCCTGTGCAATGGTTGCGAGAACAGCTACCACCAGGGCCTGGACGCTGACCTGATCGAGATCATGCTGACCGGGCAATGGTCCTGGGCCACCGATCCGGCCGGAGCCGCACACGCTCGGCACGCGCTGGCCACGTTCCGCCGAGCCGATCTCGGCGGCAAGCCGCTGCCGGCCTAGCAGTAGTTCTGTCGGCTCGGCTGGAGTCCGGCCACCTCAGTCGGTCAACGCCGGTGGCTCGGCGTTGCTCAGCACAACGCTGGCACATGGCAGATGCATGGTCACCACGGTCGGTCCGCCGGCCGGGCTGTCGACGCGGAGCGAGCCGTCGAAGGCCGCCAGCCGGCGCTCGATGCCGGACAGGCCACCGCCGGCCGTGGTCCGGGCGCCGCCGACGCCGTCGTCCTGCACCCGCAGGTGCAGCACATCGTCCTGTAATACCAGGAGAATCAGCACTCGTTCGGCCCGGGCGTGCTTGACCACGTTGGTCAGTACCTCGGCCACCGCGAAGTAGCCGGCGGATTCCACCGGCGCCGGCAACCGCCGCTCCACCCGGCCATCGACCACGACCGGGATGGGCGTGGTCAACGCCAGCGCCTGGACCGCGCCGACCAGACCGCGATCGGCCAGCACCGGCGGATGGATGCCCCGAACCAGATCGCGCAGCTCGGTCAGGGCCGAGCTCGAGGTCGCGCGGGCATCGGCCAGCAGTTGCCGAGCCTGCTCCGGGTCCCGGGCAAGAAGCTGCTCGGCCAACCCCAGGTTGATACCGAGCGCGACCAGCTTGGCCTGCGCGCCGTCGTGCAGGTCCCGCTCGATCCGTCGGATCTCGGCCGCCGACACGTCCACCACGTCGGCCCGGGACTCCGACAGCACCGCCACCCGCTCGCTGAGATACCAGCTACGACTGGGCGAGAGCAGGTTGCGGGCGACCTTGGCGTTGATCCGCAGCAGCAGGTACGGCGGCAGCCACCACAGCACCAGGGCGAACAGCCCGTAGACGATCGAGGCGATGTAGAGGCCCAGCCCGACCGTGCTGTTGTAGAGCAGCCAGGCCAGGTCACGCCACGACGCCGGATCGCGCGCCCGTCGGGCCAGCGTGATGACCATGTTCGCCGGTGCGGCCGGTAGATAGGGCGACGGGATCTCGCTGCCCAGCAGCCGAGCGGCCCAGCCCCGGTGGAAGTCGGCCAGCCGGCGCAGCAACGGGACGCACAGGGCCAGCAACGGGATGCCGACGGTCACCACGACGACGCCGATGGACGGCACGACGACGCAGAACAGCGCCAGCCCGAGGGCTGACAGGGCGGTCAACCCGAGCGCGCTAAGCCACGCCGACCCACGGTCGCTGAGCACTCCGGTCATCGCCACCGTTCCATTCTGGCCGACGGATCCAACCGGGATGGTGGTACTAGCACCACTTCTGGTTGGGGTGGTGGAACTCCTGCCCTGTCCGGCCGCACCCGCGAAGGTTGATCTCGATCACGAAACCCCTGTCGGACAACGGCAAACCCGAGGAGTTACAGATGTCATCCCAGACGAATCGAATCCGGGCCGAGCGGCGGCCCATGACGGTGCGAGCGGCACGGTGGAGCGCCGATCATCCCTGGCGGGCGATCGGAATCTGGCTGCTGTTCGTAGTGGTCTGCATCGGTGCCGGCCAAGCGTTCTCCCTGAAGCAGGTCAACGACCGAGACACCACCGTCGGCCAATCGCATCAGGCCCAGGTCGCGGTGCACGAGGCCGGCCTGACCGATCCGGTGGTGGAGAACGTGCTGATCAGCGGCGCCGACCGAGCCACCGGCCAGCAGGCTGCGATCGAGTTGACCCAGAAGATGAAGGCCCTGCCTGAGGTGGCCTCGGTCGCCGGACCGGTCCGCTCCACCCGCGATCAGGCGATCCTGGTCGCGGTAACCATGCGCGGTGACCCGGACTCGGCGTCCGACCACGTCCAGCCGTTGCTCGACACCACCGCCGCCGTGCAGCGCGACTTCCCGGCGCTGAAGGTGGAGGAGGCCGGCAGCGCGTCGTCGAACAAGCAGATCAACGAGCTGGTGGGCAAGGACCTGTCCAGTGCCGCCCTGATCAGTCTGCCGGTGACCCTGATCATCCTGCTGATCGCGTTCGGCGCCATCGTGGCAGCCGGAGTTCCGGTGCTGCTGGCGTTGTCGGCGGTCGGGGCGGCCAGTGGCCTGTCGGTGATCGCCTCGCAGTTCCTGCCTGATTCCGGTTCGACGTCCTCGATGATCCTGTTGATCGGCATGGCGGTGGGCGTCGACTATTCGCTCTTCTACGTCAAGCGGATGCGCGAGGAGCAGGGGCGCGGCGTTGACAAGCACCACGCGATCGAGATTGCCGCTGAAACCTCGGGACATTCGGTCGTGGTCTCGGGTATGGCCGTGCTCATCTCGATGGTCGGGCTGTACCTGGCCAACGACGCCGTATTCACCTCCCTGGCCACCGGTTCGATCATGGTGGTGGCGATCGCGGTGCTCGGTTCGCTGACCGTGCTGCCGGCCCTGCTCAGCAAGCTGGGACGGGCCATCGACCGGCCACGGGTGCCGTTGCTGTGGCGACTCACCGCCCAGACCCGGACCCCGAAGGTGTGGCCGGCACTATTGCGGCCGTCGCTGAACCGTCCCGGACGAACGTTCGTGATCGCCGTCGGCGCGTTGGTGCTGCTCGCCCTGCCGGCGCTGAGCCTGAGGCTGCACTCCGACAGCGCGGCGTCGTTGCCCAAGTCGATCCAGGTCGTCGGCACCATGCAGCGGATGGAGCATGCCTTCCCCGGCAGCCAGGTCGACGACCAGCTGGTCGTGGTCGGAACCGCGGCGCAGGCCCCACAGATCGAGCAGGCGCTGCGCAGCGTGGCCGAGAAGCTCGCCAACAACACGCTGTTCTCGCTCGAGCAGTCCCTGCCCATCACCACCTCGCAGGATCGGACGGTGCACCTGATCCGCCTGGATGTGCCCTACGACGCCGAATCGCGGCAGGCCAAGGACGGGGTGACGTTCCTGCGCAACCACCTGGTTCCGGAGCTGAGGTCGCAGGCACCGCAGGCGAACTGGTTGGTCGGTGGTGAGGTCGCGCAGAACTCCGACTACGACCAGCACCTGTCCGACCGGCTGCCCTGGGTCGTGCTGTTCGTGGTCGGTCTGACCATGCTGATCATGGTCGTGACCATGCGGTCGATCGTGCTCGCGCTGCTGACGGCGTTCATGAACCTGCTCTCGGCCGGGGCCGCGTTCGGTGTCCTGGTACTGGTGTTCCAGCACTCGCTGTTCGAGAATCTGCTGGGATTCCAGTCGACCGGTGCGATCATCAACTGGATTCCACTGTTCACCTTCGCCGTGCTGTTCGGCCTGTCGATGGATTACCACATCTTCCTGCTGAGCCGGGTCCGGGAAGCCGCCCAGGCCGGACTCTCGCCCCGGGACGCGGTGCGGGCCGGCGTGGTGTCATCGGCCGGCACGATCACCAGCGCCGCCATCGTCATGGTGTCGGTGTTCTCGATCTTCGCCGCGCTGCACATGATCGAGATGAAGGAGCTCGGAGTCGGTCTGGCCGCGGCGGTACTGATCGACGCCGTGGTGGTCCGGACGGTGTTGCTGCCCTCGGCCCTGGTCCTGCTGGGCCGCTTCGCCTGGTGGCCGGGGCGCTTGAGCCGGGTCCGACGGAATGAGCCGGCAACGGCACCGGCCGCTCCGGTGCTGGTGGACGCTCGCTGATTCCGCTGATCCGATAGGGGCGAACGCGCTCGGATGCCGACCTCGGTGTCCGGGCGCGTTCGGCTGTCCGGACCGGGCTACCAGTTGGCCGTGAGCAGCTCGACCGCCAGTGGGTATTCCCGGATCAGCTGGGCCAGCCGCTCCCCCAGCTCGGCGGCATGCTCGGCGGCGGCGGTGTCACCGCGGGCCTTGAGCACCTCGAAGACCCAGGCCCGGGTCTCGGTCAGCACGGAACCGTCCTCGGTGAGCAGCCCGGCGACGACCGCGTGCACTGCCTGATCGACACAATCCAGCACGACCTCGGCCGGGCTGTCCGGGCGCGCCGGTCCGAGCGGATGCCAGCGAGCCGCGACCTCGGTCTGCAGGCTCAGCTGCTGGCCGTGCAGGGCGACCAGCTCGGTCTGCACGGCCCGGGGCAACGGCGTCACCGGGGGCGCGATCAACGGCAGCCCGGACAGGGCATGGGTCGCCCCCCGGGCCGAGGATGCCCAGGCGGTCGCGCCGAGGGCATCGGCCCGCCGGGCGTCCGATCCGAAGGCGGCGCCCCCGGCCAGCGTCGGCACCCCGGCCGCGGCCGAGGCCTCGATGAAACGCCGGCTGGCGGGTAACCCGGACAGCACCGAACAGCTGACCGCGGTGGCGTCCGGTCCGAGCTCGTGCAAGGACCGGGCCAGGCGCAACGGCGCGATGCCGGCGCCGAGCACGGTGGTGTCCCATCCCGAAGCGCGCAGGGCCAGGCTGATCAGCCGGATGGTCAGCCCGTGCCATTCCCGCTCGGCGCAGGCCAGCACCACGTGTCCGTTGCGTCGCGGGCTCGGTTGCAGTCGACGTTCGATCTCGGCCGCACCGGCCAGCGCCACCTCGGTCGCAGCATGCTGCTGGGCCACCGTCCACTCGCCCCGTTGCCAGCGCAGCCCGACCTGATGCTGGGAAGGCACGATGACGTGATCGATCAGGGACACCGGATCGGCGCCCGCCGCCATCAGCTCGCCGATCACGGCGCGTCCGGCGGCAGTGTCCAATGCCGTTACCGCATCAGCGAATTCCGCGACTCCGGGCAGATCGGTCGTGGTCACGGACCGCACTCGACGACCAGGGCCATCAGGTCGTCGTGCGGGCGGCCGTCCAGGAAGTCGACCACGTCCTGTTCGATCGCCTCGGCCAGGATCAGTGCGCTGGTGCCGGCGTAGCGAGCGGCCAGGTCGAGCACCCGGTCGGTGCCGTAGCGGCCGGACGGGCCGACGCTGTCGGTGATGCCTTCGGTGAGCAGCAGCAGCATGTCACCGCGTTCCACCTCGATCCGGGCGTAGGCCGAGACCCCGATGTCGGGAAAGTCGACCAACTCGGCAGTCCCGTTCACTCCGATGAGGACAGGGGAAATCACACCACTGCGGCCGATGTCGACCTCGGCGTGACCGCCACCGGGAGACAGCTGCACGCGGGCGTAGCACAGGCTGACCTCGACGTCGGGTACCTCCAGGTGCAGGGCGTCGGCCGTCGCCCCCAGCACCGAGTCCGGCCGCCGGGAGAAGCGGGCCGCGGTACGCACGCTCTGCCGGATCTGGATGGCCGCCGGAGCCGCCGTGATACCCGGTCCGCGGACCGAGCCACAGACCAGGGAGAGGTCGGTCTCGGTGCCGAAGGCATCGTAGAAGTCCCCGCCGATGTCGAGATGTTCAGCGGCCGCCCGGTAGGTCGCGGCCACCCGCAGACCGGGCGTGCTGGGCAGCTCGGGCGGGCGCAGGGCGTTCTGCAGGGCTCCGGTCAGTTCCATCCGGGCCCGATAGATCCGGGCCGAATCCAGCGACAGGGCCGCCCGGCGGGCCACCTCTTCAGCCGCTGAGACGTCGCGGACGGTGAAACCACGGCCGTCGCTGCGCAACAAGACCAGGAACCCGATCACCGTGCCCCGGGTCAGCAAGGCCAGACCGAGCGCATCGGCGGGGCGCAGTTGCTTGGCCTCGGCCCGCAGGCCCCGGTCCGGGATCAACTGGTCGAGCCCGTCCGGTTCCAGCCCGACCAGGTCGTCGGCGGCCAGCGCGACGTGCAGCAGCTCGGTCTCGCCGGTGATCATCATCGTCTGCAGGGCCGGGTAGTCGCCGAGCTGGCCGAGGCCGACGTCGGTGCGGAACTTCGGATCGTTGCCGCCGTAGAGATCGAGCCGGGATGCGGTCGAGTCCAGCAACCCGAGCAGGGCCCAGTCGGCAAAATCGGCCTGCAGTATGTCCAACAGACGCAGCACGGAACGCCGGATGTTCAGCGATCCAGCCATCGCGCTGCTGACCTCGGCCAGCAGGTTGCTACGTCGTCGAGCAGTCGCCAGCAATCGCTGTTCGACCGGCTCCCCCGGGGCAGGACGAGTCATCGTTGACCTGTCGTCGGTTTCCTTTGTTTAGGTACTGCAACTGTATCCTGCAGGCACCGTTCGAGTCGTCCTGCCGCCGAAGAAATGCCCAGATCCGGCGGCCGCGTGCGGCTCGACTTCGGCTCAGGGAAGCGGCGATGTGGCCGATGGATAACCGAGCCGTCCGCAGGGACGGTCCGTCCAGATGGTGCTTTAACCTTAACTCAGCGAGACGAGGAGACCGGGTGACCGTGGCGCGGGATTCGGCTGTCCCCAGTCCGATGCCCGGCACCTCGCTGCAATACCTGGACGGGTTGCTGCGCCACGCCGGCGGGGTGATGTACGTCCGGGATGCCCGGGAAGGCCGGTTCCTGATGGTGAACCCGGCCTTCGAAGAGTTGATCGGTCGCCCGGCCGCCGACATCGTCGGCCTGACCGGCTACGACCTGTTCCCGGCCGAGGTGGCCGACTCGCACCGGGCCAACGACGAGCTGGTCCTGGCTGACGGCATCGCGCGGACCAGCCACGAGCGCGCACCCCTGGCCGACGGCACCATGCGGGAATTCGTGTCACACCGGTTCGCGCTGCTCGATCCGACCGGTCGCCCTTATGCGATCGGCGGAATCTCGACCGACATCACCGAGCTGCGGCAGTCCGAGACCGCCTACACCGAGACCGAGGCACGATTCCGAGCGGTGTTCCAACACGCACCGATCGGCCAGATCTTCTCCGAGCGGGCCGGGGGCGTGACGGCGGTCAACGAGGCACTGGCCTCGATGCTCGGTTACCGGCCCGAGGACATGGTCGGCCGGATGATCGCCGAGTACGCCAGCCCGTCAGAGATGGAACGGATCGTCCGGGACTCCCACGCCCTGCTGGCCGGGGCCGACGCGGTGACCGACATCCGGCGGTTCCTGCACGCCGACGGTCACGAGGTACCGGTGCGCGTGACCAGTTCGGTGCTGCGCGACAGCCACGGCGAGCCGCGCTGGTGGGTGTCGATGGTGCAGAACCTGACCGAGGAGGAACGGACCCGGGCCGAGCTGGAGCGGGCGCACTCGGAAACGGTGCTCGCGGCCCGCCGGCTCACCCTGCTCAATGCGGTCGCCGGCGCGGCCAACGATTCCACCGACCTGGACAGCGCGGCCGAGGACATCGTCGCCTCGGTCTGCCGGCACTTCGGCTGGCCGCAGGCCGCCGTGGTCCGGACCGCGGCCGGTGTCTGGGGGCTGACCGCCAGCTGGTCCGAACCCGGCTCAGCCGCCCCGACCGTCCAGTTGTCGGAGCTGCCGCTGAGCCTGCTGGACCCGGCGGCCGGCGCCGAACTGCTGGTGCTCTCGGCCGAGGAGACGAGGATCGGTGGCACCGTGGTGCTACCGCTGACCGTCGATGGCCAGATCCATTACGCCCTGGTGTTCCTGGTCGGCGACGATGACATCGACGCTGACGACCTGAGCCTGCTACGGCTGATCGCGCTCGAATCGACCCGGCTGGTCGAACGCCAGATCGCCGGCGAGCTGCTGGCCGAGAGCGAGCTGCGATTCCGTTCCATCTTCGCCGGTTCGCCGTTGGCGATGGCGCTGTCCCTGGGCCGCAGCCAGCGCCTGACCGCTGTGAACGAGGCGATGTGCCAGTTGGTCGGGCTGCCCGAGGCCGACCTGATCGGACGACTCGTCAGCGAGATCGTTCATCCGGACGACGCCGGCCTGACCGAGCCGGCCGCCGCCGCCGCGTTGAACGCCTCCGACGGTCGGCACGTCTTCGGCCTGCGGCTGGTGCACAGCGCCGGTCACCTGGTCGAAACGGTCGTGACCCTGACCTGGATGGCCGGCGAGAACTCCGGCCCGCGCAACCTGCTCATCCAGCTCGAGGACGTCACCGCCCGCCGGATCGCCGAGGAGTCGCTGCGCCGGCAGGCCGAGGAGGATCCGCTGACCGGCCTGGCCAACCGGTCCTACCTCAACCGCCTGCTACAGCAGCACGCGGTCGGGCGCCGCTCCGGCTCAGTGCTGTTCCTGGACCTGGACGGCTTCAAGCTGATCAACGACACCTGTGGCCACGAGGTGGGCGACGAGGTGCTGATGGAGGTCGCCCACCGGCTGCGGGTCACCGTCCGGCCGACCGACACCGTGGCCCGGCTCGGCGGTGACGAATTCGTCGTCCTGTGTACCGGTGTCGATGCCGACCAACTGGCCCGGCGGGTGTCGAGGGCGCTCGACGAGCCGATCCCCACCGCGGCCGGTCCGGTCCGGGTGACCGCCAGCATCGGCATCGCCGACGGCCAGATTCCCCTGGACGACCCGACCGACCTGCTGCACCGGGCCGATACCGCGATGTATCGGGCCAAGCGTCTGGGCAAGGACCGGCTGGAGTTCTACGACGCCGACCTGCACAAGCAGTCGATCACCCGAAGCCGGACCGAGACCGCACTGCGCAACGCCCTCGACGACGGCCGGTTCATCGTGCATTACCAGCCGATCGTCAACCTGGGCACCGGCCAGATCCACGGTTTCGAGGCCCTGGTGCGGTTGGTCGACGAGGCCGGCGCGCTGGTCTCCCCCGAGCACTTCATCTCGGTCGCCGAGCAGAGCGGCCTGATCGTGCCGATGGGCAGCTGGGTACTCCGGCAAGCCTGTCAGACACTGGCCGAGCTACGCCGCAGCCTCGGGCTCGAGCTGTTCATGGCGGTCAACGTCGCGGCCAGCCAGGTCGGCCGGCCGGATCTGATCGGCACGGTCAACGCGGCTCTGGCCGACGCCGGCCTGCCGCAGCACGCGCTGGCCCTGGAACTGACCGAATCAGCTTTGTTGGAGGCAGATTCCCGAACGCTGCAGCAACTCAACTCGCTGCGCGCCAGCGGTGTGCAGATCGCACTGGACGACTTCGGCACCGGCTATTCCTCGCTGGCCTACCTGCGTACCTTCCCGGTAAGCCATCTGAAGATCGATCGGTCCTTCGTGTCCGGCATCGCCGACAGCAGTGGCGACCTGGCCATCGTCCGGGCCATCGCCGGCATGGCCAGCGACCTCGGTCTGGGCTGCGTCGCCGAAGGTGTGGAGACCGAGCAGCAGCGCGACCTGGTCGCCTCCCTCGGGGTGCCTTCCGGGCAGGGGTACCTGTTCGCGAAGCCGGCGCCCAAGGACCAGCTCTACAACCTGCTGCGCCCGGTGCGCCGGCCGGCCTGATTCCGCGCTCTTGCCGTCCATCTCGGAGTAGCCGCACGCGCCAGCACGACGGTCGCTGTTACCTCGGCTGATCAGTCGGCGATGACGATCTGGTCGCGCCCAGCCCGCTTGGCGGCATAGAGGCAGCGGTCGGCCGCTCGCAAGAGGTTGGGCGCGTCCAGTGGATCACCGAAGGCAACCCCGATGCTCGCCGTCACCCGCAGTCCGGGCGCGATCTCGTCCAACTGCAGTCCTCGCAGCGCCAGCATCAACTGCTCGGCCCGCTCGATCGCGTCGGCTCGGGAAACGCCCCGGCACAACTGGACGAACTCCTCGCCGCCGAGACGGGCCAGCAACACATCCGGTCCGGTCACCGAGTCGGTCAGCACCTGCCCGATCCGGCGCAACACCTCGTCGCCGGAGTCGTGGGAGAAGTCGTCGTTGATCCGTTTGAAGTGATCTAGGTCGATGATCGCCAGGGACACGCTGTGATCGGTCAGCTCGGCCAGCCAGCGTTCCGCCCGACGACGATTGGGTAATCCGGTCAACGAGTCGGTCAGCGCCAGCCGTTCGAACTCGGCCGCTCGGCGCCGTTCCTCATCGGCCAGTTGCACCGTACTGAACTCGGCCACCGCCCGATCGCCTTCGACCGAGCGCAATCCCTCGTATTCGGCGAGGTGTTCCACCAGCGTGCGGTAGGCCTCGCGCCAGTGGCCCTGCGCGGCGAGGATCTCGGCCCGAAGTTTCAGGTCCCGGCTGCGGGTCCAGGAACATTGCGCGGCCCAGCTCTTGCGGGCCGGTTCCTCCAGCACGGCCCAGCCGGCGTCGGCGTCCCCGAGCGCCAGCAGGATCTCGGCGTAGGTCAGCCACGGATCGCCTTGCACGTCACTGCAATGCAATTCCTCTTCCAAGGAAAGGGCGTTCTCCAACGCGTACTGCGCTGCGGTGAGTTCCCCCAGGGCCAGCCGGGAACGACCGATCGAATCCAGCGTGAGCACCGCGGTCAGCTCCGGGTGCCGGCGCAGCATCGCGCTGGCGGCATCGGCGAACTGGGCCGACACGGCCAGGTCGCCACACTCGGCCGACACCTCGGCGAAGTTGGCCAAGGTGGCCGCCAGCAGGAACGGGTCGCCGTGCTCGGTCACCTCCGCCACCGCGTGATGCACCAGCGAGTAGTCGACGTTGGTGCGGGACATGCCGTTGAGCGCGGACACCATCAACGCCTGGGCCCGCCAGGACGGCATCTCGCCGGCCGGCCAGCCGGCCAGCGCCTCGCGGATCCAGCGGGCAGCCTCGGTGCGCTCCCCCAGCCGGTCCGACGTCGTGCTGAGCACCATCTTGATCCGACCGGACACGGCCGAGCCCAACGGCACCTGCGCCAGCAACTCCAGCAGGCCGGCTTTGACCGCCGCCGACTCGCCCATCCGGGTCCGGGTGTCTAGGCTGATGAGCTCGGCCTGCACCTCGAGATCGCGGCGATCGATCCGCCGCGCTGCTGCCGCGAGCTCGGCTGCGTCGGGGATCAGGTCGTTCAAGCTGTAGTAGAGGCGGGCCTCCAGGCAACGCAGGTGGTCGAAGATCGCGCTCTCACCGCTGTGGGCCGTGAAGTCGAAGCATGGTAACCAGGTCGTCGCCGCCCTGGACCGGGTGCCTGACGCTGCGCGCACTGCGGCCTCCTGCTGGTGTTCCTCGATCCGCGCGATGGCTACGGCGGTTGGAACATTCGTCTTCCTACCGTGTCCTGATCGGCAGCGAAAGGGGGGAACTGAGCGAATCGAGCAGTGTTCGGGTGCGGCCCCGACCACCAGCTCGGCTGGTCAGCGTTGCCGGGCTCGGTAGGCGGCAACTGCCTGCCCCGACCACCAGCTCGGCTGGTCAGCGTTGCCGGGCTCGGTAGGCGGCAACCGCCTGCCCCGACCACCAGCGCGGCTGATCAGCGTTGCCGGGCTCGGTAGGCAGCAACGTTCTCCCGATTGCCGCAGGTGGTGGAACAGAACCGGCGGGACGAGTTCTTCGACAGGTCGACGTAGACGTCCTGGCAGTCCTCGGCGGCACACACCCGCAACCGGTCCAGCTGCTGCGTGCGGACCACGTCGACCATGCCCATCGCGAACTCGACGGCCATCCGCGCGGCCAGCGGCGACTGGTCCGGGATGGCGTGCAGGTGGTACTCCCAGTCGTCATGTTTGACCAGTCGCGGCAGCGCATTGGCCTCGGCCAGCATCCGGTTGACCAGGCCGGCCGCGGCGTCCTCGTCCAGCGACCAGAACCGGCGCACCATCGGCCGTAGTTCGCGAACGGCGGCCAGGTCGTCCGCGCTCTGGCGTCCGACATGACTCCATTGCCATGATTGGGCAAACTCGACCAGATCGGCGGTCGTGCGAAGTCCGTCCGGGTCGGTGTTCGCAGTGTTGATCAACGCCGACATAGCGCCGAGGGTGACCTCGGTGTCATGAGCAAATAACACCTTGACTCCTTACTCGAACTCTCGCTACGGTTTGCCTGTACGTAATGACCGTACGCACCTTTACTCATTACACGATTGAGCATGACCGCACGGACCCGACGTCGCGTCCGCACCGTCTGCCGCCTGTGATCAGGAGCGATGATATGCGAACCTCCCACCTCGGCCTCGGCCTCGCCGTGCTCTCGGCCGGGTCGTTCGGGACGTCCGGTCCGTTCGGCGATTCGCTCTTCGGCGCCGGTTGGTCGCCGGCCGCGGCGATCACCGTGCGCATTCTCATCGCTGCGGTGGCCCTCGCCGGTCCGGCGCTGTTCGCCCTGCGGAGCAAGTGGAATCTCGTCCGGGCCAACGCCCGCCTCCTGATTGCCTACGGGCTCTTGGCCATCACTGTCGCCCAGCTCTGCTTCTTCAACGCCGTCCAGCACCTGCCGGTCGGCGTGGCCCTGTTGCTGGAATACTCCGGCGTGCTGCTGGTGGTGCTGTGGATGTGGCTCCGGCACGGTCAACGGCCGGGCCCGATCACCTTGGCCGGGGTCGCGGTGGCCATCGTCGGCCTGCTGTTGGTGCTCAACCTCAACCAGCCGGGCAACCTCAGCCTGGTCGGCGTGCTCTGGGGTCTGGGCGCCGCGGTCGGGCTCACCGCCTACTACATCCTGTCGGCTCAGATCGACCCGGAACTGCCGCCGGTCGCGGTGGCCTGGACCGGCATGATCGTCGGCGGCGTGAGCTTGCTGATCGCCGGCCTGGTGGGGCTGGCACCGTTACACGCGAGCACTCGTTCGGTCGTCCTGCTGCACCACCGAATGAGCTGGCTGGTGCCGGTACTCGGGCTCTCGCTGCTGGCCGCAGCACTGGCCTACGCCGCCGGCATCGGTGCGGCCCGCCGGCTGGGCGCCCGGTTGTCGTCCTTCGTCGGGCTGACCGAGGTGCTGTTCGCGGTCCTGTTCGCCTGGTTACTGCTGGGACAGTTGCCGAAACCGATCCAGCTGGTCGGCGGGCTGTTCGTGATCTGCGGGGTCGCGCTGGTGAAGGCCGGCGAGCCGGACAACTCCCCCGACCTGGCCGCCCCGGTTCCCGAGCTGGTGTAGTGCTCGGCGGGAGATAATTGCTCCTATGGCTGAGCTGTCGGAGTACCGCCGCAAACGAGATGCCGGCAGGACCGCTGAACCGATGCCCGGCTCGAGAGCGGAATCGGCTGCGGGACAGGGTGATTCGTTCGTCATCCAAGAGCATCACGCTCGAGCCCTGCACTGGGATTTCCGACTCGAGCGTGACGGCGTGCTGGTGTCGTGGGCCTTGCCCAAGGGGCTGCCGGATGATCCGAAGACCAACCATCTGGCCGTCCACGTCGAGGACCACCCGCTGGAATATGCAAGCTTCGAAGGCTCCATCGGGCACGGCCAGTACGGCGCCGGCTCGGTCACGATCTGGGATCACGGCAGCTACCGGACCGAGAAGTGGACCGAGCGCGAGGTCAAGGTGGTGCTGGACGGTGAACGGTCACACGGCCGGTTCGTGCTCTTCCGCACCGGCGGTAAGAACTGGATGATCCACCGTATGGACGCACCCGCCCGACCGGATTGGCAGCCGGCGCCGAAGGATCTGCAACCGATGCTGGCCACCCTCGGTACGTTGCCACCCACCAAGGACGATGAGCTCTGGGCCTATGAGATGAAGTGGGACGGCATGCGGGCGATCGTGCGGATCGACGGTGGCCGGCTGACCCTGCACAGTCGCAATGATCGCGACGTCACCGTGAGCTTTCCCGAGATCCGCCCGCTCGGTGAACTCTTCGGCACCAGCCAGGCCGTTCTCGACGCCGAGATCGTCTGCTTCGACGACCACGGCCGACCGGATTTCGGCCGCCTGCAGGACCGGATGCACGTCAGCTCGACCGCGGCGGCCCAGAAGTTGGCCGCGACCCGGCCGGTCGTGTTGCTGGCCTTCGATCTGCTGCACCACGACGGCGACTCGCTCCTGGAACTGCCCTATTCGGAAAGGCGAAAGCGGCTGCTGAAGCTGAACCTGGACGGCCCGGCCTGGCAGACCCCGGCCGCCTTCGACGGCACCGGGCAGCAGGCCGTCCGGACCAGCCAGGAGCTGGGGCTGGAAGGTGTGATGGCCAAGCGACTCACCTCGCTCTACCGGCCGGGCAAACGGACCAAGGACTGGGTCAAGGTCAAGAACCTCCGCACCCAGGAGGTGGTCATCGGCGGCTGGACGCCGGGTAAGGGCACTCGTTCTGGCACCATCGGTGCCCTGTTGCTGGGTCTGCCGACCGAGGCCGGACTGGCCTACGTCGGCAAGGTCGGTACCGGTTTCACCCAACGAATCCTGGACGATCTGCTGCCGAGGCTCAGCCGGCTGGAACGCAAGACCACCCCCTTCACGCCGGCCCCACCCCGCGCCGATGGCAAGGATGCTCGCTGGATCACTCCGAAGCTGGTCGGCGAGGTCGCGTTCTCCGAATGGACCGACGAGCTGCGACTCCGGCACCCGGCCTGGCGCGGCCTGCGCGATGACAAGAGCGCCGACCAGGTGGTCAAGGAGGACTAGCTGAAGTGCGTCTGCGGCCGCTCGAGCGGCCGGCCGTCCACGACGATGTCGACCTTCTCGTTGTAGAAGCAGACCAAACCAGCGATCGGCAACAGCTGCCGGGTCGGAAAGTCGTAGGCCCAGGCCAGGTCCTCGTGCACCGCGTCGCCGAGCCGGACCGACCAGTAGCCGCTGGTGTTCCCCTTGTACGGACAGGCCGAGCTGGTGCCGCTCGGGATCAGGTGCTCGAGGTGGACCTCGGTCCGGTTGAGGTAGTACCTGGTCGGCAGTCCGGTCTCGAACACCAGCACCGGTGCGGCCGATTCCGCCAGGACCACCCCGTCCAGCTCGACCCGAACGTGCTTGCTCGAGCGCAGCGCATCGACCCGGCTGTACGGATCGCGCGGATGGACGAAGATCTGCTCGTCCTCCTCGTACCAGGCGTCCAGACCGTCCCAGTCGAAGCGCGCCATGCCCGGCAGCCCGGGCAGGGCATCAGCGCCGAACACCCTGACCACACCGGGGCGATCGACGTCACCGACCTGCAGACCGAACGTGCGCGCGGTGCCGCGATGCAGCCGCTGGCTGTGTTGTCCGTCCACGAGCACGGCGGGGTCGATGTCGGCCAGCGGGATGTAGTACTGCGGGTAGTGCGACCACTCCCAGACGTAGACGGCCGATTCGGTGTCGAACACGGTCCGGTTCGCCAGCACCCCACGGACCCGGCGCGGGGCCGGCTCGATGTGGTCCTTCGCCGGCAGCGATTGCGGGTATCCGGTCATGCCTCCATCATGCTCGGCTCGGACGGATCAGCGGCGGCAGGTCGGCTGCGCGGTCTGGGACAACAGGGCCTCCAAGGCGCTGGCCTGGGTCCGCCAGTCCCGGTTGTTCGGGAAGTCCGCAGCGCCCTGGCCGTCCCAGCGCACCCCGTAGGCCCCGGCAGAATCCTCGTCAAGGCTCTGTAAGGCGGTCACCTGCGCGTCGATGAACGAGTCGTATCGGCCACCGGCGACCGTGTTGAGATCACCCAGGTAGCGCATGAAGATTCCCTTGAACTGCTTCTGGTTGTCATCGCAGCTGGCGGTCAACGCGTCGCAGGACTCGGTCAGAATTCCGTTGTTGACCAAGGTGCTCGACGTCGTCCCGACGTCGGCCAGCCGCTCGGCCTCAGTCAGCGCGGACTGATCGCCGGTGGCCCGGTACACCTCGACCCCGGCCCCGATGGCCAGGCCCTGGTTGTAGGTCCAGACTGTCTGACCGTTGTTCTGGCAGCTGTCGGTCAGGCCGTCGTTGACCAGACCATCGCTGTTGATCAGCCCGGAGTTGACGAACCAGTTCCAGGACTCGGTGGTCCTGGCCAACCAGGTGGTGTCACCGGGGATCCGGTTGTGCAGCGAGGCCACCAGCCGCACATAGAGGCCGTTGGTGATCGAGTTCTTATAGGTCTTCTCGGCATTCCACCACACGCCACCACCGCAGGTGGAGGTGTCCCAGTAGCCGCCGACGTAGTTGGCGATGGTCTCGGCCTCGGTCAGGTACTTCTGGTCATGGGTCAGGTCGTAGGCGTCGACCCAGGCCAGCCCCCACCACTCGGTATCGTCGATGGCTCGGCTCTCGAAGTTCCCGAGGATCGGATCGCTGCTGCGGGCACCCGCCGGGAACGAGGCCCGGTCAATCTCGAAGGTGTGGTCGATGTCGGCCACCCAGCTCTGATCACCGGTCTGGCGGGTGTAGTCGATCAGCGTCGTGGTAGCCACGGCTGAGTTCCACCAACTGGAGGGCCAGTAGGCAGTGCCCTGGTCGTAGGAGTTCATCAGGACCGAGGCCGCGGCCCTCAGATCATCATTACCGACCCGAGGTCGAGCACCGGCGTGCGCGGGTGCGGCAACTCCGATGAGCAGGCCGAGGCCGGTCAGGCCGGCGACCAGGGTTCGACGAACGGTCATGAGTTTTCCCTTCTGCACTGAGATCAATCCCGATTGCAGATGGGCACGACGACGGGCTCGGCAACGGGTGCGGGATCCAGGTGTATGGAAACGTAACCAGTTGGAAACGTACCCAACACGGTTGATCCGGTCAAGACGGACCAAACCCGCGCGGCCGACCTACCGGCCGCGACGCTCGATCCGATCGAACATCCGCTGCCGGCGGCGCGCGGTCGCCTCAGCCCCGCTCTGCTCGGATCGCAGCGCCCGGATCCGTTCGCCCGTCCCGGCTGGATAACCCGCCTTTTCCAGCCGGTTCTCGCCTCGTTCGACCACGTAACCGAGGGAGTAGATGAGGCTCATGATCACGCCACCGAAGGCGGCCATGGCCCGGATCCAGAACGGGCCCGGCGGAATCAGCAGCACCGCCAGCACGAGCGGAAGCAGGATCAGTACGGTGCGGGCGGTCTGGCGCACGGCCCAGGTCCGACAGGTGACGTCGTGCAGCACCCATTCGCTCAACTCTCGCGGTAGCCGGGCTCCGAAGAGGTAGCGCACCCACTGCCAGAGGCTCGGGCGCCGGGGTAACGAATTTGGCTCGTGTACGAACTCTTTGTGCACGAACTAATTGTAGACTGTGCTGGTGACGAGCCGAACCGACGATCCGCTGGCCCTCGAACGACAGGTCTGTTTCGCCCTGGCGATCGCCTCCCGAAGCGTGCTCGGCCTGTACCGGCCACTGCTGGAGCCGATGGGTTTGACGCACCCGCAGTATCTGGTGATGCTGGCCCTCTGGGGAGAATCACCTTTGTCGGTCAAACGAATCGGTGAGTTGCTGTCCCTGGACGCGGCCACCCTGTCGCCCTTGCTCAAACGGCTTGAGACCGTCGGCTACGTCACCCGCAGCCGCAACGCGGCCGACGAACGGCAACTGGCCATCGAGCTCACCCCGGCCGGCCAGCGATTGCGTCGTCAGGCTGAGCGCATCCCACCGGCCATCGTGGCCAAGCTCGGCATCGAGATTGCCGACCTGGAGCGGTTGCACACCTCATTGCTGGACCTGATCGCGGCAACCAAGGCCTGACCCGCGCACGAAGCGCGGCGCCCGATCAGTCGGTCCGATAGGTGAAGCGGCCCGCCAGCATGGTCGCCCAGACCGGCATCCGACGAAGCTGCGCGGGATCGGCCGAGAACGGATCGGCCTCGCACAGCACCAGATCGGCCGACCCGCCGAGCTCGATGCCGATCGAGTCCCGGCCTGGCTCGGCGCCGCTGGCCGCCAACGCCTCGGCCACCGTGATCACCTGCTCCGGATGCCACGCCGGCCGGTCGTCCCGGGTTCGCGACACCGCGGACGCGATCGCGATCCACGGGTCCAGCGGTGCCACCGGTGCATCGGAGCCCAGCGCCAGCACGGCGCCGGAATCGAGCAGGCTGCGCAGCATGAAGGCCCGGTCGGTGCGGCCGGACCAGAGCCGGTCGGCGACGTCACGGTCGTCCAGCGCGTGCTCGGGCTGCACACTGGCTACCACCCCGAGTTCGGCGAAACGGGCCACGTCGGATTGGTCGAGCAGCTGGGCGTGCTCGATACTGCCGCCCGCGCCTGATTCGGAGAAGGCTTGTAACGCAAGGGAATTCGCCTGGTCGCCGATGGCGTGCACCGCACACCGAAAACCGTGCGACGACGCCCGGCGCAGCAGCGAGGTCAGCTCGTCCGGGGGCACCAGCAGCAGGCCCTTCGGGTTGTCGCTGAGACCCGGGTAGGCGTCATGGCAGTAGGCGGTGCGAGTGTTCAGCGAGCCGTCGGTGATGACCTTCATCGGTCCGACCTCGAGCAGCCCGTCGGTGCCGTCGATCGTCAGGCCGGTGTGCAGGCCCCGGTCGATGGCCGCGTCGAGGACTTCGGCCCACACCCCGGCCCGGACCCGCAGCGCGTGCTGGCCGGTGGCGATCCGCCGGTGCCAGGTATCCAGCGGTGATGGCCGCTCGAGATCGACGATGCCGACGACGCCCCGGCTCGCGGCCAGCTCCGCGGCCTCGTGCGCCCAGACGTCGGACATCTCTTCCGGCACCACGCTCACCCGGCTGAGGACGGCCATGGCCAGGTCCTCGCGGAGCAGACCGGTCGTCGGGTGCTCGGCGTGGCCGTACGCGTGCAGGGCGGTGGTGTTGAGCCAGGCGCTGTGCAGATCGGCGCTGACCAGCACGGCCGGCCGGCCTCCGGTCACCGCGTCCAGCGGCTCCGCGGCCGGCACGTCGGACCAGAGCGCGTCGCGGAATCCGTAGCCGACGATGGGTAATTCGAGCCGATCGGCCTTGGCCTCGATCCACTCCGCGACCAGCCGCACCGCCTCGGCGGCCGAGCCGGCGGCGGACAGGTCGAGCCGTCGGCTGAGCTGGGCCCATTGGTCGAAGTGGACATGGTGGTCCCAGAGTCCGGGGATCAGCCAGCGTCCGCCGGCCGCGAG
>CAZZZW010000014.1:0-2551 GCA_964658795.1 Phormidium nigroviride PCC 7112
GAGGTCACGGTCGAGGTTCTCGACATCGACCTGGACCGCGAGCGCGTCTCGCTGTCGCTCAAGGCGACCCAGGAAGACCCGTGGCGTCAGTTCGCCCGCACCCACGCGATCGGTCAGGTCGTGCCGGGCAAGGTCACCAAGCTGGTTCCGTTCGGTGCGTTCGTCCGCGTCCAGGACGGCATCGAGGGCCTGGTCCACATCTCCGAGCTGGCCGAGCGTCACGTGGAGATCCCGGAGCAGGTCGTCAACGTCGGCGACGAACTGCTGGTCAAGGTCATCGACATCGACCTGGAGCGTCGTCGGATCTCGCTGTCGCTGAAGCAGGCCAACGAGGGCTCGCTGGGCGAGGAGAGCTTCGACCCGTCGCAGTACGGCATGGAGGCCCAGTACAACGACAAGGGCGAGTACATCTACCCCGAGGGCTTCGACCCGGAGACCCAGGAGTGGCTGGAAGGCTACGACGAGCAGCGCGAGGCGTGGGAGAAGCGGTACGCCCAGGCCCGCGAGCGGTTCGAGGCGCACAAGAAGCAGCTGGAAGAGGCCCAGAAGGCCGACGCCGAGGCTGCGACCGATTCCGGCGAGGCCACCTCCTACTCCTCGGAGGCCCCGGCCGCCGCGGAGGGCAACGGCACGCTGGCCTCGGACGAGGCGCTGGCCGCGCTGCGGGAGAAGCTCGCCGGCCGCTGAGCTAGCCAGGTGCTGATTACCCAGCACGCATAAGTACAAACGACAAGCCCGGGAGGTTCGCCTCCCGGGCTTGTCGCGTTCGGCCGGTTACCGTTGTCGGCATGGCTGCCCGATCTGCGACGCTGTTGGTCCCGCTGGTGGCATTGGCGGTGCTGGCCGGCTGCACCCAGTCCAAGGACAAGACGGCGACGGCGCCTTCGACGTCGAGTGCGCCGACCAGCAGCTCGGCCAAGGCCACGCCGAAACCCAGCGCCACGCCGACTCCGAAGGCGACGGCCAAGCCGACGCTGGGCGGTCACTGTGAGGACCTGCTGTCGGTGTCGACGGTGGACGAGGCCCTCGGCCGGCCGGTGATCGGTCAGACCGCGTTCGTGCTCGGTATCGCCGAACCCAACATCGGGCGGCTGACCTACCTGAACTGCCGTTACGGAATACCCAAGGCGGTCAAGGGCAAACCCGCGCCGACGGCCCAGCTGGAGATCGGCGTCAGCCTGTACAAGTCGATCGCCCAAGCCCAGACCCGGGTGCAGGGCACGATCGAGGACTACAAGAACAACGGGGCCCACTCGGCCACCATCCCGGTCGGGGACGGCAATGCCACCTTCCTGACCGGCTACGGGCTGCCCACCCTGGTGATCGCGTCCGGGCCCCGCACGGTGGCGATCACGATCAGCGGCTCGCTGCTCCGGATCGCGCCGACCGCAACCTTGCAGACCTTGACCCGGCGGGTATTGATCGCGACGTCCGACTTCGACGGCGTCGCCGGTGTGACCGCCACGCCGTCGCCGACCGGGACCGACGACCTGTCCGGCAGTGGCTCGGTCAGTGACAGCGCCTCACCGTCCACGACGTCCAGCTGATGACCGGACGTCGGATCGGACTGACCGGCGGCATCGGCAGCGGCAAGAGCACGGTGGCGGCCCGGCTGTCCGAACTGGGCGCGATCGTCATCGATGCCGACGCCATCGCCCGCGAGGTGCTGGCCCCCGGCACGCCGGGGCTGGCCGAGGTGGCCGAGCGGTTCGGGGCTGGGCTGATCGGGCCGGACGGCGTGCTGGACCGGGCTGCGCTCGGACGGATCGTCTTCGCCGATCAGCAGGCGCTGGCCGACCTGAACGCGATCACCCATCCGCGGATCGGGCAACGCACGGCCGAGTTGATGGCTGCGGCCGGACCTGACGCCGCCGTCGTCTACGACGTGCCGCTGCTGGTCGAGAACGGTATGGCCGGCAGCTTCGACGCGGTGCTCGTGGTGGAGGCCCCGCTGGACGTCCGGCTGCACCGGCTGGAGGGACGCGGGATGGATCGCCCGACCGCCGAATCCCGGATCGCGCAGCAGGCGACTGACGCCCAGCGGCGGGCGGTGGCCACCGTGGTGCTGGACAACGGCGGGAGCCTGGACGAGCTGAACTCGCAGGTGGACCGGGCGTGGCGCGCCGTGACCGGACCCGGTTTGGAAACGCCCGACGGCATCGGCTAAAGTTTCCCCTCGGTGCCGCTGCTGGTTAGCCAGCCGGATACCACGCGGACGTAGCGCAGCTGGTAGCGCACAACCTTGCCAAGGTTGGGGTCGCGGGTTCGAATCCCGTCGTCCGCTCGGTGGCAGAAGTTTGGTCTTGCGGTTGTCGATCGCGATGGCCAGGCACACTCGGTGGAGTGGCCGAGAGGCGAGGCAACGGCCTGCAAAGCCGTGTACACGGGTTCAAATCCCGTCTCCACCTCTGAATTGCTACACAACCGGTGTCTCCGCGCGAGGCGACCCGCACACGGACGATTAGCTCAGTGGGAGAGCACTACCTTGACACGGTAGGGGTCACTGGTTCAATCCCAGTATCGTCCACCAGCACGAAGCCCCCGGGTTCCG
>CAZZZW010000014.1:2561-21499 GCA_964658795.1 Phormidium nigroviride PCC 7112
CGGGGGCTTCGTTCATTTTCGAGATCGATTCGGTCAGCCGGGCGAGCGGTTCAGTCCGCAAGCGTCCCACCGGTCCAGCGTGGTCCACCACGCTAGGCCACTCTCCCAGGGACACGGTCTGCGCTGGGAGTTCGTAGAGCGTCAATCCGGCAGCACCGACAAGGGTCCCAACTTGCTCCTGGCTGGTACCGGTGACTTCGATCGCGTCTCCACTGGCGGGTACCGCGGCGCCGGCGGCGACTCCACCGGGCGATTGCTACTCGCCGCGTACAGCCGACGACCCCGTCCGGTCAGCCGTAAGGGATTCGTTTCTGGTTAGTGCGATCGGGCCGTGTCAGGTTGGAAGGATGAACCGCGTCTCCTCGCCGTCCAGCCGCATCCTGGTCACCGGCGGCGCCGGCTTCATCGGTCTTGAAGTGTGCGCCACGCTGGTCGAGCGGGGCTACCGGGTGCGGGTGCTGGACAGTCTTCGTTCTGACGTCCATCCCGACCCCGACCGGTCTCGGGCCAAGGTGGCAGGGTTCGCCGAAACCATCGTCGGCGACGTACGCGAGAAGGAAACGCTCGATCGCGCGCTCGTCGGGGTCGACGCGGTGATCCATCTGGCCGCCAAGGTCGGTCTCGGCGTCGGTGTTGCCGATTTGCCCGATTACGCCTCATCAAACGACTACGGCACCGCGTGCCTGCTCGCGGCATCAGCTCGGGCCGAGGTGTCGAGCCTCGTGTTGGCCAGCTCGATGGTCGTGTACGGCGAGGGTGTCGGATGCTGCCCGGAGCATGGTGAAGTCCGTCCGGCGGCGCGACCCGGGAGCTGGCTCGAGCAAGGGCGATTCGAACCGCCGTGCCCGATCTGCCAGCAGGAGCTGCGGCCGGCGATGGTCGGTGAGGACACCGCGACCGACCCACGAAATGCTTATGCGGCAAGCAAGTTGGCGCAGGAGAACCTGGCCACCACCTGGGCCCGGGAGACCGAAGGTCAGTTGACGATCCTGCGCTATCACAATGTGTACGGTCCAGGCCTGCCGATGAACACCCCGTACGCCGGAGTCGCCGCCCTGTGGTTGACCGACCTGCGCGCCGGCCGAGCGCCTCGGGTGTTCGAAGACGGCCAGCAACGGCGGGACTTCATCCACGTGTCCGACATCGCGGCCGCGACCGTCGCGGCGGCCGAGCCACCCGCGACGACGAGCCGCGCACCAGCGCATTCGATCCGGACCTACAACGTCGGCTCCGGCCAGGTGCGCACCATCGGGGAGATGGCCGCGTCCCTGGCCACCGCGTTCGGCGGACCGGTGCCCGAGGTGACCGGCCAGTACCGACTCGGCGACGTCCGGCACATCACCGCCGACTCGAGCCGGCTGCGCCGCGAACTCGAGCTGCCGACCCCGATCGAACTCTCCGATGGACTGGCTGTCCTCGCTGCGGCCGAGTGAGGTAGTCAGGCGGTCGGCAGCACGAACCGGAATTGGCAACCGGGACCGACATTTTCCACCAGCACCCGGCCCCGGTGGGCTTCGACGATGCCTTGCGAGATGGCCAGGCCGAGCCCCGCGCCACCGTCATCGGCCTGGCGGGCCGGCCCGCCGCGGTACCCCGGATCGAACACCCGAGCAAGCGCCTCGGCGTCGATGCCACCGCACTCGTCGAGGATGCAGAGCTCGGCCTCCCCGACGGTCGGCGTGGCCAGACGCACCTCGACGCGGCCGGATTCGGGCGTGTGCCGGATCGCATTGGCCAGGACATTGGTCAACGCTCGATTGAGTTCAGCAACACTGCCGTTGACCATCGCCCCGCTCTCGACCGGGCCGACGATCTCAATCTGCTTGGCGTTGGCCAACGGTTCCAGCGAGGCCACGCAGTCCGACACCAGGTCGCGCAAGCTGATCGGTTCTATCTCGCGCCCGAACGCGCCGGCCTGGACCCGTGACAGTTCGAGCAGATCGTCGACCATGCTGCCGAGGCGATCGACCGCCAATCCCATTTGTTTGTAGTACGAACCCGGATCGGATGCGACATCGTCCTCGAGCGCCTCGGTCATCGCCTTCAACCCGGCCAAGGGCGTGCGCAGGTCGTGGCTCATCCACGCCACCAGTTCGCGGCGCGCGTGTTCCAGGGCCCGCTCGCGTTCTCGGGATTCGGTCAGGGCGACCGCAGTACGTTCCAGTTGAAGGTGAAGCTGGCGGGTGGTCCCACTGACCGTGGCCACGCTCGGCATTCGACCGGCCTCGAGCTCGCTCAGTCCGACCACGATCTCCCGATGTTCCTTGGTGATGCGGCGGGCCGCCAGCGCCGCGCCGGTCAGCCCGAGCGCGCCGGCGACCGCGGCGAGCAGCAGAACCTCGACGGTGTCGCTGGTGGGCAACAGCATGCTGCGGACGGCACCGAGCAGGGCTCCGGTCGAGGCCGCGGTACCGGTCAACGCGACCGACAGGATGAGCCCGGTGGCCGAACGTCGGCGGGCCGGCCAGCTGATCAACCAGGCGAGGACGGCCGCGCCGGCAGCCCAGCCCAGTGAGATGGCGATGCTGCTGATGGTCAGATTCATGCTGTGGTTCCGACCGGATCGGCGGCGGGATCAGCGAGCCGGTAGCCGACGCCCCACACCGTCTGGATCACCGTCGGGTCCGTCGGCACGGGCTCGACCTTCTCGCGCAAGCGACGCACGTGCACGGTGACCGTCGAGTGGTCACCGAAGGTCCAACCCCACACTTCCCGCATCAATTGTTCGCGACTGAACGCGATCCCCGGGTGGGCCATGAGGTAGGCCAGCAGGTCGAATTCCCGCACCGTGAGGTTCAGTGGCTCGCCGTTGCGGCTGGCCTGTCGGGCCGATGGGTCGAGCTCGAGCACGCCGATCGCGAGCCGGGGCGAACGGCGCGTGGCCGGCCCGGTCGACCGTCGCAACACCGACTCGACCCGCAACACCAGCTCCCGGGGCGAGAACGGTTTGGTGACATAGTCATCGGCTCCGACCTCGAGGCCGCTGATCCGGTCGTCCACCTCGCCCAGCGCGGTCAACATGATGACCGGAAGCTCGGGGAAGCGGGCTCGAATGTGCCGACACAGTTCGAGACCGTCGAGCCTCGGCAGCATGAGATCGAGTAGGACCAGGTCGACCTGGGGTTGGTTGTCGATCGCGGAGTCGAGGATCAGCGCCGCCCCGGCCAGACCGTCCTCAGCCAGGTGGGTCTCGTGCCCGGCGCGTTCCAGATAGCTGGCGATGACGCCGGCCAGGGTGTGGTCGTCCTCCACGATGGCGATCCGACTCATGAGCTCATCTTATGGACCGGCCGCCGCTCTTCCGGCCGATTGAGTCCGACGTCGATCGACTGTCATCAGGCCGTAAGGGTTGAGCCGATCAGATCCGGCACCTCGACCGTTAGCGTCGAGGAGTGACGGCACTTCACCCCGCAGGCAGCGAGGAAACACCGCAATTGCAAATCGTGCTGCCCTGCCTGAACGAGGCCACAGCCTTGCCCTGGGTGCTCGGGCGGATCCCGCCGGGGGTCGGCGCGATCGTGGTCGATAACGGGTCCGACGACGGCTCGGCGGAGCTGGCCCGGGCCGCCGGGGCGACCGTGGTGCTGGCCAGCCGACCCGGTTATGGGTCGGCCTGCCACGCCGGTCTGGCGGCGGCCACCGCCGACCTCGTCGCCGTCTGCGACTGTGACGCCACCATCGACCCGGCCGATGCGGTTCGCCTGGCCGCCGAACTGACCGAGGTCGATCTCGCCGTCGCCCGGCGCCGACCGATGAATGGAGGCAGTTGGCCGTTGCCACAACGGCTGGCCAACCGCGAGTTGGCTCGACGGCTTCGGCAGCGTACGGGTTACCAGATCGAAGATCTCGGGCCGCTGCGCGTGGCTCGCCGACAGGCCCTGCTCGAACTCGGAATCCAGGACCGACGCAGTGGCTATCCGGTCGAGACGGTGCTGCGGGCTCACGCTGCCGGCTGGACGATCCGGCAGGTCGATGTGACCTATCGGCCCCGGGCCGGCGCGTCCAAGGTGACCGGTACCTGGCGCGGATCGTTGCAGGCCTATCGGGACATGAGCAGATTGTTGGCGGCGTGAGCGGCCACGATCCGACGTTCGTGGTGCTGGCCAAGCGGCCGGTGCCGGGTCGGGTCAAGACCCGGCTCAGCCCGCCGTTCACCTCGGCCGCGGCGGCCGCCCTGGCTGCCGCTGCCCTGCAAGATACCCTCGTCGTGGTCGCCGAACTCCCGGCCACTCAGCGGATACTGGCCTTCGATGGCGATCCCGAAGGCTGGTTGCCCTCGGGTTGGACGCACGTGGCGCAGGTCGGCGGTGGCCTCGACCGACGGATCGCGGCCGCGTTGGCCGCGTCCGAAGGGCCGACCGTGCTGATCGGCATGGATACCCCGCAGCTGTCGTCCGACCAGTTCGCGGAGTTGAATCTGACCGATTTCGAAGCTTGTCTCGGTCTCGCGGCCGACGGTGGCTATTGGGCCCTCGGACTGGCTCGTCCCGAGCTCGCCGAATCCGTAGTGCACGGTATTGCGATGTCACGGCCCGACACCGGCGAGCGTCAGCTTCACCGGCTGAACCAGCTCGGCCTTCGGGTGCAGCTGCTACCCGAGCTGACTGATATCGACACCGCCGAGTCGGCGGTAGTGGTGGCCGACCTGGTCCCCGACAGCCGTTTCGCCCGACGGTTTCGAACCCTCATGGCGCTGCCTTCCGGCCGGAACTGAGCGGCCGATGTCGATCGCGCTCGAGTCCGTGCTGGAGGCACTTCAGCCTTACGAACACGCCCTGAACAGCGGTGGGCGACTGGTCGCGATCCGCCCCGACGGGACCCGGCAGTTGTGGGACACCCGCCGTTGGCTGGCCAATCTGGACGAGGCCGACCACAGCGTGCTCGAGCGCTGCATCGGTCCGACGCTTGACGTCGGCTGTGGCCCGGGCCGCTTCGTTCAGGCGTGGGCGTTGACCGGGCAGGTCGCGCTCGGCGTCGACATCTCTTCTGCGGCTGTCGAACTGACGGCTCGTCGCGGTGCCTCGGTACTTCAACGCGACGTGTTTGCCCGGGTGCCCGGTGAAGGCCGATGGCGCACCGTGCTGTTGATGGACGGCAACATCGGCATCGGCGGCGATCCCGCTTCGCTCCTGAGTCGGCTGGCCGGGCTCATCACCGGCGGTGGTCAACTGCTGGTCGAGATCGACCCCGACGACGTCGACCAGCAGCTCGAACTGCGACTGCTCACCAATGACGAAACGTCGCAACCAGGGCACCGGCTGAGGTGGGCGCTGGTTGGCCGACGCGCGTTGGAGCGGCACGCCGGCCCGATTGGTCTGTGTCTCGATGAGGCCTGGACCACGGCTGGACGAGCCTTCGTCCGCCTGGTTGCGAGCGGCGATCAGGTCGGTGGCGGCGGGGTGTTCTCGACCGCCGGGGTTGATCGCCCATCGCGATAACGGCGAATCAGATAGCTGCTGAGGCCGACGGCAGCGATGGCGCCCGCGACCAGGGCGAAGTGGGCGGCATAGTTCTGGTTCTCCAGCGCCTTGACCGCGGGCTGGCTGCCGCGACGATGGATCTCCAACGCCACCGGAGGTATCAGGACGGCGATGGCCACCAGCGTTCCCTGCAGGTAGCGCCGGGCGCGAGCGGGAACTAGTCGGGTCAGCACCAGACCGATCAACAAGGTGGCCGGGACGATCAGGCCGTCATGGATGATCACCGAACCGATCAGCCACCGCACCAGCTCGAACGGACGGGTCGTCTTGGGCTTGGACAAGATGCGGTAGGCCCCGTAAGCACCCAATAACCCCCCGGCCGCGCCGACGACCAAACGTAGAGCCAGCAGGCGTGAGCCGGCGTCGGGTTCGTCCAACTGCCCGGTCACAGGACTTCCACCCTCGTCAGCCATTTCGTGTTGAAGACGCCCGCCCGGTTCGGTGCGATCAACCGGGCCGGATAGCCATGATCGAGTGGGATGCGTTCACCGTTGAGGTGCGTGGCGAGGATGGCCGCCGACAACTGCGGTCCGTCCACGATCGAGCTGGCGTAGGCGCCGCCGTGCTCCAATGACACGACGCGGACACGGGAATCGGCATCGCCACCGACCCGGCGAACCAGGTCCAGCAGCAACGGGCCCCGCCACCGGCCACTGGCACTCCATCCCTCGACACAGGCGATCGGCAGGCCTCGTTCGACCGCGGGCAGCGCCTCGAACGCGGGCAGGTCAAGGTCGAACGGCTTCGGACCGAGCACGGTCAGCCGCCATTGCGATGACGTGGCGGTCGACATCACCTTGGCCTCGATGGCCGTCCGGTTGATCGGAATGCCGAGCGGACCCGCTGCCGGCCGACGCGGAGCCAACAGCGCAATCCGTTGCAAGGGGCTGAAGGTCTGGCCGACCGTGGTCAGCACCAACGCGGCCAGCCCCCCGCCGGTGGCGATCATCAAGCCGCGCCGGCTCAATCCCCGCGTCGCAGAGTCGGTCTCGTGCGCTGGCATCAGCGGGGTGCGCAACCCGGTTCGGATGAGGGGGAGTTTGACGGCCAGGTGTATCAGCAGGCTGCCGATCACCACGTACGCCAACATCCGGTGCACGTAGACGAAGTCGAAATGCCACGGGTACCAGTCGAGAATGTTGATGAATCCCAACGTCACCTCGGTCAGGGCTGAGGTCACCAGCACCGCGATCGAAAGCCGCTCCAAGCCGTGCACCAGCGAACGCACCGGCGGCCATTCCCACAGCTTTGGGTAGACGGTCCAGAGTTTGACCAGCAGCAGCGGTATCAACGCGATGCCGGTGATGACGTGCAACCCCTGGCTGAGCCGGTATCCCCAGATCGGCCGCGCCGGCTCCGGCAGCCAATGCCACGGCTGGTACTGGTAATGGCTGAGCAGGCCGGTCAGGAAACACACACCGAACGCGATCCCGAGCACGCGGCCGACGCGGGCGGTCACCGCGAGCGAATGCAACCGACTGGTGAAGCGCGGCCACCCCGGTGGCGGTTGTTCGGGCAGCAACCGCTGCATCAGGTCAGGCACCCTTTCAGTGTCGGCCGATTTGGCATTGCGGGGTCTTACAAGGTGGTGACGGCTGACGTGGAACGAGCAGCGGCTCGGACGGAACTGCCATCCTGGGCCAGTGGTGAGTGTCGTCGGCCGTCGTCTGGTCCGCCTTGGACTGGCACTGGCCGTGGCCCTGCAACTGGTCGGTACCCACATCAGCCAGCATCCGGGTTCGTTTCCGTTGACCGTCCCGAATTCATCGCTCTGGATTCTGCCGACCGCCGCGCCCTACCTGCTCGCCCTCGCGCTATTGGCTCGAGCCGACTTCCGGCCGCGGACGGTTGCGAGCGTCGTGCTCGGCGTGAGCGCCAGCCTGCAGGTTCTGGCTATGACCCGGCTGCCGCGAACGTCCAATGATGTGCTGCGCTATATCTGGGACGGCAAGGTTCAACTCGCCGGCATCGACCCCTACCGTTATGCCCCAGACGACCCCGCGCTGGTGCGGTTACACGAACCGCTGCTGTTCACTCACATCGGATGTGCGGTGCCGACGGGATGTCCGCTGCTGAATCGACCGGGCGTGCACACGATCTACCCACCGGTGGCCCAGGCTGCCTTCGACCTTGTCCGACTGATCACCCTGGGGGGCCACGGTGGCGAGCGCAGCTTCCAGATCGCCGCAGCGATCGGTGCACTGGCGATCACCATGCTGTTACTTCGACGCGCCCACCGCAATCAGCTTCCGCTCTGGACGGCGGCAGTGTGGGGCTGGTGCCCCATCGTGGTCTCCGAGTTCGGCAACAACGCGCACATTGACTGGTTGGCGATTCTGCTGTCATTGCTGGCAATCAGCGCCTACGCCTCGGCTCGTCCTCACTGGGCCGGTGTGCTGATAGGAGCCGCGATCGCGACCAAGTTATACCCGGCGCTCGTGCTGCCCAGCCTGCTGAAACGCCATCCAATCAAGGTGATCAGCGCGGCGGCGATCGTGGTGGTGCTGGGCTACGTGCCCCATCTGGTGGTCGCGGGACGAGCCGTGGTCGGCTTCCTACCGGGCTATCTCCAGCAGGAGGGTTACGCCAGCGGCTCGCGTCTGATCCTGTTGTCACACCTGCTGCCTCGACCGTTCGACAGCCTGGTCGGCTTGTTGCTACTCGCCGCGGTCGCTGTGCGGTGCTGTCGGCGGAGCGATCTGCTCCGACCAGAATTGACCGCGGTCACGATGTGCGGGGCGACGTTTGTCGTCGTGACCCCGGGCTACGGCTGGTACGGCGCCATCCTGGTTGGCCTCGTTGCCATGACGGCACATTGGGAATGGCTGCCGATCGCCTTCGCCCCCTCAGCGTCGTACCTGTACGGGCCGCTGTTCCGCGATCGTCACCTCAGCGACGTGATCACCTGGCTCATCGCGTTGGGCCTGGGCGCCGCTATCTGGTATCTGCGTTGTCGTCGGCCGCTTGCTGCTGAGAATCAGTCGTTCTCGACGATGAAATCCCGGTTGACGAGCGGGCTGCCGCCGGTGGGGGACCAGTAAACCGGTCCTTCGCCGCTCGGCGCGACCTGCTCGTCGGGGTGGTCGCGGTCGTATTGCGCTGGCCGCGCTGGCCGGCTCACGCAATAAGCACCTTGTTGCTCAAGACCATTCCCGATCGGTCCAGTCAGCGCGCCAGGGCGTGCGGCTGTAGCTGACCTGCAGCGAACCTGGCCGGGCGTTGATGAACTGGGCGAATACGGTTCCGTAGCCGGCTCCGTTCACCTCGCGCTGGACGAACAAGGCGTCTTTGGCGGCGGAACGCGTCTCGGCGCCGAGGACATCGCGCCACGGTGTGCTCGCGAACAACGGCGTGATCCGGTTGGCCAGCGGGCTGATCGGGTCGATACCGCGTGGGGTCAAGACGTGCAGGCCGGCGGAGAGTTCGGACGCGATCAGGTGGTCGCCGGTCCATTCCCAGGCGCTGACGTCCTGTTCGGTGATCAGGGCCAGGGTGAACGAGGCCATGTCGGTGTGGTCGAGCTGGTTGATCCAGTCACGGCCGTGGGCCACCGCCAGTAGCGGTAACAGACCCCGTGAGGGCGAACCGGTAGGTTTCTCCGGACGATTGAGGACCACGGCGGTCCGCCCGCTGTCGAGGTCAGACACGCACCAGGAACCACCCGCGGTGCGGTCCCGGCCGCCGACCACGCGCGGCTGATCGGACCACCAACAGTCCGGATCGTCGAAGGACCGTCGTTCGAACTCATCCCGGACGGCAAGCAAGGAGACCGGCCGGCCGGGTATGAATCGCGTTACCACGGTGCACATTCCTCTGAATCTAGCCGCTGTCAGCGTGGCGGGGTGCGGAAGCTGCCGGTCCCAGCAACGTGGTCAGGTCGCGCCAGTCGGCCGGAGTGGGCTCAACCGGGACAGCGGCGAAGTGGCGACGTCGGGTTGATAGGTGATCGCATTTCCCACGCTGCGGGCGAGGTCTGCGTGCCGGCCCCGCAGTGATTGTCCGACCGGCTCGTCCAGACTCTGACGATCCTGGACGGTGAACTCAACCGTCATTAGGTAGTACCAGCCCGGATTCGTAGGCCAGCACGACCGCCTGGACCCGGTCCCGCAGCTCGAGCTTGGCCAGGATCCGGGCCACGTGGATCTTCACCGTATGCTCGGACAGGGTTAGTTCAGCGGCGATCTCCCGGTTGGACAGGCCCTGGGCCACCACCAGGAACACCTCTCGCTCACGTTCGGTGAGGGAGTCGATCACCCCGCTGCGGTTCGGCCGGTCAGGGCCGGCCGGCTGGTCCAGGAACTGTTGCACCAGCCGGCTGGTCGCGGTCGGGGCCAGCACCGCCTCACCCTGGGCGACCGTGCGGATGGCGTCCGTCAGGGCCTCCGGGGTGGCGTCCTTGAGCAGGAAGCCGCTGGCTCCGGCTCGCAATCCGGCATAGACGTATTGGTCGATGTCGAACGTGGTCAGGATGATCACCCTGCTTCTCCGGTGGGCCGCGGCGATCACCCCGGTCGCCTCGATGCCGTCCATCCTGGGCATCCGGACGTCCATCAGCACCACGTCCGGATCGAGCTCGGCGACCAGCTCGACCGCCTCGTGGCCGTCGCCGGCCTCACCGATGACGGTGAGGTCCGGCTCGCTGTCGATGACGATCCGCAGTCCGGTGCGCAGCAGGGCCTGGTTGTCCACCACAAGCACGCTGATCATGACCGAGCCTCTTCCCGGTCGTCGGTCGGGATCGGGATCGAGGCCGTCACCCGCCAGCCGCCGCTGTCACGCGGACCTGCGGTCAGGACGCCGCCGACCGCGTCGATCCGGGCCTGCATGCCGGTCGTGCCGCGGCCGGCCTGCCAACGGCCGACCGCGGGCCGGCCGTTGCCGTCGTCCTCGACCAGCAGGCTCAAGTTGCCGGGGCGGAAGGTCAGCGTGACCTGGGCCGCGCTGCCGGCCGGCGCGTGTTTCATCGTGTTGGTCAGCGATTCCTGGATCAGCCGGTACGCCGCCAACTGGGCATCGGCGGCCATCGTGGCCGGGGTGCCCTGCATCCGGAACGCCACCCGCAGGCCGGTCTCGCGCACCTGGTCGACCAGGGATTCGAGCGCGGCGATGTCAGGGATCGGGCTGCGGTCGGCCACGGACGTACGGGTCTCATCGGCCAGGATGCCGAGCAGGCTGCGAGTGTCACGCAGCGCCTCGCGGCCGGTGGCCGAGACGGTGGTGATGGTCTCGATCGCCCGGGTCTCGGTCGGCGGTATCAGGCGCAGGGCTGCGTCGCTGAGCGAGACCATCACGGTCAGATGGTGGGCGACGATGTCGTGCATCTCCCGGGTGATTCGGGCTCGCTCGCCGGCCGCGGCCAGTTCCGCGGTCTGGGTTCGTTCGCGCTCGAGTCGATCGGCCCGCCCCAGCAGCTCGGCGATGTAGGCCCGCCGGGTGGCCGAGTACAGGCCGAGGCCGAGTGCGGCGGCGATCAGACTGGTCATGAGCGTGATGTAGAGCCAGAAGCTGATCTTGTCGTCCGACCAGATCGACAGCGGCAACGCCATGATCTCCAGCACCAGAGCGGCGATCAGGGCCTGCCGGCGGTTGCACAGTGACGCGATCGTGTAGAGCGCGATGGGTAGTTCCAGGCCGCCGACGAAGACCGTGTTCCAGAGTCCGAAGCCGACCGCGACCACGGCGATGAAGACGAACACCGGGACCGGCCAGATCCGACGCAGCAGCAACGGCAATCCCTGGGCGGCGATCGCGATCACCGCGACGGTGCGCTCGCCCGGCCCGGACAGGAGCGAGGTGGTGAGGGCGTTGGGTAGCGCGATCCCCAGCGCCACCAGTACGACCACGACATCGAGCAGCCAGGCGCGCCGGGACCTGGCGCGTGGGTTGGCCAACGGCACGAACATCATGCTCCGATTATGTCGGTCCGGATGGTCGAGAACCCGCACGCTCGTCGGGGCCGCGCGTGCGGGTTCTCTACTGGGCGCGAACATGACTACTGTTCGGCCCCGGTCTCAGGCATCGCTCTTGCGGATCCGGATGGCCGCGGCGATCACGACGATCACGGTGTAGCCACAGAAGACGGCGAATCCGGTCCACGGAGCCAACGTATGCGGACCGGGCGTCGGATCCGGGCTGAACAGCACCGAGACCGCGTTGCTGGGCAGGTACGGCGAGACGTTGTCGTTCACCGATTGCGGCAACAGGTTCAGCAGCGGCGCGATCACGAAGAAGATCGCCACGAAGATGGTGATCGAGGCCGCCGTGTTGCGCAGCAGCGCGCCGATGGCCAGTCCGAAGGCCGAGATCGCGCTGACCGCCAGCGCCGCCCCGATGACCGAACGGAGCGCGCCCGGTGTGGACAGCGTCGCGTCCAGATGATGTCCGGCCAGCAGGGCCTGGCCGATGAAGAAGGAGGCGAACGATGCGATCAGCATGACCACGAACGTGACCACCGCGGTGACACCGATCTTGCTGTAGAGCACCGGTAACCGTTTCGGCACGGCGGTGAACGAGGCGCGGATGGTGCCGGTGGCGTACTCACCGGTGATCACCAGCACGCCGAGAACACCCAGCGCCAGACTGGAGAAACTGAAACCGGACAGGCTCACGCCGATCGCGCTGAAGGACGCCTGGTCGGTCGCGCTCAGGTCACCGTAGTGAGCGGCGGAGACCGCGCTGATGATCGCGCCCAAGCCGACGGTCAGGGCCAGGGCGACGAGCAGAGTGATCGCGGGAGAGCGGACCGACCAGAACTTCGTCCATTCCGAACGGACGATCCGGCCGGTGCTGACCCGATAGGTCGAGGTGGTGGGTGCACCCGGAGTGCGTAGCCGGGTGAGGTCGATGGTGCTCATCAGTGGTTCTCCTTCACGGTGCTGCCGGCCGTCCGGTACTCCACGGCATCAGCGGTCATCTGCATGAACGCGTCCTCGAGCGAGACCTGGTGGGCGCTCAGCTCGTGGATGCGCAGGTGGGCCTGCCAGGCAATGTCACCGATCTGCTCCGTGGACAACCCGCTGACCTGCAACAGGCCGCGTTCGTCACTGGAAACGGTGACGTCGGCGCCGAGCAGCAGGTCGCGCAGTTGGGTCGCATCGGGCGTGCGGACCAGGACGTTGTTGCCGTGCGCCATGGCCACGAACTGATCGACGGTGGTGTCGGCGATCAACTGGCCCCGGCCGACCACGACGACCCGGGTCGCCGTCTGGGCCATCTCACTCATCAGGTGCGAGGAGACGAAGACCGTCCGGCCCTCGTCGGCCAAGTCCTTGAGCAGGTGGCGGATCCAGACGACACCCTCGGGGTCCAGGCCGTTGACCGGTTCGTCGAGCACGACGGTCTGCGGGTCGCCCAGCAGGGCCGAGGCCACCCCGAGCCGCTGGCCCATGCCGAGGGAGAAGCCGCCCACACGCTTGCCGGCCACCCCGCTCAGACCGACCATGTCGATGACCTGGTCGACCCGGCGCCGGCCGATACCGTTGGTCTGCCCCAATGCCTTCAGGTGATTGCGGGCCGAACGGCCGGAGTGGACCGCCTTGGCCTCGAGCAGAATGCCGAGTTCGGACATCGGCGCCCGGCTCTGGCGGTAATCCTTGCCGTTGACCGTGACCCGGCCCGCGGTCGGTTCGTCCAGCCCGGCGATCATCCGCATGGTGGTGGACTTGCCGGCCCCGTTCGGACCGAGGAAGCCGGTGACCGAGCCGTCCTGGGCGGTGAAGCTGAGGTTCTGCACGGCCAATTTGTCACCGTAGCGTTTGCTGAGGCCGGTTGCCTCGATCATCGTCGGCTCCGTTCGGTGGAAGTGTTCGACGTATCTCGTCGTGCCTCCACCCTCTCCGGCGACGGGGTAGCCGCACATCAGCCGAGAGAGCTCTCTTGGCCGGGGTCGAGGTAGCTCGCGCGAGCTAGTCACCGGTTCGGCATTAGGCTGAAGATCATGGCCCGATATCTGGATGTGCATCCCAAGGATCCGCAGCCCCGGGTCATCGCCCAAGCCGTGCACATGCTGCGGGACGACGCGTTGATCGCCTATCCGACCGATTCTTGCTACGCCCTCGGCTTCGAGCTCGACAGCCGCACCGGCGCCGATCGGATCCGCCGGATCAGGCACCTGGACGAGCGTCACCACTTCACCCTGGTCTGCTCCGACTTCGCCCAGCTCGGTGAGTTCGTCCAGCTGAACAACTCGGCCTTCCGGGCGATCAAAGCGGCCACTCCGGGTCCGTACACCTTCATCCTCGCCGCGACCCGGGAGGTGCCCAAGCGACTGGCCCATCCGCGTAAGCGCACCGTCGGCGTCCGGATTCCGGATCACCCGGTGGTGAAGGCGCTCCTGCGCGAACTCGGCAAACCGCTGGTCTCCAGCACGCTGCTGCTACCGGGGGAGGCCGAGCCGATGACGGACGGCTGGACGATCAAGGACCGCTTCGACCACGAGCTCGATGCCGTTATCGACTCGGGCGAATGCGGTACCGAACCCACCACGGTCATTGACCTTTCCGAGGGTTACGCCGAGATCGTGCGGGTCGGGGCCGGGGATCCTGCACCGTTCGAACCCTGATCCGTTCGCGGCCTGGTACAGCGCGGTTCCGTCGTTGCTGCCGTCACCAGGTGAGGGCGGCAGCCCACGCATCGATCGGTATTTGGGTGGCCGGGGATCAAACAGCGCGTGGTTGCGATGAACGAGGGGGAAAGCGCCGCTTGCGGTAGTCGCTGAGCCATTGACCCGGTTTGGTAGCAGCTGAGAAGTTCTACGAGTCGCGACCGGATTGGTCCCGGCGCCGGTCACAGTCCGCGGCCGGCAGCGAATCCCCCTTTTGAGAAAGGCAATACTCGTGCGCTCTCTCACCAAACTGGCTCTCAGTGCCGGCGTCGCCGGTGCCGTCGCCGCGTCGCTCGTCGCCACCAGTGGCCCGGCCTCGGCCGACCCGCCCACCGGCGTCACCCCGCCGGCAAACTCGATCGTCGGCGTCGGCTCGGACACCACCGAGTACGTCATGGATCAGATCGCTCTTGCCTACGATGCGCAGTCGCCGGCCCCGACCCAGAAGCTGTACAGCTGGGACGCCACCGGTTCCACCCCGATCACCACGAAGACCGGTGCGACCTCCATCGCGCGCCCGGATGGTTCCGGCGCCGGTATTGCCGCGCTGACCGGCAACACCTCAGCCACCGTGGACTTCGCGCGGTCCTCGGCCGGTCGCAGCCCGTCCAACCCGTCCACCATCAAGTTCGTCGCGTTCGCCAAGGATGCCGTCACCGCGGCGGTCCAGACGACCACGAACGCGCCGGCCAACCTGACCACGGCCAACCTCAAGAACATCTACACCTGCGCCTCCACCACGTGGAACCAGGTCGGCGGCACCAGCACCGCAACCATCAAGCCGTTCCTGCCGCAGGCCGGTTCGGGCACCCGGGCGTTCTTCCTGGCCGCGATCGGCGTCACCACTCCCGGCAGCTGTGTGACCAGCAACGTCCAGGAGAACGAGGGCACCAACACCGCTCTGAACGACCCGAACGCGATCGTGCCCTACTCGACGGCCAAATACATCGCCCAGGTCTTCCACTCCGGCGCGGGCCAGAACAGCTTCGGCACCGACGATCACGGCACCCTGAAGTTGGAAAGCATCAACAGCACCGCACCGACCACGGGCTCGGGCTCGACCACCACGATCAACCCGTCCTTCTCGGCCGCGTTCGTGCGGACAGTGTTCAACGTCGTCCGCCAGGACACCACCACCACTGATCAGATCCCGGCGTACGAGGAGCCGATCTTCGGCACCGGCAAGTTCCTCTGCACCCAGACCACGATCGTCAAGAACTACGGCTTCCTGCCGCTGTCCGGCTCGCAGTGCGGGGCCACCTCGTAGTTCGGCGGTTCTAGTTCTGGCTTCAATTGCAGGCACATTGCCCGAACCAGGGCCGATCCGGCCTTGAGTCATCACCCTGACCACTGCCGGAGCGGCGCGATCCGTCGCTCCGGCAGCTGGCTACCCACCAACTTCGCAACACTCACCGGGAAGGCTGCTCCAGTCATGAGGACCCTCACTCGTACGGTCACACTGTTCGCCGGCGCGTCACTGCTGGCCGGCGTCGTGGTAATCGCCACCGCCGGCACCGCGTCGGCCGATGCCACCAGCGGCACCACCACGCTGACGATCACCTCGTCCTACGTATCCACGGCCGCCTCGGCCGGTGTCGTCGCTGCCGGCGCAGACGGTGCCAGCACCGGCTACGACAGCGGTACCGGCGCGATCAGCTACGCCTTCCCGGTCACCGGGGGAGATGCCAACGTCGTCAACTTCACCGGCCAATTGACCCACCAGGGCTCCCTGGTCATCGCCGACTTCAAGACCAAACGTTCGATCAAGGTGACCGATCTGCGCCTGGACTACATCAACAATGTGGTCAGCGGCCAGTTGCCCGGCGTTGCCGGACAGACAGCGCTGTTCGACCTCGACGGCTTCGGTGCCTCGACCAGCAGCCCGACGGCCCAGTCATATACGGCCAGCGCACTGGACTGGGACGCCGCCGGTGCCGCTGCGCTCGACCAGGCGCTGCGGACCGCATTCATCAAAGCCGGTGCCACGGCCGGCAGTTTCGCCACCAGCTACACCGTTTCATCGTGATCTCGCGCCCGGGAATCCACCGCGATATCGGTGGATTCCCGGAGTGCGCGGAGTGTCGCTTATGCGTTTGCCCCTCGTTCACGTAAGGCACTGCTGAACGTCACTCAATGGCTTGACCATCGGCATGAACAAACGGAGTTAGGGAGCTTTTCCCGTCTCGGCTCCGCTCATCGCCTTCGTCCTTCGACCGAGAACCGGTCCGGCCGGTTTCAGCCCAGGAACAGGATTCGCTTTGAAGTTGCGTCGCCGCTTGGCCAAGCCCGCTCGCCTCACCGTCGTCCTTGCCGCAGTTCTGGGTTCCATCAGCCTTCCTGCTGTCATTCGAGCCACGCCCGCCGTCGCCGACACGGCCACCACGGTCACAGGCGGTTTCGCCTGGCAGTGGGACCCGAACGATCTGGCCAATCCCGGCCAACTGAATCCCTCGCCCCGCACGGTGACCGTGGACCAGACCACCGATCTGGTCAGCCAAGTGGTGCACGTCAGTTGGTCGAATTTCTCGGCCAGCAGCGCGCCGTCGGCGTTGAGTGATCCGTTGTATCCGGTGCGGGTCTACCAGTGCGACACCGTGACGCCAACCGATCCGTCACACTGCTTCGGCAGCCTGACCTACAACGCCAGCCATCCCGGCTACGGCGACACCGGCGTCACCACCAACATGGTCGGCGCGGTGACCAGTGTTGACGGCACCGGCGGCATTGATTTCCCAGTGTTGACCGGTGCGGACAACCCGTCGCTGGGCTGTTCGCCGGTGCACGCCTGTTCCTTGCTGATCGAGCCCTACGGTGGCGGCGACAGCGTTGGCCCGGATGCCGACGGCAACAAAGGCTTGGGAGATCCGAACGATCCGCACCCCAACTGCGACGACCATTCGCTCGACTTCACCGTGGATCCCAACACCTACGTGGGAAATCTTGCTCACCCGGCCGGTGGCCTCTCCGATTGGGACACCGGTTGCGCCTGGGCCGGACGCATCGTGGTGCCGCTGCACTTTGCGCCGACCCCGACCGACTGCCCACAACGCAGCGCCGACTTCCGGGCCGAGGGCTCGCCCCTGCTGCAGCGAGCTATCGACCAGTGGCGCTCCGGCATCTGCCGAAACGGAAACGACGGTCACCCACTGCAGGTGGGCTACAGCCCGTTGTCGGAGTATCAGGCTCGAGACGACTTCCAAGCCGGCACCACGGACGTCGCCCTGACCAGCCAGCCCTCGGCCACGTCGACCCGGCCGTCCAGCTACGCACCGGTCGGGGTTTCGACGATCGCGATCGCCTACTACGTCGACAACGCGACCACGGGCAAGCCCATGACCGACCTACGGCTGGACGCGCGGCTGTTGGCCAAGATGCTCACCCAGTCCTACACGAACGGACTCTCGGCCAACTGCGCCGACAAAACGCAGTTCTACGCCTGCGCCCCCGAGGTCGCCGGCAATCCGACGTCGCTATACACCGACCCCGAGTTCCTACAGCTCAACCCGGGACATACCGCGGCCGACTTCCCGGCCAACACTGCGGCGGCATCATCGCCCACGGTGGTGTTCGGCGACAGTGACCAGACTTATCAGTTGACGCGCTGGATCGAGTCCGACCCAAGTGCCGCGGCCTTTCTCGACGGTCAACGGGACCAGTGGGGGATGCGTGTCAACACCGCCTACCTGCCGCCTAATTCGCCGACCTTTCCGATCTCACAGTTCACCGCCAGCGACCCCGGACACACGATCACGGTGCCGAGCTGCGATGGTGCTAATGCCTGTCTCAACGCCGGCTTGCAGAACACCTGGTTCCCGGTCGCGGGTCTGCGCAACGTAGCGAAGACACTACTGGCCGGAAAGGACAGCGGAAAGTCGCTCAGCACGTCCTGCCAGGCGAGCAATGTCCCAGCGGTCAAGGGTGTTTGTCAGTACTACGCGGGGGATCCGGCGAGTCCACAAGGCGCCCGCAGTGCGTTCGCGATCGTGTCCGGCGCTGACGCAGCCTCCTATCGGTTTCCAACGGCCCGACTTCAGACCCGTGGCGGTGCCTTCGTTGCGGACACGACCGATGCCGCCGGCGCGGCGCTGGCCGACATGACCCCCAACGCGGACAAGGTGACCCAGCAGCTGAACTACAGCACGCTGAGGGATCCGGCCGCTTACCCGCTGACCGCGATAACCTACGCCCAGGTACCCAGCTGCGGACTTTCCGCCGTTAAGGGCGAGGCAATCGCCAACTTTCTGCGCTACACCGCCTCGGATCAGGGCAATGTCTACGGAGTCCAACCCGGCCAGTTGGCACCGGGCTACCTCGCGCTGCCGGCCGCACTGCGGACCCGGACCGCGGCCACGGCGAATCAGCTGATCGGCCAAGCAAAGTGTTCCTCGGCTACGTCAGGCTCGAGGCCGCCGGCCAAATCGATCGGTGGCCCAACGTCGAACTCGAACGGGCCCGGCACCGCTGCTGGCTCGGGCAATGGCGACTCCGCACCGGCGGGCTCCACTGCCGACGGATCGACGCAATCTGGGGCCGGCGGCGACGGTGCGACCGGGAGGACCGCGGCTCCGGCTCCAGTCGGCTTGCTGGCCAGCCCGGCCGCTTTCGCCCAGGACCACCCCGATTCCGCTGGCATCGGCGGCGCGATATTGCCGATCCTGCTCATCACCGGCGCGGCCCTGCTGGTGCTGGGGCCGGCCGCGATGGTGCTTGGCGGGACGGCCGCCGGCGCCGCATTGCAAGCCCGGGCCCGTGGCCTGCTGAGGCTGCGATGACCGACCTGCTGCCTCCGGCCGACGAGCGCGCGCCGGCGCAGCGCCGCATCCGGATCACGGCTAGGCCGAGCTCGGCCGATCGCT
>CAZZZW010000014.1:21509-27417 GCA_964658795.1 Phormidium nigroviride PCC 7112
TCTCGGCGCATCCGGCATCGCCGTGCTGGTCGTCATGGGCATGATCGCGCTGGTCCTGGCCCTGCGTTCCGGTACGGCACTACGTCGGGTCGGGCACCGGTTCCTGACCACGCAGCAGTGGGACATCGGTGCGAACCGGTTCGGTATCGCCGCCCTATTACCGGACGGCATCTTCATCGCGATGATCGCGCTGGCGGTGTCGGTCCCGATCGCGATCGGTGCCGCGCTCTGGATCGCCGAGTACGCGCCGGTGCCGTTGCGGCGGCCGCTCATCTCGTTGATCGACCTGATGGCGGCCGTACCCAGCATCGTGTACGGGCTGTGGGGCCTCTACTTCCTGCAGCCACGCATCATCGGCACAATCCGCTTCATCGCCAATCACCTGGCCTTCTTCCCGCCGTTCCACGTCCGCACCGGCGACTACCCGTCCTCCTACACCTCGTCGGCTGCGATCGCCGGCATCGTCGTCGGCCTGATGATCACGCCGATCGCGATCTCCCTGTCCCGCGAAGTGTTCTCCCAGGCACCGGTGGCCGAACGCGAAGCATCCTATGCGCTCGGTTCGACCCGCTGGGGGATGGTGCGCACAGTGGTGCTGCCCTACGCTCGCGGCGGCGTGATCGGGGCGATCATGCTGGCCTTCGGCCGGGCGATGGGCGAGACGATCACGGTGGCCCTGATCATTGCCCCGGCTTTCAAGTTCAACTTCCATGTCCTTGAGGGCAGTGGGATCTCGATCTCATCCCTAATCGCCTTGCGGTTCGGTGACTCCGATGCGCTGTCGCTGTCGGCCCTGATGGCCGCTGGTCTGGTGTTGTTCGTGATCACCCTGATCGTGAACTCGCTGGCCTCGATCGTGATCAACCGGTCTCGCTCGGGAGCACAGACCTGATGACGGTTGTGCAAGCACGTCCGTCGCTGGGAATCGAGTCGGCGGAGCAGCGCCGCATCAAGCTGAAGCGCGTCACCCAGGACGGTGTGCTGTCGCTGCTCGGCGCGGCGATCTCGGCGCTGGGACTGGACTGGGTTCTGTATGAACGGATCCTCCCGGTGTCGGGAGCCCTCGGGTTCTGGCTGTGCTGGTACGTCGCGTTCTTGCTCACGTACGCCCTTGTCTGCTCGACCCGATGGAACCGGCAGGTGGTGACCGAGAAGCTGGTGACAGTGCTAGTCACGTCAGCCGGCCTCCTGGTCCTCGGTGTGCTGGCCGACCAGATCGGCTACATCGTCTTCCGAGGAAGCCGGGCCCTGACCCACGCCAACTTCTTCAGCGACAGCATGGGCCAAGCCGGCCCGCTGTCGCCGTTGAACCGTGGCGGGGCAGTGCACGCGATGATCGGCTCGCTCGAACAGCTCGGGCTGGCCACCCTGTTTTCGGTTCCGCTGGGCATTCTTGCCGCCCTGTTCATGGCCGAGGTCGGCGGTCCGATCGCTCGGGTGGTCCGCATTCTGGTTGACGCCATGACCGCGCTGCCCTCGATCGTGGCCGGACTGTTCGTGCTGAGCCTGTTCGTGGTCACGCTCGGATTCAATCGCAGCGGCCTGGCCGGTGCCCTGGCGATCACCATCATGATGATGCCGATCGTCACCCGAGCGGCCGAGATCGTCATCCGCCTGGTGCCGAACAACCTTCGTGAAGCTGCCTATGCGCTCGGTTCCAGTCGGTGGCGGGTGGCGTTGTCGGTTGTCCTGCCGACGGCCCGTTCCGGTTTGACCACGGCGGTCGTGCTGGCCATGGCCCGAGGCGTCGGTGAGACCTCGCCGGTATTGCTGACCGCAGGTTTCACCAAGGAGACGAACACCAATCCGTTCTCCGGCCCACAGGCCAACCTGCCGGTCTACATCTGGACCTACGTCCGCTTTCCGCAGCCCAACATGATCGCTCGAGGTTTCGGGGCCGGCCTGACCCTGGTCGTCGTCGTTCTGGTGCTGTTCCTGATCGCCCGGGTGCTCGGTGGTCGCCCACCAGGCGAACTGTCCCGTCGCCAACGTCGCAAGGCCGATCGGGCCCGCGTAGCCGCCGTCACCGAAACTCTCGGAGAAACAACATGATTCGCCTGCGTGTCTATCTACTCGTGGTCAGCTTGTCGGTGCTGGCAGCCTTCGGTTGGACCCAACCCGCCAGCGCCGCCGGTGGCTATGCCGTGCTCAACGGTTCCGGCTCCTCCTGGGCCGGACCAGCGATCGATCAGTGGTCGGAAGACATCCACGATCGAGGAATCGTCATCAACTACAGCCCCATCGGCTCGCAACAGGGACGGAGCAACTACGCCGGTGACCTGGTCGATTTCGCCGGTTCGGACATAGCTTTCCTCAACGGTCAGGACAAGGTCGCCGGAGGCGTGACGGAGACGTCGCAGTACGGCTACTCCTACCTGCCGATCACCGCCGGTGGTACCGCCTTCATGTATCACCTGACCGTCGGCGGTCGGCGGGTTACCAACCTTCGACTTTCCGGCGACACGATAACCAAGATCTTCACCGGCAAGATCACCAATTGGAACGACCCGCAGATCAAGGCTGACTACGGCGGAGCGCTGCCCAACGAACCGATCGTGCCGGTGGTGCGCTCGGACGGATCCGGCGCGACCGCCCAGTTCACGGCGTGGATGAACGACCAGTACGAATCGCAGTGGGATGCTTTCTGCGCCCAGTACGCGCAGGTGAACGCGCGACCATGCGGTGAGACCGAGTTCTACCCGACCTTCGGTCGGGCTAAGGCGCAGAACGGCTCGACTGCGGCGGCGAACTACGTCACCTCCAGCGCCGGCGAGGGCAGCATCAACTATGACGAGTACGCCTATGCGAAGCAGTCGGGTTTCCCGGTCGTGAAGCTGCTCAATCCCGGCGGGTACTACGTCCTGCCCAGCGCGGCGAACGACGCGGTGGCCCTGACCAAGGCGATCATCGACAACAACCCGAAGAGTCTGACGTACCTCATGCAGGATCTGCACAACGTCTATCGCAACACCGACCCGCGGTCATATCCCTTGTCCAGCTACAGCTACCTGATCGTGCCGCGGAAGAACCGGGGCAACCGGCCGCCTCAGTTCACCGACGCCAAGGGCCGCACCCTCAGCACGTGGGCCAACTACTTTTTGTGTGGCGGACAGAGCGAGGCCGACGCGCTCGGCTATTCCCCCCTACCGATCAACCTGGTCAAGGGCGGCTTGGACCAGGTGGATCAGATTCCGGGAGCGGTGCCGACCCCGAATCGATCGACGCTGGGCGGCTGCGACAACCCGACGTTCAAGAACGGTCAGAACACGTTGCTGTCGACTGCGCCGCTGCCGTCACCCTGTGACAGGAGGGGAACGCCGTTGAACTGCGGCAGCGGCGGAACGTCGAGCTCCGGCGGTGGCAGCTCGGGCACCGGCTCCGGCAACGGCAACAGCTCCGGAAACCCCAGTGCTTCCGGCGGAAACTCAAACACCACCAGATCCGGAGCCAAGGCCGGCAGCGGTCGGACCGCCACTGGCGGCAGTCAACCGGCGGCCTCAACAGCCAAGCAACCGACGATCAACCCTTATACCGGCGACGTGGTCGATGCGGCGGACGCCAACGGTGCCCAAGTGTTTGCAAACCCGGTATCGGTGTCGGCGCAACACGACAACCGCACGTTGTTCGCGATCCTCACCGCGCTCGAGCTGCTCGCCGTCGCGCTGATCCCGCCGTTCGCCGGCACCTGGTTGCGGCGGCGCCGCATGCGAGGCGGCCCGTGACCGCGGTCGAGGACCGACCGACCCAGGCCCCCGCCCGTCCGATGGTCGTGGAAACGGTGCCATCGCGCACCGGCTGGCTGGCTCCGGCCGGTGCGGCCATCAGCCTGGTCGCCGTTCTCGTACTGGGCTTCGGAGGTTACCTGTTCGCGTTCTCCACGATCCAGGAGGCTCGTTCTCAATCGAATGAGTACAAGTCGTTTCGGAAGGCCCTCGGTGAGGCGACCGCGCCGGTCGGACCGGTGCGGATCGGCGCGCCGGTTGCGATCATCGACATCCCAGCCATCGGCCTGCATCATGCCGTCGTCAATGAGGGCACCAGCGCCGGTGTCCTCACCCGCGGACCGGGCCACCGCGTGAACAGTCCGTTGCCCGGTCAGGCCGGCATCGCGGCCCTGTTCGGCCGCCGCAGCACCTTCGGTGCCCCGTTCGCCCACCTGCCCCGGCTTCGTTTCGGAGACCGGATCGAGGTCACCACCGGCCTCGGCACCGCGACCTACCTGGTTCGCGATGCCGGTGACGCCAGCCATCCGTTGACCGACACAGCAGCAAACCAGCTTTTACTGGTCACGGCGGACGGCACGCTGCGTCCCCATCACACCTTGACAATCAGCGCGGAGCTACAAGGGGATCCGTTCCCCGGAAGCACGCCGATCTCGGTGCTGCCGGCCGCCGACCGGGCCCTGGCCGGTGATCCCGGAACGTTGCTACCGCTGATGCTCTGGTCGCTCGTGCTGGTGGTCATCGCCACCGCCTGGACCGTCGGACGGCAGTACTGGTACCGGCCGGCCGGCTATCTGATCGCCGTCCCGGTGTTGGCAGCAGTGACCTGGAACGTCTACGAGAACGCGGCCCAACTGCTTCCGAACGCGCTGTGACGAGAGTGGAGAAAAGCATGTCCGACGAACTGGAGCTGTTGAGCTTCGACACCACAGAGTTGCCGCGTCCGGTCGCCAATCTGCCGTTGGCACCGTTGGTCGGCCTGGAAACTAAGGAGGTTTCGGCGTGGTTCGGTACTCACCAGGTGCTCGATCGAGTGTCGTTGAACATGCGGCCGGGTGACGTAACTGCGTTGATCGGTCCGTCCGGTTGTGGCAAATCGACCTACCTACGGTTGCTGAATCGGATGCACGAGATGGTGCGTGGTGCCTCGTTGGCCGGTGAGGTCTGGCTCGGGGAGGATGAGGTCTATTCGCCGGACCGGCGCCCGGCCGAGATCCGTCGCCGGATCGGAATGGTGTTCCAGCGGCCGAATCCGTTTCCGGCCATGTCCATCTACGACAACGTGACCAGTGGACTGAAGCTGGCCGGCATCAAGGTGCGCGACAAGGACGAATTGGTCGAGCGATCGCTGCAGGCTGCCGGCTTGTGGGCCGAGGTCCGTACCCGGCTGCGCACTCCCGGCGGCGCGCTTTCCGGTGGACAACAACAGCGACTGTGCATCGCCCGCGCGCTGGCGGTCTCACCCGACGTGTTGCTGATGGACGAACCATGCTCGGCGTTGGACCCGACCTCCACCCGACGGGTCGAGGAGACCATCAGTGAACTGGCCGGTCAGATCACGGTCGTCATCGTGACCCACAACATGCAGCAGGCCGCTCGGGTCTCACAGGCCTGCGCATTCTTCCTGGCCACCCACGACACGCCAGGCCACATCGTCGAGGCCGGGCCGACCGAGCAGATCTTCAACGATCCGCGCGATCGCCGGACCGCGGACTACGTGCACGGCCGGTTCGGGTAGACCGCTATGCGCCAACCGTCGGCCCGACCGCTGTCGTTCCGGGCCGTCCGACAACCAGACGGTACCTATCGCTGGCGCCTGCTGGCCCCGAACGGAAGGACCCTCGGTCTGTCGGCCGAGAGTTTCGAGGATGCCGAGACCAGCTGGCAACGACTCCTCGAAACCGCGAGCTGGGCGGCCCGTCTGCTACCGAGTTACCGGCACCCGGGGGCCGACGTCGGCTGGATCTGGTCGGCCAACCTGCCCGATGGCCGGCTGGTCGCCGTCGGGGCCCGCAGCTACGAGCGCCGAGCGACGTGCGTGTTCGGCTTTCAGCGGTTCATCGGAGTTCTCGGCGACTTGACCGAGGTCTGATCCTCGCCGAATAGGCAATTACTTACACTCACGCGACAACCGAGCAGCATCTGCGCAGGACCGTTGCCACCTAAGGCGGTTCCGCCTATTTCGA
>CAZZZW010000015.1:0-14352 GCA_964658795.1 Phormidium nigroviride PCC 7112
CAGGGTCGCGGTGCCGTCACCGTTGTCGGTGAACGTCACGCCGGCCGGCAGCGCACCGGTCTCGGTCAGCGTGATCGGCGATGCCGGCACGCCCGCCCGGGTGGTCACGGTGAAGCTGCCCGGCACGCCCTCGGTGAACGTCGTGTGGTCGGTGCTGGTGATGCTCGGCGGCCCGTTCACGGTCAACGTGAAGGACTGCCCGCCGTCGACCGAATGGCCGTTGGTCGCGGTCAGCGTGATCGAGTAGATCCCACCGGCCGTGGGGGTACCGGCCAGGGTCGCGGTGCCGTCACCCTTGTCGGTGAACGTCACGCCGGCCGGCAGGGTGCCGGTCTCGGTCAGTGCGGGCGGCGTCGGGTAACCACCGGCGGTGGTGACCGTGAACGTCCCGGCCGAACCCGCGGTGAACGTCGCGTGGTCGGTGCTGGTGATGACGGTCGACTCGTACACGGTCAGCGTGAACGCCTGGTCCGTGTGCCCGGCCGAGTTGGTCGCGGTCAGGACCAGCGGGTACGAGCCCCCGGTGCCGGCCGCCGGCGTACCGGCCAGGGTCGCGGTGCCGTCGGCGTTGGGCGTGAAGCTCACCCCGGACGGCAGCGCGCCGGCCTCGGACACCGTCGTCGCGGCCGGGAACCCGGCCTGCGTGGTCACCGTGAACGTGCCCGCGGTACCGACGGTGAATGCCCCGGTGGCCGCGCTGGTGATCGTCGGTACGTCCGTCACGGTCAGGGTGAAGCTCTGGGTCGCATCCGGCAGCACCCCGTTGGATGCCGTGATTGTCAGGGCGTAGGACCGTCCGGTGCCCGCCGCCGGGGTTCCGGCCAGGGTGGCGGTGCCGTCGCCGTTATCGGTGAACGTGACCCCCGCCGGCAGGGTGTCCCCGCTGACTGTCAACGTGGTGGTCGTCGGGTTGCCCGGGCTGGTGGTCACGGTGAACGTGCCGGCCGCGCCCACCGCAAAGGTGGCGTGGTCGGCGCTGGTGATGCTCGGGGCGGCATTCACGCTCAGCGTGAAGCTCTGGGTGCCGTCCGGCGCGACCCCGTTCGAGGCGGTGAGGGTGAGCGGGAAGACCCCGCTCTGGGTCGGGGTGCCGGCCAGGGTTGCGGTGCCGTCGCCGTTGTCGGTGAACGTCAGGCCCGCCGGCAATGCGCCGGTCTCGGTCAGCGTCGGGGCGGCCGGGTAGGCGTGCGCCGTGGTGATCGAGAAGCTGCCCGCGGTACCCAGCTGGAAGGTGGCGTGGTTGGCACTGCTGATCACCGGCGCCTCGTTCACGGTCAACGTGAACGTCTGGGTGCCGTCCGGCGCGACGCCGTTGGTCGCGGTGATGGTCAGCGTGTACTGGCCACCGGTGCCGGCCGCTGGGGTTCCGGCCAGGGTGGCGGTCCCGTTGTGGTTGTCGGTGAAGGTGACGCCCGACGGCAGCGAACCGACCTCGGTCAGCGTCGTCGCGGCCGGGGTGCCCGGGTTGGTGGTCACCGAGAACGAGCCCGCGGCACCCGTGGTGAACGTCGCGTGGTCGGCGCTGGTGATCGCCGGTGGCTGGTTGATGGTCAGGGTGAATGCCTGGGTCGCATCCGGCAGCACACCGTTCGACGCCTTCAGCGTGAGCGGGAAGGTGCCACCCACGGTCGGCGTGCCGGCCAACGTCGCGGTGCCGTCACCGTTGTCGGTGAAGCTGAGACCGGCCGGCAACGTCGTCGGCGTCTCGGTGATCGTGATGGCTGACGGCTGGCCGCCGGCCGTGGTCACGGTGAAGGAGGCCGCGGTGCCGACCGTGAAGGTGGCGCGGTTGGCGCTGGTGATGTGTGGCGGCTCGTTCACCGTCAGCGTGAACGACTGGGTGGCATCCGGGGCCACGCCGTTGGACGCCTTGATGCTGAAGGTGTAGACGCCACCGGTTCCGGCGTTGGGCGTGCCGGCCAGCGTCGCCGTGCCATTGCCGTTGTCGGTGAAGGTCAGGCCAGACGGCAGCGTGCCGTTCTTGGTGATCGTCGTCGTCGCCGGGTTGCCCGCCGCCGTGGTGACGGTGAACGAACCGGCCGTGCCGACGCCGAAGGTGGCGTGGTTGACGCTGGTGATGGCTGGCGGAGCCAGCACGGTCAGCGTGAACGACTGGGTCGCCGGGGCGGCCAGGCCGCCGGTGGCGGTAGCGGTGATGGTCACCGGGTACGAACCACCGGTGCCGGCGGCTGGGGTCCCGGCCAGGGTGGCAGTGCCGTCACCGTTGTCGGTGAAGCTCACGCCGGACGGCAGTGCACCGGTCTTGGAGATTGCGGTGGTGGCCGGGAAACCGGCCGTGGTGGTGACCGCGAACGAACCGGCCGCGCCCGTGGTGAAGGTGGCGTGGTTGGTACTGGTGATCACCGGCGAGTCATCCACGGAGAGCGTGAAGATCTGCGACGCCGACGGACTGAAGCCGTTGGCCGCCTTCAACGTGAACTGGTACTGACCGCCACTGCCGGCCGGTGGGGTGCCGGTCAGGGTGCCAGTGCCGTCACCGTTGTCCGTGAGGGTCAGCCAGGCCGGGAACTGCGCGCCGGTCCGGCTCAACGTCGCCGACGGCACGCCGGTGGTGGTGATGCTGAACGAACCGGCCTGGCCGACGACGAACGTGGCGTGGTCGGTGCTGGTGAAGGCCGGCGCGGTGCCGACGTTGAGCGTGGCCGCGGTGGTGGTCGCCGGGGCGCCGACTCCGTTGCTGAACACGGCCCGGTACTGGTTGCCGTCATCGCCGACCGCCGCGGTGAAGGTGTAGCTGGTCGAGGTGGCACCGGAGATGTTGGTGAAGGACGCGCCGCCGTCGGTGGACCGCTGCCACTGCACGGACGGGGTCGGCACACCGCTGGCGGCAGCGCTGAACGTCACCGACGTGCCGGGGTTGACCGTCTGGCTGACCGGGTTGGTCGTGACGGCCGGTGCCTGGTTGACCTGGATAGTCAGGTTCTGGGTCGCGTTCGGGGCAACGCCATTGGTGGCGGTCAGGGTGACCGGGTAGGTGTTGCCGGTCCCGGTCGGGGTGCCGGCGATGGTCGCCGTGCCGTTGCCGTTGTCGGTGAACGTGACGCCGGCGGGCAGCGTGCCGGACTCGGTGATCGTCGAGACGGTCGGCACGCCGGACGTGGTCACGGTGAACGATCCGGCCTGGCCGGTCACGAAGGTGGCCGTGTTACCGCTGGTGAACGCCGGCGGCTGGCCGACCGACACCGTCAAGGTCTGGGTGGCGTTCGGGCTGACCCCGTTGTTGGCGGTCAGGGACAGCGGGAAGGTGCCACCAGCGCCCGAGGCAGTACCGGCGATGGTCGCCGTGCCGTCACCGTTGTCGGTGAAGGTTAAACCGGTCGGCAGGGTGCCGGTCTCGGTGATCGCCGGGTTCGGGTAACCGGTGGTGGTGATGGTGAACGAGCCGGCCTGGCCGATGTTGAAGTGGGCCGTGTTGGCACTGGTGATCGTGGGCGGCAGGTCGACGGTCGGGGTAGCCGTCACGGTCTGGTTGTCGAAGGTGATGTTGACCGGCTCGGGACCGCTGGTGGAGCCGGAGTGGAAGTCGATGTCGGCGTGACCGGCACCGGTACCGAAGGCGGCGGTGTGCGGACCGGCGGCCAGGGTCACGGTGGCGTCACCCGCCGGGTCGGAGAAGGTGGCCGGCAGGGAATCGAAGGCGTCCAGGTTGGCCCCGGCCACAGCACCGTTGGCCGAATCGCTCACGAAGCTGGCGCTGATGGTCGAGGTGCCGTTCGGGCCGACCACGGTGGCTGGACTCGCGCTGGCCTTGAGCTGCAGGCGGGGCGTGACGCCGACGGTGCCGGCGACCGTGTCACAACCGGCGCCGCCGGGACCGGCGTTGCAACCGAACCAGTTCTCCGACGCGTCGATGGAGGTACCGGAGTGCACCGCGGAACCAGTCGGGGAACTGTTACCGGCGAACCGGTTGTAGTGCAGCGTGCCGGTGCCCGAGGTGACCTCGACCGCACCGCCGGTGGGCGCCGAGCCCCCGCTCGTGCTGTTGCCGGTGAAGGTGGACTCGGTGACGGTCAGGTTGCCGGACTGGCTCCAGATCGCGGCTCCCTCGGTCGGGCCGGAGCCGGCCGCCGAGGTGCTGGTGTTGTTGACGAAGCGGGAGGTGCTGACGGTGAAGTTCGCGCCGGTACCGAACACAGCCAGCGCGCCGCCGTCAGCGGTGCCGGTGTCGCCGTGGGTGTTGGCGGTGGCGTTGCCGCTGAACGTGCTGTTGTTGACCGTCAGGCCCTCCGGCGAGGCCGCACCCTCGGCGCCGTAGGCGACGCCGGAGCCGTAACTCGAGCCGGAGGTGTTGTTGCTGATGGTGGAGTTGGTGATGCTGAGCTGGCCGCCATAGAACTGCAGACCGCCGCCGCCCTTGTTGGTGACCGTCATGTCGGCGCCGTTGGCGGCGTTGCCGGTGATGATGACGTTGTTCAGGCTCAGCGAGTCCGCGGAGGTGCTGTTACCCGAGCCGCCGATGATGCCGGCGCCACCGAAGGTGGAGTCGGCCCCGCCGGTGATGGTCACGCCCGAGATCGAGGTCGAGACACCGCCGGTCAGGTTCTTGTCCAGGTCGATGACCCGGTTGTTACCGCCGGCGTTGATGACGGTCGAGGCCGCCCCGGCGCCGATCAGACTGATGTTGCTACCGGCGGCGATGCCCGGCGCGAGTTCACCGCCGGTCAGGTTGTAGGTGCCGGCCGGGATGTTGATGTTGACCGCGCCGCCGAGGTTGTTGGCGATGCAGGTCGCCTCACGCAGCGACAGCGGTGACGGCGGGGCGGTGTTGGAGTTGCCGCAGGAGCCGGCGCCGGCCGCGATGTCGGCGGTCGTCGACACGGTCAGGTTGGAGGCGGCCGAGGCCTTGGTCGGGATGAGCACCAGTTGGCCGAACGCGACCAGCGCCAGGACCACACCGGCCCGCGTCGCCGACCGCCGCAGTTTCGCTGAACCGAAGCCGCTCATACTCACTTCTCCTGCCGACGCGGACGTACCGCGCACATCGTCTGAAATTTTCCGAGCTTCCTCGGCGCGCCTGCACTATTCAAGCGTGTGATCGAGGTGAAACTGGGCGAGCACACTGTATCTACATACGTCCGTTTCACCAACACCGACAGTCGCCTTGTTATAGCCCTGCGTACCTGAACACTTGACGTTTGCTGAAATTCGGGGCACAGCGTCTATATATCTCGGAAGCGAGAAACGTGACCCTGACACCGTGTCAGCAGCCGGATCGGACGATCTTGCGATGAGCGTCTCCGTGTCTCTTCGGCCGGTAGTCGAGGCGGACGAGCCTTTTCTACGGCAGATCTTCCTGGCCGGACGTCCGGAGCTGGCGGCGCTTCCCGAGTCCCTCATCGACCTGCAGCGAGTGGCCCAGCGCAGTCAGTACGATCGAGATTTCCCTGACAACGTCGACCATATCCTCGAGGCCGAGAATCCGGTCGGCCGCTGCTGGACGTGGCGCGGCCCGGCCGAACACCGGCTGCTGGATCTGGTCGTGTTGAACGCCTATCGCGGCCGGGGCATCGGCCGATCAGTGCTCGCGATGCTCGCCGACGACGCAGCCCGGCAGGCCCGGCCGCTCCGGCTCAGTGTCTGGTCGGCCAACCAGACCGCCATCCGGTTGTATCGCGCCACCGGATTCGAGCAGTACGACGAGCAGAACGGCTATCTCCTCATGCAATTGTCGCCAGTCGGAATCCACCGATGATCGGGCCCTCGGATTTCGCCGGTCGGGTGGGTCAGACGTTCACTGCGGACACCCCGCACGGACCGGCCGAGCTCGTGCTGTCCGAATGTCAGCTGACCGGGACCGATGGTGATACGGGCTCTTTCGTCCTGACATTCACGTCCGGACCGGATATGCCGATAGAGCAGGGCAGCTATCCACTGTCAACGGCTGGTTTCGGGCCGGAACTGATCTTCCTCGTGCCGGTCCGTCCGGCGGTGTACGAGGCGGTCTTCAACCGTCAGCAGGCCGGCTGACGCGCTAGGTAGTCCCTCCCCACCCCGACAAGGAAAGAAGGAGCGCATGAGCGATCCCTACATCGGAGAGATCCGGATGTTCGGTGGCAACTTCGCACCGAACGGCTGGCTGTTGTGCCAGGGTCAGCTGGTGTCGATCAGCGATTACGACACCCTGTTCAACCTGATCGGTACCACCTACGGTGGCGACGGCCAAGAGACCTTCGCCTTACCCAACCTGGCCTCCCGGATCCCCGTCCACATGGGTTCGGCTCCGTTCGGCACCTACGTCCTCGGCCAGACCGGCGGGGCCGAATCGGTCACGCTGCTCAGCCAGCAGCTGCCGGTGCACACCCACACCGCGGTGGCCTCCAGTAGCGCTGCGTCCCAGACCGGCCCCGGCGGTAACTACTGGTCCAGCTGGACCAGCCCGTCCTACTCGACGACGGCTCCCAATGTGCCGATGCACCCGCAGGCCCTGGCACCGGCCGGTGGCAACCAGCCGCACGACAACATGTCGCCGTACCTGGCGATCAACTTCATCATCTCGATGTACGGCATCTACCCGTCGCCGGCCTGAGCCAGGAGTATTGACATGAGCCAGCCATATCTGGGCGAGATCAAGGTCGTCTCGTTCAACTTCCCGCCTCGCGGTTGGGCCTTCTGCAACGGCCAGCTGCTGCCGATCAACCAGAACCAGGCGCTGTTCTCGGTGATGGGAACCGTCTACGGCGGCGACGGCGTCACCACCTTCGCGCTGCCCAACCTGCAGGGCCGAATGCCGGTGCACATGGGCAACGGCATCAACGTCGGCGATCGGGCCGGCGAGGCGTCGCACACCCTGACGGTCAACGAGCTGCCGGCGCACAACCACCCGGCGATGGGCCAGTCGGCCGCCGCGCCGAACACCGGCACCAGCCCTAACAACACGGTCTGGGCGGGCACCCCGGCGCCGGTCTACTACCCGTCAGCCAATGTGTCGATGAGCCCGGCTGCGGTCGCCAACGCCGGCAGCAGCCAGCCGCACGAGAACCAGGCGCCCTACCTCACGCTCAACTTCATCGTCGCCCTCACCGGCGTCTTCCCGTCCCGCAACTAGTCGGCCGAATCCAGGAGCCATTCATGACCGATCCATTCCTCGCTGAGATCCGGATCTTCACCGGCAACTTCGCGCCCGCGGGGTGGGCGCTGTGCAACGGGCAGCTGATGCCGATCGCGCAGAACACGGCGCTGTTCTCACTGCTCGGCGTCACCTACGGCGGAGACGGCCGATCCACCTTCGCCCTGCCCAACCTGCAGGGCTCCACGCCGATGCAGCAGGGCCAGGGTCCGGGCCTGTCCCAGCGCTATCTGGGTGAGCAGGGCGGTGAGACCACGGTGACCCTGCTGCAGTCGGAGATGGCGATGCACACCCACCGGGCGATGGCCTATGACGCCAACGGGGCCAGCACGACGCCGGCCAACTCGGTGTGGGCGCAGTCCCTCAACGGCCGGGTCGGCGCCACCCTCTACTCGCCGACCGCGCCCAACGTGATGATGGGGGTGCAGACCACCCAGGTCACCGGTGGCACGCAACCGCACAACAACATGCAGCCCTACCTCGGACTGACCTTCATCATCGCCCTGCAGGGAATCTTCCCGCAGCGACCGTAGCTGGCGTTCACCCGGATCACGGGGTCCGACCCGGTCGCTCGGTCAGGTCGGACGTTGCCTGGTGGCAATTGCCCCTTGTCTGTCAACACGAACGCCCCCGGCCTGATCAGGTCGGGGGCGTTCGTGGTCGGGTCTGGTTCGGTTACTGCAACCGGAGCTTCAAGGAGGCCAGCTCGTCACGCAAGGAGGACGGCACCTTGTCGCCGATCTTGTCGAACCATTCCTCGATGCCTGGGATCTCGTTGCGCCACTGCTCGGTGTCCACGACCAGCGCGTTGGCCAGGTCGGCCTCCGACATGTCCAGGCCGGCGGTGTCCAGCGCCTCCGGGGTGGGCACCCGTCCGATCGGGGTGTCGATCGCGGCGGCCTTGCCCTCGATCCGCTCGATCGCCCACTTGAGCACCCGGATGTTCTCGCCGAAGCCCGGCCAGACGAACTTGCCGTTCTCGTCGCGGCGGAACCAGTTCACGTAGAAGACCTTGGGCAGTTTGACCGCGTCGGCGCTCTTGCCAACCTCGATCCAGTGCGCGAAGTAGTCACCGGCGTGGTAGCCGATGAAGGGCAGCATGGCCATCGGGTCGCGCCGGACCACGCCGACCTGCCCGACCGCGGCCGCGGTGGTCTCCGACGACAGGGTGGCACCCATGAACACGCCGTGCTGCCAGTCCCGGGCCTCGGTCACCAGCGGGATGGTGTCCTTGCGCCGGCCGCCGAAGAAGATCGCGTCCAGCGGCACCCCGTTCGGGTCGTCCCACTCCGGGGCCTTGGTCTCGCACTGCTCGATCGGCGTGCAGTAGCGGCTGTTCGGGTGGCTGGAGAGCTCGGTCGAGTCCGGGGTCCAGTCGGCGTTTTTCCACGAGGTCAGATGCGCCGGCGGCTCGCCCATGCCCTCCCACCAGATGTCGCCGTCATCGGTCAGCGCGACGTTGGTGAAGATCGAGTTTCCCTTGGCAATGGTGCGCATCGCGTTCGGGTTGGTGTGGAAGTCGGTGCCCGGGGCCACGCCGAAGAAGCCGTTCTCCGGGTTGACCGCGTACATCCGCCCGTCCTGGCCGAACCGGATCCAGGCGATGTCATCGCCGATGGTCTCGACCTTCCAGTCCTGCAGGCTCGGGTCGAGCATGGCCAGGTTGGTCTTGCCACAGGCCGACGGGAACGCGGCCGCGATGAAGTACACCTTCTGTTCCGGGCTGGTCAGCTTGAGGATCAGCATGTGTTCGGCCAGCCAGCCCTCGTCCCGGGCCTGGACCGAGGCGATCCGTAGCGAGTGGCACTTCTTGCCCAGCAGCGCGTTGCCGCCGTAGCCCGAGCCGAACGACCAGATCAGCCGCTCCTCCGGGAAGTGCACGATGTACTTGGTCTCGTTGCTGGGCCATGCGACGTCGGTTTCGCCGGCGCCGAGCGGCGCCCCGATCGAGTGCAGGCCGGCCACGTAGGACTGGTCGACGCCGTCCTTGCTGAACAGGGCCAGCGCCTTGCTGCCCATCCGGGTCATGATGTGCATCGAGGCGACGACGTACGGGGCGTCGGTGAGTTCGACCCCGAGCTGCGGCTCGTCGGCATTCAGCGGGCCCATGCAGTACGGGATGACGTACATGGTGCGGCCACGCATCGAGCCACGGAAGCGCTCGGTCAGCACCGCCTTCATGTCGTCCGGGTCCATCCAGTTGTTGGTGGGACCGCAGTCGGCGGAATCGCGGGAGCAGATGAAGGTGCGATCCTCGACCCGGGCCACGTCGGTCGGGTCCGAGGCGCAGTAGAAGGAGTTCGGCTTCCGCTCGTCGTTCAGCCGGACGAACGTGCCGGACGCGACGAGCTGGTCGGTGACCCGGACCCATTCCTCCGGGCTGCCGTCACACCAGACAACCTCGTCGGGCTGGGTCAGTTCGGCGGTTTCACGAACCCAGCGGAGCAGCTCGCTGTGCGTGGTCGGAGCGGTGGCAAGGCCTTCGATGGTGATCGTCATGCACGAACTCCTCGTGTGCGCGGCCCGTCGACGATGACGAGCGGTAAGCCCAAGAAGGCGCCGTGGATTACGGCGCCGAACGTCCCGGGGGGATGGAAAAAAGGTAGCTCCCGGGAGCGCTTGCACGGGCGAAAAAGCGCTGCGGCAACCATCACAAGCGCCGCGAGTGCGCATTGAGGGGGCTTTGTGAGCAGCTACGCGCAGAATTCAGCCAGGCGCGTGACCGGTGTCACGACGGACCTTATGAGGCCTGGCTCACAGTCGACATGTTGAAGTCGGGCACGCGCAGCACCGGCATCGCGGCCCGGGTGAAGTTGTCGCTCCACTCCCGGGGCAGCGTCGGCACCGTGGCGCCCACCTCCGACACCCGGCTCAGCAGGTCGACCGGGGACTCGTTGAACCGGAAGTTGTTCACGACGCCACGCACCTGGCCGTCCTCGATCAGGTAGACGCCGTCGCGGGTGAGGCCGGTCAGCAGCAACGTCTGCGGGTCGACGGTGCGGATGTACCAGAGGCAGGTGATGAGCAGGCCACGCTCGGTGCCGGCGATCATCTCGTCCAGGGACTTCGTGCCCTCCGGTGCGGTCAGCACCAGGTTGTCGATGTATTGCCGGTGCTCGCCGCCGGCCCGTTCGGCCCAGCTGCGGCTGCGATAGAGGTTGCTCAGCACGCCGTTGTCGATCCACTTGGTGGGCTTGGCCGGCGACCCGTTGTCGAATGCCGATTCGTCTTGGCTGATCGGGGTGATCTGGAACGGCGGGCATTCCAGGCCGGGCTGGTCGGGGTCGGAATACAGGGTGAGCGGCAGTTCCGAGAGCCGGTCACCGATCCGGTCGCCACCGCCCTTGGCCGAGAAGACGCTGCGGCCTTCGCCGGCGTCGCGGGCCGAGGCCATCCAGTAGAGGTAGACCATCAGGTCGGCGACCGCGGTCGGTGGCAGCAGCGTCTCGTACCGTCCGGCCGGCAGCTCGATCCGGTGCTCGGCCCAGCCCAGCCGCCGGTTCAGATCGGCCGTCAACTCGGGAACCTCGACGTCGGTGAAGTCGCGGGTGTGCCGTCCGATCCAGGCCGACCGGGTCAGATCGGCCGATTTGGCATTGATCTCGAGGCGCCCCGAGGGCTGATCGAAGCGACGGCGCAGGCCGGTCGAGGACGCCATGAAGATCGAGGTGACGATGTGTTCGGCGAACCCGTAGAGCAGGACCTGATCCGCCACCGCCTGCTCGAACGCGACACCGAGCGCCGGCGCGAAGTCGGCGAACACATCGATGCTGGTGTGCACGGCCGGGGCGTCCCAGTCGTCCTGATTGGCGTAGGGCTGGATCAGCGGAGCCGCATCCTCGGCCGGACCGGCGCTCCGGGCAGCGGCCTCGGAAGCCCTTACCAACGCGGGTAGCTCTTCATCGGCGGCGGCCAGGCTGACCGGACCGGACACGACACCCGAGGCCTCGCCCGCCTCGGTGCGCAGGATCGAGATGACCACCATCTTGGTCGAGTGCATCTGCCCGTTCGTGGTCAGGCTGTTGCCGGCCCAGCGCAGGTTGGCCTCGGTCCGTTCCTCGGCGATGACGATGCAGTCGTCCGCCTCGGACAAGGCCAGGGCGCGCTCGATCAGGTGCTGGATTCCGGTGCTGGCGCTCATCGGCCGCCCTCGCTCACGGTGTTGAGTACGTTCACGCCACGGAACAGCGCCGACGGGCTGCCGTGCGACACGGCCGCGACCTGACCGGGTTGGCCCTTGCCGCAGTTGAAGGCACCGCACAACAGATAGGTCTCCGGGCCCCCGACTGCCTCCATCGATCCCCAGAAGTCGGTCGTGGTCGCCTGGTAGGCCACGTCGCGCAACTGCCCGGCCAGCCGGCCGTTCTCGATCTTGAAGAAGCGCTGGCCGGTGAACTGGAAGTTGTAGCGCTGCATGTCGATCGACCAGGAGTTGTCCCCGACGATGTAGATCCCGCGATCCACACCGGCGATCAGTTCCTCGGTCGAACCGCCGTCCGGCGCCGGCTGCAGTGACACATTCGCCATGCGTTGCAAGGGGATGTGACCCGGCGAATCGGCGAACGCGCACCCGTTGGACCGACCGAAGTCGTTGGCCGCCGCCATCTGCCGGTTCAACTGATAGCCGACCAGCACGCCGTCTCTGATCAGATCGAATTCCGAGGTCGCCACTCCCTCATCGTCGTAGCCGATGCTCGACAAGCCGTGTTCCACAGTTCGATCACCGACGATGTTCATCACGCCGCTGCCGTACTGGAGCTGATTGAGCTTGTCCAAGGTGGCAAAGGACGTTCCGGCATACGCGGCCTCGTAGCCCAGCGCCCGGTCCAGCTCGGTGGCATGCCCGATCGACTCGTGGATGGTCAGCCACAGGTTGGTCGGGTCGATCACCAGGTCGTAGCGGCCGGCCTCGACCGAGGGGGCCTTGGCGTGTTCGGCCAGCAGCTCCGGAAGCTCGGCGATCTCGGCGTCGAAGTCCCAGCCGGTTCCGGTCAGATACTCCCAGCCCCGGCCGACCGGCGGCGCGATGGTCTGCATCTGCGAGAACCCTCCCATCGCCATGTCGACCTGGACGGCGGTGAACTGCGGAAAGATCCGCACCCGCTGCTGGTTGGTCACGGTGCCGGCGGTGTCGGCGTAGTACTTGTTCTCCTGCGCCTGCATCAGGCGGGCGTCGACGAGGTCGACCCCGTCGGCGGCGAGCAGCCGTTCGGAAAGTTCGATCAGTCGCGCGGCCCGTTCGGCCTGGTCGACCTCGAACGGATTGACGTCGTAGGCCGAGACCCAACTGGCGTCGGGGTAGACCGGTTCCGGCGCCAGGCTGACCGGATCCGAGCTGAGGACGCGGGACAGCTTGGCGGTGGCGACGGCCTGTTCGGCCAATTCGGCCGCAGCCTCCGGCGTGCGTTCGATGCCGCTGGCGAAACCCCAGGCGCCGTTGTGCACGACCCGGACCGCCAGGCCGAGTTCTTGATCGTCAGCGGCGTTCTCGAGCTGGCCGTTGCGAACGCTGATGACTCCGGTGCGGACGCGTTCCAGCCGGAAGTCGGCGTGTTCGACGCCGAGCTCGCGGGCCCGGCTCAGCGCGGCATCGGCCAGGACGGTGGCCGGCAGAGCGAGGAAGGTCGGGTCCAGGGAGGGCATGGGCCGACTATAGATGCCGGCAACGACCCGTTTCCGACCCCTGGGCGCGGGCTCGAAACGGGGTCCGGCCAGGCGACGAAACCGGGCGGAGGCGCTAGGCTGCCGTCGAGATGAGAAGAGCCTGGGCGTCGCGACTCAGCCGGATTCTCATCGCCGGAGACGGCACCCTGCTCGTGGCTGACAGTTCATTGATCGACCCGCGCCCGATTCAGCAGGTGCTGGCCGAGGACCACCCACTGCGCCGTGCCGCCGAGGCGATGCTGTCCGGTCGCACCGACGTGCCCGCAGACGTCCGGGTCCGGCAGTTCCGGACGCCGCGGGGCCAGTTGGCGGCGGCGGAGTTCCAACGCGGTGACACGATGCATCCGGTGCTGGCCCTGCGGGATTGGATCTATCCGGCCCAGCCCGAACCGATCAGGGTGGGCGAGGACCCGACCGGGCTCGGAATGTCCTTGCTGCTGCCCGATGTCGAGGCCTTTCAGTCCGGTATCCGCGAGCTGTTCCAGACCGGACGGATGGTGCGCGAACTCCGGCTCGTCGAACGGGCCCTGCCCGGGACGGCCCAGGCCGATAAGCCGAGCGTGGCGGTCCATCACGTCCGGCTCTATGCCTGGCGACCGGATCCCGCACCGGGCAGCGCCCCTATCGGGATCAGCGTCGACGTCACCGGCCTGATCGGTCCGTCCGATGATGCCGGCCCGTTCCTCGACGCGCTGCTGTCGGTCAGTCCGGACGCGGTCCTGGTGATCGACGTCCAGCGTGAGGAACTGCTCTGGAGCAACCGCCGACTGGCCGGCACCCTCGGTTATCCGGCGGGCCAACTGACCCGCTACGTCGAGATCCACGCCGCAGTCCAACGCAGCGATCAACAACGCATGGACGGCCTGATCGAGGACATCCGCGCCGAACTGGATTCGTCTGTCCGCGACCTGCAACTGCGGATCCGGGATGCGGCCGGTCGCTGGCGGTGGATGCAGGCCTGGTTCACGCCGTGGTTGGGCACCGCCACGGACGGCGCGCCGGTCATCGAGCAGATCGTGTGCACCCTGCGCGACGTCGACACCGCCGTCCGGGCCGAGCAACGGTTGCACTGGGAGGCCCGGCACGACCCGCTGACCGGTTTGGCCAACCGTCGAGCCATGCACGAGATGCTGGAGCACGTCGCCGACGATCTGGCCGACCCTCGGCGGCACGTCTACTTCCTGGACCTGGACGACTTTCGCCGGGTGAACGACGCCCTCGGGCACTCGGCCGGTGACGAGCTGTTGCGCTCGCTGGCGGCCCGGATCTCGGTGCTGGCGCACTCCTCGGATCTGGTGGCGCGATTCGGCGGCGACGAACTGGTGATCGTGTCCCGCATCGAGCCGGCCGTGCTGGCCCCCAAGATGCTGGCCGCCGTCCAGGGGCGCACCATGCTGGCCGGCTCGGAGATCATCGTGTCGTGCAGCATCGGAGTGGCCCTGCTCGGTGTGGCCGAACAGCCGGGTGACGTGATCCGCCGCGCGAATGATGCGATGTACCAGGCCAAGCACGCCGGCCGGAACACCTATCGGCTGGCCGGGCCGCTGGATTCCAGCCGCGCCCAGCAGCGGGTCGAGCTGGAGGCCGAGCTGCGCCGCGGG
>CAZZZW010000015.1:14362-27118 GCA_964658795.1 Phormidium nigroviride PCC 7112
TACTCCGGTATTAACACCTCATCTACAAAATTCCGAGTTCAAAAAATCTAAGTTAGCGCCGACCTCTACATCGCCTTTCAACCTATGGTGAACCGCCAACTGGTACCGATCGCAGCCGAGGCCCTGCTGCGCTGGCACCATCCGCGCCGGGGCGTGCTGCTGCCGGACGAGTTCCTGGACGTGGCCGATGCAGCCGGTCTGATGGGTGAGCTCGGTGCGCTGATCCTGACCCGGGCGGTGCGTCAGGCGGCGACCTGGGCGGCGGCCGGACACTCCTTGTCGGTAACGGTGAACGTGGCTGCGCGGCAGCTCGGATCCGGCTCGCTGGAGGAGCTGGTCAGCCAACTGCTGGAAGAGACCGGGCTGAAGCCGCAGACCATCTGCCTCGAGGTCACCGAATCGGTCCTGGTCGACGGTGACAGCCCGGAACTGGCCGAGTTGATCAGGCTGAGGGAGCTCGGAGTCCGGATCGCGCTGGACGACTTCGGCACCGGCTACTCCCCCTTGACGTACTTGAAAAGGCTGCCCGCCAGCGTCCTCAAACTGGATAGGTCATTCGTGGCCGGCCTGCACGCCACTCCGCCGGACCCGGCCGATCTGGCCATCGCCAAGTCCGTTCTGCAGCTGGCGACCGACCTGGGCATGCAGACGGTGGCCGAGGGCGTCGAGAACTCGGCCCAGTTCGATGCCCTGATCGAACTCGGCTACGAGTTCTTCCAGGGATTCTGGGCCTATTCGCCGATGCCGGCCAACCAGCTCGGTGCGGTATTGGCCCGGCCGCGCGCGGTACCGGACTCGTACCTAGCCTGATCCGACGTGGCAGATTCCCCTGACGTGGCAATGGAACTTCGAGATCCGGCGAACCTGGTCAACCACCGGGCGATCTGGTACTGGACGGTCCGGGCACTGTTCTTCTGGGTGGTGGTGCTGGCGGTCGAGGTGCTGGTCTGGCTGGCCAACTCCTCAGCTCGTGGCCCGATCGCAGTCGTCGGCGGTGTCATCGTGCTGGTGGCGGTGACCCACCTGATCGTCATGCCCAGGTGGCGATTCCGGGTGCATCGCTGGGAGGCCAACGACATTGCGGTGTATACCCGGTCCGGTTGGTTCAACCAGCAGCGCCGGATCGCCCCGCTGTCCCGGATCCAGACGGTGGACACCGAGCGCGGACCGCTGGAGCAGTTGTTCCGGCTGGCCAATGTCACGGTCACCACGGCCTCGGCCGCCGGGCCGGTGAAGATCAATGGGCTCGCGCCGGACCAGGCCGACCGGCTCGTCGCCGAACTGACGCGGATCACCGCGCAATCAACCGGGGACGCCACATGAGTCTGCCGGCGCCCCCGGTGCCGATCGAGGTCGAGCCGGACGCGGTATGGCGCCGGCTGAGCCCGCGGATGCTGCTGGTGCATCCGATCCGTGAGGTCGGCCGCTTCATTCCGGCGCTGTTCGGCATCGTCCTGGCCGGGCGCAACAGTGGCCACGACTGGTGGTCGCTGGCGGCCTTCGGCGCTGTGATCGTGTTCAGTCTGCTGCGGTGGTTCACCACTCGCTACCAGATCACCCCGGCTCAGGTGCAGCTGCGCACCGGGCTGTTCCGCCGTCGCACCATGACCACACCGGCCGACCGGGTCCGGACCGTGGATGTCACCGCCCATGCGCTGCACCGGGTGCTCGGCCTGGCCCGGGTCACCATCGGCACCGGGACCTCCGATCGCAAGAAGGAGGGACTGGTGCTGGACGGGTTGACCGCGGTGGCGGCCGGCGCGTTGCGGGCCGAGCTGTTACACCGGGAGCCCCGGACGGCCGCGCCGTCGGGTCAGGCCGCTGCGATCGAGGTTCCCGAGCAGGTGCTGGCCGAACTCGATCCGAGCTGGATCCGCTACGCCCCGTTCACGCTGTCCGGGGTGCTCAGCGCGGCGGCCATCCTCGGTGTCGCCTGGCGGGCGCTCAACCAGGCCCAGGTCGATGCGAACCGGGTGTCGGCCGTCCGCGACGCCACCCGCCATCTGCGCGACACGCCCCTGATCCTCGACGTGATCCAGGTGGCCGTGGTGTTGCTGATCATCGTCGCGGTGTTGTCGATCATCGGCTACGCACTGTCGTTCTGGGGCTTCCGGTTGACCAGGCACTCCGGTGGCACCCTGCACGTCAGCCGCGGCCTGATCACCTCGCGCAACACCAGCATCGAGGAACGCCGTTTGCGGGGCGTGGAATTCATCCAACTGTTGCCGCTGCGGCTGGTCGGTGGCGCTCGGTTGCTGGCCGTCGCCACCGGGCTCCGGGTCGGCCGCGGCGCCGAGCGCGGTGGTGCGCTGCTGATGCCGGCCTGCCCGAGCGACGAGGCCGTCCGGGTTGCCGGCCTGGTGCTGGATGACCAGCAATTACCGATGCAGACGCCCTTGACGGCCCACGGCCCCAGAGCGCGGGGGCGTCGGTACAACCGGGCGCTCGGTCCGGCCGTCGTGCTCTGGCTGGGGCTGCTGCTCTGGTGGCGGCTCGGCTCATTGCCATCGGGCTGGCTGGTCGCCGGGCTCGTCGGGCTGATCGCGGCCGGCCTGCTGGCCCGAGATCGGTACGCCGGCCTCGGTCATGCCATGACGGAGAACTACCTGGTCTCACAGTGGGGGTCCCTCGATCGTCGCCGGGTCGTCCTGGAGCCGGCGGGCATCATCGGCTGGAAGATCAAGCAGTCCTTCTTCCAGCGACGGGCCGGTCTCATGTCGCTGGTCGTGACGACCGCGGCCGGCAAACAGTTCTACCGGATCACCGACGTCGGGGTGGCAGTCGGCCTGGACCTGGCCCGGCGGGCAACCCCGGGGCTGCTGGACGACTTTATGCTTACCAGAGAAGGAGAATCGTGAACATTTGTCTGGAACCGATGACCCCGGCCTATCTGCCTTGGCTGGCCGACATCGCCGGCGAGGCCGAGATCGCCCGCTTCACCCGCTTTCCGGTCCCGATCCCGGACGGGTGGGTCCAGGAGTGGTACCAGCGTTACGAAAGTGGCCGGGCCGACGGGACGAAAGAGGCGTTCATCGTGCTCGACGACGGTCGTCCGGCCGCGCTGGCCCTGGCCCCGGGAATCGAGCCCGAGGGCCAGGAACTGGAACTGGGCTACCTGGTCGATCCGGCCTACCGCGGCCGGGGGATCGCCACCGAGCTATTACGGCTGCTGACCGAATGGGCTCTGTCGCACAGGCAGGCGCAGCGGATCCATTTGATGATCGACGCCCTGAACGTCGGCTCCCAGAAGGCGGCCGAGCGGTGCGGCTACACGCTGGAGGGAACGCTGCGGTCCTGCTTCGTCAAGGTCGGTGCACCCCGGGCCGACGTCCAGATCTGGTCGCGCCTGGCCACTGACTGATAGGGCCCAGCGCGGCGATCGCGAGTGATCAGGTGTCCGACCAATGATCAGGTGCAATAGATCATCCGTGCTGCAACCGATCACTCGTCGGCACGGGCTCAGCGGTTGGCGGCGATCACGTCGCGGTACCAGTAGTAGCTGTCCTTGGGCGTGCGGACCTGGGTGTCGTAGTCGACGTGCACCAGCCCGAACCGCTGGCGATAGCCCTCGGCCCACTCGAAGTTGTCCAGGATTGACCAGGCGCAATAACCGGAAACCGCGACGCCATCGCTCATCGCCTGCCGCACGGCTCGCAGGTGCCCGTCGTAGTAGGCGATCCGGCGATCGTCGTGCACCCGGCCGTCGGCTCCGGGCCCGGTCGCGTAGCTGCAGCCGTTCTCGGTGATCACGATCGGGGGCAACGCGGGGTACCGGTCGTTGAGCTGGTTCAGCAGTTCGCGCAGGCCGGCCGGCACCACCGGCCAGCCGAAATCGGTCTGCTCGTATTCATCGATCGGCACCCGGGCGATGCCGAGCGCCTGATCCAACAGCGGATCGGTCTGGCGACCCGGTGCCGGGGCACCGATCCGGGCCGGGTTGTAGTAGTTCAGCCCGTAGAAATCGAGCGGTTCGGCGATGACTGCCAGGTCGCCGTCCTGCACCGGCATGTGGCCGGCGTAGCGCTGCGGATAGGCACCGAGCAGGATCGGGTCGGCGAACAACCGGTTCCAGATGTCGTCCCAGACTCCCGCCGCCTCGACGTCGGCCGGTTGATCGGACGCCGGCCAGACGGGAGCGTGGTTGTTGGCCGCACCGACGCTGCGCGCACCGGCGGCTCGCAAGGCCTGCACCGCCCTACCGTGACCGAGCAGCAGGTGGTGGGCAACCGGCAACGACTGGATTCCCAGGGTCGATCCCGGCGCATGCTGGCCGACCGCGTGGCCCAGGAAGGTTACGACGTTGGGCTCGTTGACCGGCATCCAGTGACTGATCCGGTCGGCGAAGTGCTGCCCGAGCAACGCGGCGTACTCGGCGAACCGAGCGGTCGTGTCCCGGTTCAGCCAGCCACCCTCGTCCTGCAGGGTCTGCGGCAAGTCCCAGTGGAACAGCGTGCCGAGGGGTTGAATGCTCTTCTCCAACAAGGCATCGATCAGCCGATCGTAGAAGGCGATTCCCCGCTGGTTAGCCGGGCCCTTGCCGTCCGGTTGGATGCGTGGCCAGGCGAAGGAGAACCGGTAGCCGGTCAGCCCGAGGTCGGCCATCAGCTCGACATCGGTGTGATAACGGTGGTAGTGGTCGCAGGCGACATCGCCGGTACTGCCGTCGCCGATTCGGTTCGGTTCGTGGCTGAAGGTGTCCCAGACCGAGCGACCGCGGCCGTCCTCGTGCACCGCGCCCTCGATCTGGTAGGACGCGGTGGCCGCGCCCCAGATGAAGTCGGACGGAAAGCTGGTCAGCAGATCGTCGAAGCCGGTCATGGTCGATCAGCTTAGGCCGACCGCCTTCTCCAGCGCGCCCACCTCGTCGTCGAGATAGCCGAGCAGCCGCTGCAGATGGGGGACGGTTCGGCGGCAGCCGGTCAGGCCGAACGCGATCTCGTTGTGATAGCTGGTGCAGGTGATGTTGAGGGCCTGGCCGTGATACGGGATCGACAGCGGATACAGCCCGTCCAGCTCGGATCCGTTGAGATACAAGGGGGTTCGAGCGCCCGGGACGTTGGAGATGATGATGTTGAACGGAGGCCGGAACAGATCGGTGTAACCCGGGATGCCCTGTAGCACCAAGGGACTCATGCCCAGACCGGTCATGGCGACGATCTGCAGCGGCGACATCTCGGCCATCGCCCGCTTGCCGTCGGCCATCGAGGCGGTGATGGTCGCCAGCCGGTCGGCCGGGTCGTCAAGGTTGGTGGCCAGGTTGCACATGACCGCGCCCACCGCATTACCCGATTCGCGATTACCCTTGCCCTTCAGGGCAACTGGCACCATCGAGATCAACGGGACAGCCGGTAGCGCGTCCATCTCGAGCAGGTAGCGCCGCAACGCGCCCGAGCAGATCGCCAGCACGGCGTCGTTGACGGTCACCTGGCCGGCCTTGGTGATCGCGCTGATCCGCTCCAGTGGCCAGGATTGCGCGGCGAACCGCCGGCTGCCGGTGATCGGCACGTTGAACATGGTCTTCGGCGCAGCGAAGGACACCGGCGAGCTCTGTTGTTTCAGCCCCCGCCGCAGGGTGCTGGTCAGCGCACCGGGCAACCCCGCTGCCTCGACAGCCAGCTCCAGGGCGTATCGCACCGTGTCGGCGTCGATCCTGGGATGGGCCGAGCCGGTGCGGCGCGGCCGTACCGTCCACGGCGCGGGCAGGTTCCGGGCCTCTGGGTCACGGGTCAGGATGTTCTGCAACAACCGCTGCGAGGCGACGCCGTCCACCAGGGCGTGGTGCATCTTGAAGTAGATCGCGAACCGGCCGTCGGCCAGGCCTTCGATCAGATGGAACTCCCACAACGGTCGCTTGCGGTCCAGCAAGGTGCCGTGCAGCCGCGAGCAGAGCGCCAACAGGTCCAGGATCCGACCGGGCTTGGGCAACGAGTTGTGCCGGACGTGGTGTTCGATGTCGAACTCGCGATCTCGTTGCCAGGCCCATTGCCCAGCGGTGCGGATCGAACGGACCGGGCGTTTGGCAAACAACGGGGCGACATCGTCGTCGGCCAGCAACTGCCGGAACAGCTCATGCGCACCGGGGAAGTCGGCCGCCGGCTTGAACAGCTGCAGACCACCGACGTGCATCGGCGTCTCGCGACTCTCCGCAGTCAGGAAGACCGAATCGGTCGGCAACATGGGCAGCGGCATGCCCCGATCGTCGCACGTCCGGGCGCTTGCGCAGAATGTTCGTGTGACGGACAACGAGGTGGTACGGCTGGAAATCGACCTGCTCGATCCGGCCCACCGCGGCGATCGCGGCTTCGTCGAACGGTTGTTGCACCCGGACTTCGAGGAGTTCGGCTCCTCCGGCCGGCACTGGCACCGGGACGAAATCATCGCCGCGATGCTGACCGACCCGACGCTACCGCCGTCGGAACCGACCGACTTCCGGACCGTCGAACTCGGACCAGACGCGATCCTGCTCACCTACCGGACTCGGACGGCTTTGCGCAGTTCGATCTGGGTTCGGACGTCGGTCGGCTGGCAGGTCCGCTTCCACCAGGGCACCGCCCACCAGGGGACAAAACACCCGGCCTGAATTCCTGGACGTACTCTAAGAGTTGAGCAGTCACTCAACGCAGAGGGAAATCGCTACAAGATGGCAACCGAATCGAGCACCGGCCCGGCCCCGTCGTACGGCAAGCGGCCGCAGGGCGGACCGTTCGCCTTCATCGGTGCGTTCACCGGCTTCTATCCGGCCCAGGCGGCCGAGTTCTCGCACCTCGATCCGGTCACCCGATTTCTGTACGCCTCGCGCAGCGTCATCCTGGTCATCTCGGCCCAGGCCGCGATCATCGCCGGCCTGCTGGCCGCCACCGACCGCCGGTTCGAGGTAGTGCCGTTCATCCTGCTCTTCGTGGCCTATCTGGTCCTGCACGCGATCAGCAACCTGTCCAACGACTACTTCGGCTACCGCCGCGGCCACGACACCGAGGATTCGCCGCGCCGCCGCTACACCCTGCACCCGATCGCCAGCGGCGCCGTCACGCCCCGGCTACTGGTCACCGGACTGTCCGTCCTGAGTGTGGTCGCGGTTGCGATTGCCGTGTACTTCATTGCCCTTCGCGGGTGGGCCGCGGTGGTGCTGACCGTCGTCGGCGGCGTACTGCTCTATGCCTACGACGCTGCCCCGAAGGCCCTGAAGGAGCTGGGGCTGGGCGAAGTCGCAGCGTTTCTCGTCTGGGGTCCGCTGATGATCGGCGGCGGCTACTACGTGATCACCGGTCACCTGGCCGGCATCGCCTTCCTGGCCTCGATCCCGTATGGGCTGGGCACGGCCTCCATCCTGATCGGCAAGCACATCGATCAGCGTCAGTTCGACACCTCGCAGGCCCAGCGCACGCTCCCGGTGCTCCTCGGTGAGCGCGGGGCCCGGGCCCTGAACCGCCTGGTCGTCGTAGGCATGTACGTCTTCACCCTGGTTGCGATCCTGTTCGGCGCGTTGAGTCCGCTGGCCATCCTGGTCCTGCTGGCCGCGCCGCGCGCCATCCACGCTGTGCGGGTCATGTCGACCCCCGCCCCGGCTGAGCCACCTGCCGGTTACATCGGTTGGCCCCTCTGGTACCACCGGGTGTGTCTGGTACACAACCGGTTGTTCGGCTGGGTGTTCATCCTCGGCATCGCGCTCGGCGCCTTCGTCCCGGCCTGGAGGATCGGCTAGGCGAAGTGGGTCGGCGACGAACGGTCAGGTCGCATTGTCCAGAGAACTGAAGAGAAAACCGGCGATCACCGTCCAGGAACTGGACGAGTTGTACGCCAGCGTGGAACGCTGCGCCGAGGCCGCCGGCCTGGTTTACATCACCGGTGACGAGCCCGGCCACAGCCGCGCGCGGCACGGCAAGGGTTTTCGCTACCGCACCCACGACGACAAGGCGCTGACCGACGGGCAGATCAAGGCCCAGATCGCCGAGCTGGCCATCCCGCCGGCCTGGACCAAGGTGTGGATCTGCAGCAACCCGGACGGCCACATCCTGGCCACCGGCGAGGACGACCGCGGGCGCAAGCAGTACATCTACCACCCCCGCTGGCGGGCGATCCGGGATCTGCTGAACTTCTACCGGCTGCTGCTGTTCGCCGAACACCTCGCCGAGATAAGGAAATACGTCAACAAGCAGCTGAACCGGCGCACGCTGGACCGGGATCGGGTGATCGCGGTGATGATCCGGATCATCGACGAGAGCTACATCCGGATCGGCAACGAGAGCTACGCCGAAGAGAACGACAGCTACGGCCTGACCACGCTGACCCGTAAGCACGTCGAGGTGCACGGCAGCAAGGTCACCTTCGTCTTCCCGGCCAAGTCGGGCAAGGAATGGGACAGCAGCATCGACGACTCGCAGGTGGCTCGGGTGGTCGAGAAGCTGGCGGCCGAGCGATCGAATCGACTTTTCACCATCGACGGCAAGGCGATCGACTCCGACGACATCAACTCGGTGCTGCACGAGATCACCGGCGAGCACATCACGGCCAAGAACTTCCGCACCTGGGGCGGCACCCTGGCTGCCTTCAGCTACCTGGAAGACCGGCTCGACTCCGAGCGGGCGGCGGCCAAGGAGGTGGTGGCGGCGGTGGACGAGGCCGCCGAAGCCCTGGGTAACACCCGCACGGTTGCGCGAGCGCACTACGTTCATCCACACGTGCTCGAGACGTTCACCGAGCACACCTTCGGTGACTACCTGGACGCCACCAAGCCCCTCAAGCTGGCCACGCTCAGCCCGGCGGAGCAACGGCTGGCCGGCTTCCTGACCGTGCTGTTCGAGTCGGAGTTCTCATTGCTGCAGACGGAGTCCTGAATCACGCCGCCCGGCTTGGGCCGGCGGCTACGTGATAGACCGGTAGCTGTGAACTGGACTGACCCCGGACCGGAGGAGGTCGCCGACGGCGTCTTCCGGATCGCGCTGCCACTGCCCAACGACGGTCTACACGCGGTCAACGTCTACGCCCTTTCGGGGCCGGACGGCCTGAGTCTGATCGATGGTGGCTGGGCTTTGGCCGAGTCGCTGGACCTGTTATCAGCGTCGCTGCGGTCGTTGGGGTTCGGGCTGGGAGAGATCGACCAGTGCCTGGTGACCCACGTTCACCGCGACCATTACACCCAGGCGGTGGCCTTGCAGCGGGAGTACGGCACCCGGTTGAGCCTGGGCATCGGCGAGAAGCCCAACCTGGAGCAGATCCTGATCTGGGCCGATCGTCCCGGCTTCGTCGAGAGCATGTCGTACCTGGTGCGCTGCGGGGCGGCCGAATTATTCGCAAAGATAAAGGCATCAGGCCGGAGCAATCCCTCGGACTGGCATCGACCGGACCACTGGCTGGACGATGGCCAGAAGGTTCAGGCCGGTGGCCGCGACCTGACCGTGGTGCATACCCCGGGGCACACCACGGGGCATGTGGTGTTTCACGACGAGACGGCGGCCCTGTTGTTCGCCGGTGATCACGTGCTGCCGCACATCACCCCGTCGATCGGCTTCGAACCGATCCGAACCGCCTTTCCGTTGCGAGACTTTCTCGACTCCTTGCGGCTGATGTTGACCCGGCCGGATGCCCGGTTGCTGCCGGCCCACGGCGCGGTGACCGAGAGCGTGCACGCCCGGGTCGAGGAACTGCTGACCCACCACGCCGATCGCCTGGACGCGACCGAGGCGGCAGTTCGGGTGGCGGCCGGCAGCGCCTACGACGTGGCCAAGGTGCTGCCCTGGACCCGGCGCAATCGCACGTTTGCCGAGTTGGATCTGTTCAACGCCATGCTCGCGACGTCAGAGACCTCGGCCCATCTCGACGTGCTGGTGCTGCAGGGCCGGCTGACCTCGCAGGCCATCGACGGGATCGAGATCTACCAACCGGCCTAGCGGTGAACTGGCTCAGACCAGTTCGATGACGTCCTGGATCGAGTTGACTATCCGACTCGGCCGGAACGGGTACCGCCCGATCTGCTCGGCTCGGGTGGATCCGGTCAGCACCAGGATGGTCTCCAAACCGGCCTCGATGCCGGCCACCACGTCGGTGTCCATCCGGTCACCGATCATGGCGGTGGTCTCGGAGTGGGCCTCGATCCGGTTGAGCGCACTGCGGAACATCATCGGGTTCGGCTTGCCCACGAAGTAGGGTTCCTTGCCGGTCGCCTTGGTAATGAGCGCGGCGACCGAACCGGTGGCCGGCAGGGGACCTTCGGCGGACGGGCCGGTGACATCGGGATTGGTGGCGATGAACCGGGCACCCTTCTCGATCAGCCGGATCGCCCGGGTGATCGCCTCGAAGGAGTACGTCCGGGTCTCCCCGAGCACCACGAAATCCGGGTCGGTGTCGGTCAGCACGTAGCCGGCCTCGTACAGCGCGGTGGTCATGCCCGCTTCGCCGATCACGTAGGCCGAGCCGCCCGGCAGCTGGTCGCCCAAGAACGTGGCCGTGGCCAGGGCCGAGGTCCAGATCGAGGCCTCGGGCACGTCCAGTCCGGCCCGAGCCAGGCGAGCGGACAGGTCTCGAGGGGTATAGATCGAGTTGTTGGTCAGGACCAGGAACGGTCGCTGCTTGTCTTTCAATGCTTGCAAGAAATCGACCGCGCCCGGCAACGCCTGGTCCTCGTGCACCAGCACGCCGTCCATGTCGGTCAGCCAGGATGCCACCGGAGATCGCATGGTTCAAGGCTAGCGGCCCCGGACCGATACTGGTCCGGGGCCGCCGTGGTGCAGGTTGGTGCTAGATCGTCAGAGGGCTAGTGGGTCTTCTCGCTCTTGATGAACGTCGGGCCCACCGGAACGCCCCGGCCGGTGATGTTGTCGTAGCCGTAGCGGCTGTACTGGGTGTCGCCTTCCTCGAAGGTGCCGAGGTAGCCGCCGCTGACGCTGGCGAACCGGATCGGCGAGTGCGGCACGACGTCGTGGAACGCCTTGCTGCTGGCCGCGTAGATCAGCGGGTTGGCGAAGCCGATCGCGAACGTGCGGTTCTGGCTGGCCAGCGCCTGGATGCCGGCGATGAGCGGGCAGGCCAGGCTGGTGCCGCCGATGGCGCTGATGCCGAAGGCACCGTCGGTGGTCTCACCGATGTAGAAGCCGGTGTACGGGTCGGCGTCGGCCGCGATGTCCGGCACGACGCGCATCGCGCTGCCGTTGACGTTGGCCAGACCCGCCGGAACCGTCCCCTTCTGGTACCACGGCTGGGCGAACAGGGTGCTCGTGCCGCCGCCGGCGCCGAACACGAAGTCACCCGGCAGGGCGTCGGAGTAGGCGGCCTTGGTGCCGGAGTAGTCGACGAAGTCCAGGCTGGACTCCCAGCCGGTCTCGACCACCCGCTTGGCGTTCTTGTCCAGCAGCAGGCTGGTGCCACCGACTGCGGTCACGTTCGGGTCCGAAGCCGAGTAGTCGGGCTGCGGGGTGAGGCCGTTGATGGTCTCGTCACCGTTGTCACCGGAGGAGAAGTACATGCCGATGCCCTCGGCCGCGGCCTGGACGAAGATGTTGTGCTCGAGCGCGACCTCGTCGGCCGGGACCTGCTCGCCCTGGTTGCCGTAGGAGTTGCTGACGATGTCGGCGGTGTGGTTCTGCACGACATAGTTCAGGGCGGCGTCAATCCCGTCATCGCAGTTCTGGGCACCGATGTAGTGGATGTTCGCGCCCGGCGCCATACCGTGCACGGCCTCGACGTCGAGGGTCTCCTCGCCGTTCCAGCCCGCCTCACCGGCACATTCGTCCTGCTTGTTGAACGGGGTGAAGGTGGTCTCGGTGTACTGGCCGGACTTGAACGTCGGCTCACCGAAGGTCTTGGCGTAGGCGTTGGCGTCGGCCAGCATCGTCGGCGAAGCGTAGGCGTCGATGATCGCGACGGTGACGCCGTGACCGTCGTTGCCGGACTTGACGGCCGCCTTGGTGTCGTAGGCGGTGCGCAGCTGGGCCGGCGAGTAGCCACAGATGTAGGTGTTGAACCGCGTCTTGCCATCGGCCTTGGGCAGCGTCTGCTGGTACTGGCCCCAGTAGTCCGAGCACTTCGACGCCGGCGGCGGGGTGGCGGTCTTGCCGCTGCCAGCGACCTTGGCGTTCGGCTTGGCGACGGACTGGTCGACGACCCGTTCGGTCTGCGGTGCCCGCTGGGTGACCTTGTCGGACAGGCCGCTGACGGTGGTGACGTCGGCGGCGATCGAGGCCGGCAGGGTGACCTTGCCGGACGGGGCCCGCAGCGACTTGCCGTTGACCGAGTACGTGCGCAGGGTCGTGCCGAAGGTCTTGTTCAGCTGGGCCACGGTGCCGGTGGCGTTGATCCACAGGTTGCCGCTGGCCACGCCCGAAACCCGGACGCCGTTGCTGGCGAGGTAGTTGCTGACGGCCTTCACGGTGGCTGCGGTCGGCGCGAACTTGGCCTGGAACTGGGCCGGGTTGAGGTAGTGGCCGTAGCTGGCACTGTTCGGGTTGCTGACCGAGTCGGCCACGCCCTGGGCGGCGTTGCCGCCACGCAGCTGCAGGCCGACCCGGACGCTGACCTGTTCGGTGGCTGCGGGCGTGCCGTTCACCGGGGCCTGGGCGGTCCAGTTGGGCGTCGCGTAGGGCAGGGCGGCCCGGGCCGGAGCGGTTGCGGCCGTCGCGGTGCCTTGCAGCATCGGGACGATCAGCGCTCCGACACCGAGCGCGACGACCGCGCGCGTGGTGTTCTTCTTTGGCATCTAGTGGTTCCCCCAAAGGAATGTATGAACCGGATGTGGACCGGAACTGGATGTCAGGTTTCCAGCCG
>CAZZZW010000016.1:0-26557 GCA_964658795.1 Phormidium nigroviride PCC 7112
GTGGGCGTCGCGTGCGGGCTGCTCGACGCCCCGGCCGGCGCGGTCGGCACGGTCGGCACCATGGCTGGTGCGGCGACACCGGCCAACAGGTCCTCGCATTCCTCGTCGAACCCGTGGACGGATCCGAACTACCGCCCGGCACCCGGGCAATGGCGCAACTATGTGCTGGCCCCGTCCGGGCACACCGTCAAGCCGACGTCGGTGCTATCGGCCCAGGCCCGAGCCGGCTCGATCACCGGCGATCCGAAGGCCGCGCTGGGCAACCGCTCCGGCGTGACCCTGACCAGTATCGGCGGTGTGCCGTCATCACCGCTGCTGAGCCTGGACTTCGGCAAAGAGGTCGGTGGCGAGGTCACCGTGCACGTCCTGTCGGCCAGCAATCCTGCGCCCCAATTACACGTCTGCTTCAGCGAATCCCAGCAGGACATGGCGCTGACGCCGAGCCAGAACAACGGCGAGGCAGCCTATGCGCCGGGCTGCGACACCGCCAACATCTGGAACGGCTATCCCGGCACGGCCTACACCTTCGACTCTGACAGTCACCGGCTACCGTTGACCGCGCTGCCGGCCACCCTGACCGACAGCCAGCCCCGCGGCGGCTTCCGCTACGCGACCTTCTTCCTGGACGGCCCCGGTTCGATCACCCTGAACCATGTCGGCCTGAACTATCAGGCCGCACCCCTGCAGAAGGATCCGGCCGACTACCAGGGCTGGTTCCTGTCCAGCAGCAACGATCTGAACAAGCTCTGGTACGCCGGGGCCTACACCGTGCAGACCGACACCTGGCTTTCGAACACCGCCAAGAGCTGGCCGTACGCCACCGGCGAGACCGACCATTCCGACGCGCAGGTGCCGCACGCCGACCCGAAGCAAGAAGTGATCCTGGACGGAGCGAAGCGCGATCGTGTTGTCTGGCAAGGCGATCTGGCCGTCGAGGCTCCGGTCACCTACCTCAGCACCGGCGATGTCGGGGCGGTGAAAAATTCGCTGTCCTCGCTGGCGGCCCAGCAGTTGCCCAACGGCTTCGTACCGGCCGAGAGCCTGGTCGGCCAGCACAACCTCGATGAGGAGACGACCTACGGCGAGTACGTCACCTGGTTCATCTACAACGCCTACGAGCACTGGCTCTACACCGGGGACGAGTCCTATCTGGCCGCCAACTGGTCCGGCCTGCAGAAGGCCACCGCCTGGTTGGAGTCCGTCCGAGCCCAGGACCCGCAGGGCCTGATCTCCTTCGGCGCGGTCGGATCGTGTGGCCATTACGGCTACAGCGACTGCGGGCACGAGACCTACGTCAACGCCCTGTACGACCGCAACCTGACCGAGCTGGCCACGCTGGCAGGCGCGCTGAACGACCAGACCGACCGGTCGGCCTACGGCCAGCGGGCGGCCGTGCTGAGCCAGGCGATCAACGCCCAGCTCTGGGACTCCTCCGTCGGCGCCTACCGGCTGTCGCGCGAGGTGCCGAACGCCTACCCGCAGGACGCCAATGCGGTGCTGACCGGAGTCGCCTCGCCCCGGCAAGCCCAGCAGGCTTTGGCCTATCTGCGCAAGCACAACTGGAGCACGCTCGGCTCGCTGACCATGTCGCCGAGCACCCCCAACCCGGTCATCGGCGCGACCTACGAACCGCTGCCCAGTGGCTTCGAGGCCGAGGCCCGGCTGGCCGGCGACAGCCTCAGCCAGGTGCAGGGCGAGCAACTGCTCGACACCTACTGGGGCTATCAGCTGGGCCAGGATCCGGGAAGTACCTTCTGGGAGAAGGTGAATCCGGCCGGCGAACCGAGTCTGGCCCAGTTCACGAGTCTGTCGCACGGTTGGGCGGCGGCGCCGACGGTGACCCTGACCAATCAGGTCCTGGGCGTGACCCCGACCTCGGGCGGCTATCGAAGCTTCGACCTGATCCCGCATCCGGGCGACCTGAGCTGGGCCCAGGGATCGGTGCCGACGCCGCATGGCTCGATCAGCGCGTCCTGGCAGGTTTCGCATGGTGATTTCAGCCTGAACGCCACCGTACCCAGCGGTGTGACGGGCCGGCTCGCAGTACCGACGAACGGAGCCCGCACCGCGGTCTGGCTGGACGGCCGGCTGGTCTGGGACGGCCGGCACCCGGTCGGCCACGCCCAGGTCAGCAGCGCCGCCGGCTACGTCTACCTCAACGCCGTCGAGCGCGGGCGGCACGAGGTCTCGAGCCGGCACCTGACCAGCACGCCGACCACGATCTCCGTTGTGGCGACGCCCGATTCGACCTCGGCTATGGCTGGCACGACGTTCTCGGTGCAGGCCGCGGTCACCGGTGCGGCCCGGACCTCGGTCACCGCTCAGGTGACCCCGACGCTGCCGGCCGGCTGGACCGCACTGCCGCGCTCGGCCACCGTCCGACTCGGGCAGGACGGCCGGCCCGGCGCGGGCACGGCCACGTTCGCGGTGTCCGTTCCGGCCGCTGCCGCTCCGGGCCGGTACCCGATCAGCCTGGTTGCGCAGGGCGACGGTGTGACGGCCCAGGATCAGGTCACGGTCAGCGTGGATCCGCCGGGCTACTCCTTCGAGTCCGGGACCATGGGCTGGCAGGCCGGCACCGACGCAACCGGCGTGGCCCAGGTGAGCAGCTTCGCCAACCGACCGGGCAACTGCGTCTCGGGTGACTGCCTTCAGGTCTCGACCGCCGCGGTCCCGGCCACCACCACCCGCAGCACGTTCGTGGCCCCGGCCCAGCCGCTCGACCTGTCGGCCGGTTCGGCCTTGTCGCTACGGTTCAACTGCTACGGCGGGGTACCCGGCGCCACCGGCTATCAGGCCGACGTCACCCTGACCGGGACCGACGGCAGCACCCTGAGCAAGACCTTCGCCGTCGACTCCGACACCTGGAGCACGCTCAGCCTCGAGCTGACCGGCTGGTCCGGGGCGAGGTCGGTCAGCCGGATCGAGGTCGGCTTCAACGCCGTCGGCACCGATTTTCCATCCTGGAGCGGGGCATTCGAGCTCGACGACATCAGCTGGAGCTGAGTCCTCCCCCGACTCCGGGTGGGCAGTTCCATCCCCGGGTGGCCGGTTCGGAGCGGCCACTCGACCCCGGAACCGACCACCCGACCGGCGAGACCTATCCGCTGAGTGCGGCGGCCAGGTACGGCGCGGTCCGGCTTCCGGCGACTCGCGCCACCTCGGTCGGACGGCCGGCGGCCACCACCTGGCCACCGTCAACGCCGCCACCGGGTCCGAGGTCGATGACATGATCGGCCCCGGCGACCACCCGCATGTCGTGCTCCACCACGATGACCGAGTTACCCGCCTCGACCAGCGCCTGCAGCAACCGCATCAGCAGGTCTACGTCGGCCGGATGCAGCCCGGTGGTCGGTTCGTCCAACAGATACAGGGTGTGGCCGCGATGGCTGCGCTGCAGTTCGTTGGCCAGCTTGATCCGTTGAGCCTCACCGCCGGACAATTCGGTGGCCGGCTGGCCCAGGCTCACGTACCCGAGGCCGACCTCACGCAGTGTGCGCAGGCTGCGGGCGATCGCCGGGACATCCTCGAAGAAGACGCTCGCCTCGTCCACGGTCAGCTCCAACACCTCGGCGATCGTCCGGCCGCGGTAGCGAACCTCCAGCGTCTCCGGGTTGTAGCGAGCTCCGTGACAGACCGGACACGGCGAATAGGTTCCGGGCAGGAACAGCAACTCGACCGCGACGAAGCCCTCGCCCTGGCAGTTGTCGCAACGGCCACCGGCCACGTTGAAGGAGAATCGCCCGACCGAATAACCACGTTCCTTGGCCTGGTCGGTGGCCGCGAAGAGTTTACGGACACCGTCGAACAGTCCGGTGTAGGTGGCCAGGTTCGATCGCGGTGTCCGTCCGATCGGTCGCTGATCGGCCTGCACCAGCCGATCGACGGCATCCAGGCCCTCGATCCGACCGCTGGGCCCGAACACCTGCTCGTCCTCGTCCTCGTCCTCGCTCGGCTCGGCCCCGAGCCGATCCCCGACCTGTTCGGCCAGCACCCCGGTGATCAAACTCGACTTGCCCGAGCCGGATACCCCGGTGATCGCGGTGAAAACTCCCAGCGGCAGATCGACGTCGACGCCGTCCAGGTTGTGTCGGGTGATGTCACGCAGCTGCAACCAGCCGACCGGCTCCCGACCGATGCTGACGACCTGATCGGATTTACCGAACAGATACCGGCCTGTTCTCGATTCCTCGACCGCCGCCAGGCCGGCCACCGGACCGCTGTAGAGCACCCGACCTCCGTCGCCGCCGGCGTCCGGGCCGACATCGACGATCCAGTCCGCGGCCCGCATCAGGTCCAGGTCGTGTTCCACCACCAGCAACGAATTGCCTGCCGAACGAAGGTTGTTCAGCACCGACAGCAAGGCGGTCGTATCGTTCGGGTGCAAACCGGCCGAAGGCTCGTCGAGCACATAGACGACACCGAACAGGGTCGAACGCAGGGCGGTGGCCAGCCGCAGGCGCTGCAACTCGCCGGCGGACAGCGTCGGGGTCGAGCGGGCCATCGTCAGGTAGCCCAGACCCACCTCGGTCAGACCGTCCAGCCGGGCCAGCATGTCCGGCACGATGGTCGCGGCCACGTCATCGGTCAGGGCCGCCGACCGAAGCTCGATCGCCAGCGCCTGCAAGGGCAACTCGGTGAACTCGGGGATGCGCCGGCCGGCCAGGGTGACCGCCAGCGCCTCGTCCCGCAGCCCGGTGCCGTGACACACCGGGCAGGCGCTGATCTCGACGTGCTGCAGGGCCTTGCGTCGCAACGTGGCACTGCCGGTATTGGCCAGGGTGTGCAGCACATACCGGCGCGCGCTCTGGTACGTGCCCTGATAGGGACGCTGGATCCGGTGGGCCGCACGCTGGGCCTGTACGGTCACCACCGGCTGTTCCTCGGTGAACAGGATCCAGTCCCGATCGTCCTGCGGTAGTTCCTGCCACGGTCGATCGACGTCGTAGCCGAGCGTGGCCAGGATGTCCCGGTAGTTCTTACCCTGCCACGCTCCCGGCCAGGCGGCGACGGCACGATCGGCAATGCTCAGCGACGGATCCGGCACCAGCGAGGCCTCGCTGACCTCATGGATCCGGCCCAGCCCGTGACAGCGCGGGCAGGCGCCGACCGGAGTGTTGGCCGAGAACGCATCGGAGTCCAGCCGGCTGGCTCCGGCCGGATACTCACCGGCGCGGGAGAAGAGCATCCGTAGCGAGTTCGACAAGGTGGTCAAGGTGCCGACCGTCGAGCGCGTGCCCGGCACGCCCCGAGTCTGTTGCAAGGCCACCGCCGGTGGCAGACCTTCGATGGATCGGACCTCGGCCGCACCGGCCTGGTGGATCAGTCGCCGGGCGTAGGGCGCCACCGATTCCAGGTACCGCGACTGGGCCTCGGCAAACACGGTGCCGAAGGCCAGCGAGGACTTGCCGGAGCCGGATACCCCGGTGACCACCACGAACTGGTCCCGCGGCAGATCGACATCCACGTCCTGCAGGTTGTGCAGCGTGGCCCCGCGGACCTGGATGGCTCCGGCTTCGGGCGGTGCGGTACTCGTCATGCTCCTATTCTGGTCGGATGGAACTGTCGTTCACCGGCAAGCTCTGGTTCTGGCGTGGCCCGGCCCCGTGGTACTTCGTCGTCGTGCCTGACCAGGAGTGTGCCGCGATCGAGGCGGTGTCGGCCTCGGCCAGCTACGGCTGGGGCTGCATCCCGGCCCAGGTGTGCACCGGCAGCACCGAGTGGACCACGTCGCTGATGCCCAAGGACGGCGGCTACCTGGTCCCGGTCAAGGCCGCCGTGCGTCGGGCCGAGGGTCTGGACGAGGACGACGCGGTACCGATCCGCCTGACCATCGCCACCTGAGGCACCGTGCCGTTCCGGGGCGCTCGGCCGACGGTGCAGGCCGAGTCACAATCCTTCGATCCGGTAGGGCATCGGCCATAGATCGCCTCAGCCTCGATCGCACGTCGGCGGCCGCCGACGTGGCGTCGGTCTGCGAGGCTGGCCTAGACATCCGGATCCGCTGACGTCGGTCCGGCATGATGGTGCGGTGCCCCTGCCCGATTGGACGCCGGACCTGCCGACGCTGGATCTGCTGCTGAGCGTCGCCGAACTCGGCAGTGTCGGCAAGGCGGCCGCCCGGCACGGCATCACCCAGCCCAGTGCCAGTTCACGCTTGAACCGGTTGGAGAAACAGCTCGGGCTGGCCATCCTGAACCGCAGCACGGCCGGCACCAGGCTGACCCCGGCCGGCGAGGCCTTCGCGGTCTGGGCGGCCGCAGTGGTGACCAGCGCCCGCGAGCTCAGCGACAACGTGTCCGCGCTCAAACAGAGTCGGCAGGACCGGCTGCGGGTCGCGGCCAGTCTGACCATCGCCGAATACCTCGTCCCGGCTTGGCTGTTGACGCTCCGACGAGTTCATCCGGCGCTGCAGATCTCAGCCCTGGTCGCCAACAGCCACGACGTCTGTGACCGCGTTCGGCGCGAGGAGGCCGATCTCGGTTTCGTCGAGATGCCGGTACCGCCCCCGGACCTCAGCGCAACCCCGGTCGGTGTCGACCGGCTGGCCCTGGTCGCCGCCCCGACGTGGCCGGCGGCTCGCTCCAGCCGCCCGCTGCGACCGGTCGATCTGCTCGATCAGCCTTTGTTGCTCAGGGAGATCGGCTCCGGTACCCGGGAGACCTTCCTCGCCGCGCTGACCGCCGCACTAGGCGACACCGAGGAGGTGACGCTGCCCCTGGCCACCGATCTCGGGTCCACGGCGACGATCCTGGCCACGGCTCGCGCCGGCGGTGGCATCGGCGTGATCAGCTCCCGCGCCAGCCGGGCCGACATCGCTGCCGGCAGTCTGGTCGAGCTCAGCGTGTCCGGTTTCAGCGCCGAACGGATGCTGCACGCGGTCTGGCTGGGCCGGGCTCCGGGAGCCCGCCGGCAGCAGTTGATCGAGGTCGCCCAGCACAGCACGGGCTACCGCCCGTAAGCCCGCGAGTCATTGACGGCGTCTATGACCGGCGCGGGCTGATCGAGGTACCGGACGCCTGGTTCGCCGACGAGTCTGGTGTCATGGCACCGAGTCAGACCGAGATCGCATTCATCCCGGCCGCGCCGGGGCAGCCGACCCGCTGGAGCCTGCAGTGGCTACCCGGTCTGGGTCTGGCCGTCTTGCTCGGCCTCCTCGCCACCGTGATCGGCCGACGGCTGCCCACCCTCGGCGCACCGGTTGTCGCGGTGGTCGGCGGCGGCCTGCTCAGCCGGCTGATCCCGCCCGGTTCGGCCGTCCTGACCAGCGGCCTCTCCCTCGCCCGAGAGAGGGTATTGCCTTTCTCTGTCGTCCTATTGGGCGCCCAGCTCTCGCTCAGTGAGGTCGCCCGGGTCGGACTGTCCTCGCTTCCGGTCATGCTCGGCACGCTGGCCAGCTGCCTCGCCGCGGCCTACCTCCTCGGCCGCGCGTTGCACCTGACCCGCGACCTGCGCACGCTGATCGGCGTCGGCACCGCGATCTGCGGCGCTTCGGCCATCGCCGCCGTCAGCCCCGCGATCAAGGCCAAGGGTGACGACATCGCTTATGCCATCTCGACGATCTTCCTGTTCAACGTGGTTGCGGTGATCGTGTTTCCTCCACTCGGACATGCCCTTGGGCTGTCGCAGAGCGAATTCGGGTTGTTCGCCGGGACGGCCGTGAACGACACCTCCTCGGTGGTGGCGGCTGCTTCCAGCTACGGCTCGGCGGCAGCCCAGCATGCGGTCGTGGTCAAGCTGGTGCGAACGCTGATGATCATCCCGATCGTGCTGGTGCTCGGCATCCTGACCCGGCGACGGTCGCCCGACGCGCTGCAACCGGTCAGCAAGGTCCGGCAGGCAATGACCTCGGTTCCGTGGTTCCTGCTCGCGTTCGTTGTCGTGGTCGGCTTCAACTCCGCCGGCCTGATCCCGCACGCACTGCACGTTCCGGTGCAGCAGCTGGCCCAGTTGTGCATCGCGGTCGCCCTGGCCGCGATCGGTCTGTCCACCGACGTGCAGGCACTGCGGACGGCCGGTGTTCGGCCGCTGCTGCTCGGCCTCGCCCTGTGGCTCATCGTGACCGCCGCCAGTCTGGGACTGCAGGCCGCGACCTGAGCCGGACAACCACACAGGTAGCTCACTACACGAACGGCCGGCCGGGTCGGCGCTGACGCGAGAGGTAGTGGTGCCAGACCAGCATCGTGCCGAGGCTTCGATAGGGCGACCATGGTTCGACCAGACCCACGACCTCACCGATCGGCGTGCTCTTCGGCAGCCCCTTGAGGTGCTTGAGCCCGGTCACGGCAGCGATGTCTCCCCCGGGAAAGACGTCGCGCCGGTGCAGCACGAGGATGAGGTAGACGTCGACCGTCCAGTTGCCGATTCCCCTTATCCGCACGAGCCGATCGCGAATCTCAGCCTCCGACAACGATTCGAGCGAAAGCAGATCGAGCTGCCCGCTGTCGAGTTGCTCGGCCAGGCCACGGGCGTAGCCGGCCTTCTGACGGCTGAAGTAGGCCGCGCGGAGTTCCTCATCGCTCAATCGCACTACGTTCTGCGGCGAGATCGTGCCGACCCGCTCACGCAGCTTCTCCAGGGCGGCGCGGGCCGAGGCCAGCGACACCTGCTGCTCCAGGATGAACCACACCAGCGACTCGAAGGTGTTCGGGCGGCTCCAGAACTCGGGGTAGCCATCGGTGTCGATCACCCGCTGCAGATCAGGGTCGCGCGCGGCCACCCGGTCGCACAGCCCGGTGAACTCCAATTCGGTGACCGTCCGGTAGTCCGCTCCTGCACCCACTGGCCCTCCCGCTCCTGCGCCGCGCTCGAATCCACTGTTCCAGCAATACCCCAAGGGTTTACCGTCGGGACGATGAGTGACCTGACCTACCACGTCCGCAAGATCTCGCTTGGTTTGAAACGAAAGTATCGAGTCTCCGACGACGATGGCTCGGGCCGGCCGGGCGATCCCCTGTGCTACGGCGAGAAACAATTGACGGTGTCCGACCGCATCGACCTCTTCCGCGACGAGTCACGTGCTGACGTGCTTGCCACGGTGCGGGAGAGCAAGGCCGGGCTGCTGGCCGCGTTGACCGGATATGAGGTCGTGGATGCCGCCGGTGCGCTGCTCGGATCGTTCCGGTCATTACCCACCCGCTCGATCGAACGGACGACATGGGAGATCGAACAACCGGGCCTTGGCCGGTTCCGCGGCGCCGAACGCAGCACGCGAACCGCGCTCGGCCGGCGTCTGGTCGGTCTGGCCAACGGCGTCGCCGGTCAGTTCGTCAACGCGATGGCGAAGTACCACTTCGACTTCGAGCGAGACGGTGAGCCCATGTTCAGCATCGAGAAACCCAAGCTGCTCGATGACTGGTACCGGCTGCGCGTGTACTGCGACGAACTGGACCGGTCGTTGCTGTTCGCGCTGGTCATGACCATGGAGGCCCGCGTTCGCGGTTGAGTCGGACCGACAGCCCGGCGATGGTGCAAGCTCATCGAGCCGGCCGCCGCGTGCGCGGGCGGTGTCGCCGATACATTACGTCCCGTTCGCCGCAGGTTCACCCGCTGCAACAGTGACCTCCATATTCGATGCTTAACGTCCTTCGTGTCTGTTTCGACCCGGAGGTGCGCGGATGCAGCAAGCGCAGGTGGTGCGCGCACGCGGCGTCACCAAGTCCTTCGGTGACATCGTTGCCCTGGCCGACGTGGACTTCGACGTCGCGGCCGGGGTCATCCACGCCGTGGTCGGGCCGAACGGGGCCGGTAAGACGACTCTGCTAGGTCTCTTGCTCGGGCTGGCGGTCCCGGATCGAGGTGAGTTGCAGGTCCTGGGCCAACCACTGCGCCGCGCCCTCGCCCTACCCGCCGAGGTGTCCGGCTTCGTCGATGGGCCGGGCCTGTATCCGTCGTTGACCGCTCGACAGAACCTGGCCGCGCTGGCGTCGTTGCGCGGAGATCGCACGCCGGCGATCGCCGAAGTTCTCGCCGAGGTCGGCCTGGCCGATGTCGCCGACGACCGGATCCGCGGATTCTCCCTCGGGATGCGCCAGCGCCTCGGCCTGGCGGCCGCACTGCTCACCCGGCCGCGCCTGCTGGTGCTCGACGAACCGTCGAACGGTCTGGACCCGGCCGGCACCCGGCATGTGCACCAAGTGCTTCGTCGTCTCGCCGCCGACGGCGTGTCGGTCGTGCTGTCCAGCCACCGGATGAACGACGTCGCCTCGTTGTGCACCGAGGTCACCCTGCTCAACGGCGGGCGCGTCGTCTTCCACGGCCCGGTCGCCAAGCTGGCGGCCGAGAGCGGTGCGATCAACCACCGGCTGCGCACCTCCGACGACGATGCCGCCCACCGCCTGGCCACCCGGACTCCGGGTATCCACGTGGCGACCGGCGATGCCGCGCTGCTCGATTCCGGCTTCGATGACCTGGTCGTACGGGGGGCGGTGCCCGCGCTCGATGACCTCGTCGCGCGGCTGGCCGAAGCCGGAGTGTCCGTGCGCGAATTGACGCCGGTGATCTCACCGCTGGAGTCGGCCTACCTGGCGATGACCGGTATCGAGGTAGACCGTTGACCACAACCAGCACGTCGGCCGACGCACCGGAACTCCTAACCAGCTCCGGCAGCCCGCCGGGCACCGAGATCCCGGTGGCTCGCCCCACTCCCCTCGGTCGTGGCTATCGCTTCGAACTCATGAAACAGCTGTCCCAGTGGCGTCTGCGACTCGTCCTGCTCGCGTGCTGGCTGGTTCCGGCGCTGGTGGTGGCCGTGGTCGGCCGGCAGAGTTCGCTGCCGTCGGACACGGTCTTCGGACGGTGGATGGCCCAGACCGGCTGGGCCGGCCCGCTGGTCGTGCTGTCCTTCTGCTGCAGCTGGGTGTTGCCGCTACTCACCTCGCTCGTCGCGGGTGACGTCTTCGCCGCCGAGGATCGGCTGGGTACCTGGCGGCACCTGCTCGTCGCGGTGCGATCTCCGCGGCGCATCTTCCTGGCCAAGGCCCTGGCCAGCCTGACGCTGCTGCTGGTGATGGTGATCGGCCTCGGAGTTTCGGCTGTCGCCGGCGGGGTGATCGGCATCGGCAACCGGTCGCTGGTGGGTCTGGGTGGCCAGCTGCTGGCACCGCATTCGGCGGCCGTGCTGGTCGCGCTGGCCTGGTTGACCGCGCTCGCCCCGACCCTGACGTTCGCGGCGGTGGGCCTGCTCGGCTCGGTCGCGTTCGGGCGGTCTCCGCTCGGGTTGCTGACGCCGGTGCTGCTTGCCTTCGTATTGGATCTGGCCCAGTTGCTGCCGCTGCCGGTGCCCATCCGGATGGCCCTGCCGAGTTGGTCGTTGTTGGCCTGGCGGGGATTGTTCACCGAGCACGTGCAGACCGGTCCCATCACCATCGGCGTCCTGGTCGACCTGGCCTGGACCGTGCTGGCCGCCGGACTCGCCTACCGCCTGTTCCGCGCACGGGACTTCACCGATCCGGCCTACGACGGGGCCGGACCCCGCGTGGTGGTGCGGGTGCTGGCGCCGCTGATGGCGCTGACCGCTGTGACGGTGGGGGTGCTGACCCCCTTGGTGCCGACCGGGACCGGCATCAGCCGGCCCAAGCTCGAACGGTCGCTGGCGACCGGATTCGCGCATCTCTACCGGCTGCAGACGTCCGAACTGCATCGGCCCGATGTGACCGAGGCGGAACTCGCGACGTCCGCCACCTGCGACAAGGGCGGTGGCCTGGTCGAGGACTCGGGTCCCGGCAACGACTGGCGCTGCGTGGTGTCCTGGCACCTGCCCGGCACGGCCGCCGTCGGATCGGCGATCTACCAGCTCGATGTGACTCCGGACGGACGTTACGTCGCCGACGGTGACGGGCCGCAGTCGGTCAACGGCTTCTTCCAACTACGCGTCCCGACCGGAGACGCGCCCAACCCCCTATGGCAGTTCGACGGTTCGGTCGATCTGTCCACTCGCACACCGAAAGGCTGACACATGCAGGTCATCCGACAACGAAAGACCCGATCGCGAGGCGCGATCCGGGCCGGCCGACGGACCCGGCTCGTCGCCTTCGGCGCGGCTGCGGTCGTGGTCTCGGGAGCCGGCGTCGCCTACGGCGCGACGACACAGTTCGGCGAACATCAGGTCGGCACCCAGTACCGGGACGGCCTGCAGGTATCCGACGACCAGGTGATCGCGCCGCTGGGTGCCCGGCTGGTCACCAAGTACGGCAAGTTCATGGCCTCCACGCCGAGCGCCGATGGCCGTTTCCTCGCCGTCACAAGCACCGACAAGAACGTGGTGTTGCAGGTGTTCGACCTGCAGAACTACCGGCTCGTCTACACCGTGGGTTCGGCGACGTTCGTCAACCAGAAGTTGTCCGATGGCTCGGTCGGCCAAGGCGGTCCGACCTGGTCACCCGACGGCAAGGTGCTCTGGCTGCCGCAGGCGACCGGCCTGACCAGGTTCCCGGTCAACCCCGACGGGACGCTCGGCGCTCCGACGACCGTCAAGCTGGCCACCCTCGGAACCGCCGAGCCGCTGCCGGGCAAGGCCGTGTACGCACCGGACGGCAACACCCTGTACGTGCCGGTCAACGGACAGAACACTGTCGTCGCGCTCGACCCGGCCACCGGTGCGGTCCGCCGGACCTGGAACGTCGGCATCGCCCCGCGCGAATTAACTCTTGTCGGCAGCAAACTCTACGTCAGCGACGAGGGTGGCCGGCCGGCCAAGCCGGGCGAGACGACGATCAACTCCTACGGCACCCAGGTGCCGGCCGACGCCTACCTCGGCACCTCCACGACCGGAGCTGTCAGCGTCATCGACACCGCCGCGCCGGCCGCCGCGGTCGGCTCGATCGCGGTCGGGCTGCATCCAACTGCCCTGTACCGCAACGGAAACGCCCTGTTCGTGGCCAACACCAACAGCGACACCGTCTCGGTCATCAACACCGCCACCAACAAGGTGGTGCAGACCTTCAACACCCAGCCGTGGGCGTCCTCCGACGTCGGGTACGAGCCCTCCGGTATCGCGGTGACCAAGGATGGTCACGTGCTGGTGACCCTCGCCCGCGCCAACGCGGTGGCGGTCTATCGCTACTCCGGAAAACCGCAGGACCCGGCGAGCTTCGTGGGCCTGCTCCCGACCGACTACTACCCCGAGGACATCGCCGTCCGCGGCCGTGACGGTAACGAGGTTGTCGTTACGAACACCCGCGGAATCGATGCCCGCGGACCTGAACTGACGACAGCCAAGGGCCCCGGCACCGTGCCGGCCACCGGTCACGGCACCCACAGCACGACGGGTTCGCTGACCAAGTTCACCCTGCCCAGCGACCGGGAGATCGCCAAGGACACCGCGACGGTGTTCGCGCAGAACGGGTGGGGCAGGAAGGACGTCACCCAGGCCAAGGGAAAGCCGAAGGCCGCCGTGGCAGTCCCCAAGCGAGTGGGTGATCCCTCGACGATCAAGCACGTGTTCCTGCTCGTGAAGGAGAACCGAACCTACGACCAGCTGTACGGCGACATCGCCAAGGGCAACGGCGACCCCGGTCTGGCCCAGTTCGGCGCGAACGTGACGCCCAACCAGCACGCACTGGCTAACCAGTTCGGCCTCTACGACAACACCTACGACATCGGCACCAACTCCGCCGAGGGCCACAACTGGCTGATGCAGGGCGACAACCCGGAGTACACCGAGTCCTCGGCCGGCGAGTACACCCGCAGCTACGACACCGAGGACGACGTGCTGGGCCACCAGCGGTCCGGTTTCCTGTGGACCGCGGCCGAAGACGCGGGAAACTCCGTGCGCAACTTCGGCGAGTTCACCCAGTTCGAGACCAAGCCGGCGACCGCGACCTGGCAGCAGTACTACTGCGTGGCCTCGAACGTCGACAAGGGCGGCGATCCGGCCCAGTTGACCGACCCGTCGATCAAGCAGGACACCGAGTCGCCGATCCCGTCGTTGAACGCGATCACCAACCACGACTATCCGAAGTTCGACACCGATATCCCGGACCTGTACCGCTACGACATCTGGAAGCAGGACTTCGAGAAGAACGGCCCGGCGAACCTGAACACGTTCTGGCTGTCCAGCGACCACACCGGGGGCACGCCGGACCCTGAGGCTCAGGTGGCCGACAACGACCTGGCGGTCGGCAAGATCGTCCAGGAGATCTCGCACAGCAAGTACTGGAAGGACTCGGCGATCTTCGTCGTCGAGGACGACAGCCAGGACGGCGTCGACCACGTGGACGGTCACCGGGCCCCGGTCCAGATCATCAGCCCGTACGCCCGGCACGGGGTCGTCGACAGTACCTACTACACCCAGATCTCCATGGTCCGCACGATCGAGCAGATCCTCGGCGCGCAACCGTTGAACCAGAAGCTGGCCGCGGCCACTCCGATGTTCGGCGCCTTCACCAGCAAGCCGGACTACACCCCGTTCACCGCGGTGAAGAACCAGGTTCCACTCACGGAGGGGGTGAGCCCGGCGCCGACCTGCGGCCCGGACTCGACCGGTACGAAGGCTGCCGCGGTGCCGGCTCCGCCCGCTGTCCCGGCATCCGAGCGGGGCGTGGCCAACCTGTGGTCGGTCTGGGCGAAGAGCCAGCGACTCACCGGTGCGAGTGCGATTCCGGACTACGCCAACCCGGAGCAGATGAATCGCTACACCTGGTACCGGGCCAGCGGGTACACCAAGCCCTACCCCGGCGACACCCGGATCTATCCGCCGGCGCAGGTGCCTGGCGGCTACATCCCGAGCAACGACAACAACTGAGCGTGCTCGGCTCGGTGGCTGGTTGCACCTGACCTAGTAGCTTCAAAACCTAGTAACTTCGAACGGCCCGTCGGAGACATCCGGCGGGCCGTTCGCCGTCCTGGCCGGTCCGACCCGCAGACCATCGACGACGAAGGCCCCGGGTCGCCCCGAGGCCTCAGTGTTGCTCCCCCATCTGGACTCGAACCAGAAACCCTTCGATTAACAGTCGAATGCTCTGCTGGCCGTCGATCAATCCATCGCGAGCATTCGTGCAGCTCGCCGCGCGAGCAAGCTGATCTCGCGGTCCAGGTCGTTGCCGTCAAGGATCAGTTGAGCAATGAGTTTATTGGCAAAGAGGAACTCATCGCTCGCGTAGGTGACGAACAGCCCCGGACGGTCAGTACCCTGCAACGCCGACTCCGGGAGGGGCGGCATCCACATCCGGGCGCTGCCATTGAGCCAGTTCAGGGGCAAGCCGCGCTCGACCGCCATCAATGCAGCCTCCTCCATGACCGCGGCCACGTTTGTAATCGCGTCAATGTCTTCCGTGCGCCGAATGCTGTCCGCCTGCGCCGTAGCGGCGATCGCCGCTCCTCCGACAACGAAAATCGAGGCGGATATTTGCCTCGCTCTCAGCCGCCCGTCGAGCTCAGAGAGCAGTTCGGCGATCTCAAGGGCACTGAACTCGAACCGATCCGAGGTCACGCCGAGACCAGATCACGAGCTGGCACGAAGATGTTGTGCGCAGCGAGGAAAGTGGGCGTCGCAGCGACAACCTCGTGCGGATCCAGAAACGGATGTACCGAGATCCAGGGAGCATCAAGGCGAGTGACCGTTGCGCACCAGCCCGGGAGCGCTTCCCCGACGGCATCGAACTCGTGCGCGGCCAAGGCAGCAAGGAGGACGTCCCACCGCTCGTCGCCAGCAGAACCGGGATTCGCCTCCCAGGACGCGGCCGATCCGTCCCCGGCCTGCAACATCAGCCGCAGATGGTCCCGACCCTGGATCAGCATTCGCCACAATCGCTCCGGGTCGGTGGAGACCCGCATCTGGGTCGCGGTGTCGATGGACGACATCAATCGCTGCGATCGAGCCGACTCCAGGGCCCGACCAATTCGCCCAGCTCGCATCAGGAAGTGGGCCGTGGGCTTGGTCCGACCCGCCCGGTAGGTCGAGAAGCGGGATGAAGATGTGCCAAGCGCCGCAGCGAAACGGGCCGCCGTCAGGCCGCTCCGGGTCCGAGCGTCGTCTAACAGTTGAACGACGGCTAGCGTGTCCCGGTCCATGACAGCAGGATAGCTCGCGTTATCGGATCAGATAAGGAAACTGGGCAAAACCATCGACGACGAAGGCCCCGGGTCACCCCGAGGCCTCAGTGTTGCTCCCCCATCTGGACTCGAACCAGAAACCCTTCGATTAACAGTCGAATGCTCTGCCAATTGAGCTATGGGGGACCGCGATCTTCAGTTGTTCCTCGCCGTTCACTGCCTCGCCGCGCGACCCGGGAACCACAGGTTCCGGCCTGCAACAGGCAGCGCGTAGAAGAATAACGCATCCCGACCCGGCCTCGCGCCACACCCCCGGGCCAGGCAGACTGGAGCGATGAAGCCGTCCTTCCTCCTTGGTATCGCCGTCGGCTACGTGCTGGGCACGCGAGCCGGTCGGGAGCGGTACGAGGACATCGTCGCCATCGCCCGCAGGGTCGCCGGTAGCCAGACCGTCCAGGCCACCGCCGGTGTGGTGCAGGCCCAGATCCACGATCTGTCCGAACAGGCCCGGCAGCGGGTCGGCCGGGGCCACGCACCCGCCGGCATGAACGGCTCGGTCAACGGCCACAGCCACTAGGGCTGGGCCAGCACCTGTTCCCGCAGGATGTCGGCGTGGCCGCAGTGGTGGGCCAGTTCGCGCAAGACCTGCAGGTAGACCCAGCGCAGTGTGCGCGGGCCGTGGCGATGACCGGTGACCACGTCGTCCAGCGCCAGTGGTGCGACCGCGGACCGCGCGCCGGCACAGGCGGCTCGGAATGCGGCGACGACCGATGCGATGGTGTCGTCGTCGGCCAGCTGGAACGACTCGTCTGGACTGGTGACCAGGCCGAGTTCCTGCCGGGACCGGCCGCCGACACACTCGGAGAACCAGACCCGCTGCATCCAGGTCACGTGCTTGACCAGCCCCAGCAGCGTGGTGGCCGATGGGACGAGACGGCGCCGGGCCTGTTCCTCGGTCAGGCCATCGAGCGTGTGTTCCAGCGCGGCGCGGTATTCCTCTATGAACGCGGTGAGTTGCGTCCGCTCATCGGCCAGCAGCACCTCGAATGACCCGGCCGCCCCAGAATTTCCCATCGCCGTCAGCACTACCGTGCGCGGTCTCGTAGAAAGCTCATGTCAGAAGTTCGCTGTCTCCTCGGCCGGCAGCGCGCGCACCCGCTCCAGATACCCGACCAGCACCGACCGGGCCTCGGACGAGTCGGGGGTGCCGGAATCCACTCGTGCGGTCCAGCTGATGCCGTTCACACCGGGCTCGTGCCGGCCGATGATCCGGCCGGTACCACCCGGCACCCGGACCTGTTCCCATCGGCCGATGCTGCGCTCGACCCGTTGCCGTACCACCAGCGGCAGGTTGCGGGGCTCCTCCAGCCGGTAGCGGGCCGGCGGCAGATCGGTCACCACACCGTCATCGTCGAGTGCGCCCTCGATGACCTCGAGCCCGGCCTCGGTCCAGGTCGCCTTGACGATCTGATGCCACCCGAGCCGGCGCCAGCCCAGCTCCTGCTCCGGGGCCGGCAACCACAAGCCCAGGTTGGTCGCGACGACCGAGGCCGGCCCCTCGTCGGCCAGCCCGAGCAGCCGCTCCTCCTTGCCGAACGCCGACCGCAACGCCGCCGGCAGCCGCGGCCGGCCGAGCAGCCTCACGCCTCGCCCCCGATCGCCCGGGACCGTAGTTCCCGACGCCGCTGTTCCAACTGGGCCAACTGGGCGAACACCGCTCCGACCTCCTCCGAATCACCGGGCAGTCGCTGCAACTTCGACTTCAGCTGCGCGACCTCCCGGGCCACCACCTGTTCCGCCAGGTTGTTCACCATCGCCTCGGCGTACCGCGGCTGGGCGTCAGCGCCCGAGCGCAGCGGCTCGACTGCCAGCGCGTTCACCGCCGACCGGGCCTCGGACCCGTCCGGCAGCTGCTCGGCTACCAGCGCCGGCCAGGTCGGGCCGCCGGTAGCCGCAGCCGCTCCCCCGGCGGCGCCGATGGCCGTTTGCAATTGCTGGTGTACCGCAAGCAGGAACGCGATCGGACCCAACTCGTCGAAGGCTTTGCCGACCACGTCCGGCAGCTGCAGCGCGGCCTTGATCACCTCGCGCTCGGCCTGCACGACCTTGGCCGGCACGCCCACCGCCGGCGCCGAATCGGCAACCACAGCAGCGGATTCCCGTTTCTCACCGGACCGGACCAGGCCCCGCACCCGCGCGACCACCCGGTTCGGGTCATCGACCCCGACCAGGCCGGCCAGCAGCCGCGCGTACTCGTCCCGTAGGGCATGGTCCTTGATCAGCGCCACCAATGGGATAGCCCGGTCGAGGGCCTGCACCCGGCCCTCGGCCAGGTTCAGGTCGAACCGGTTCACCGTCGTCCGCAGCACGAACTCGACCAAGGGCTTGCGGGTCTCGATCAGTGACCGAACGGCCGGATCGCCGCCGGCTTGCCTTAGTTCACAAGGGTCTTTTCCGGTCGGCTCGATCGCGACGAAGGTCTGCGACATGAACTTCTGCTCGTCGGCGAAGGCCCGTTCGGCCGCCTTCATACCGGCTGCGTCACCGTCGAAGGTGAAGATCACCTGCCCGGAGAAGGCGTCGTTGTCCATCAGCAGTCGCCGGATCACGCCGATGTGCTCACTGCCGAAGGAGGTGCCGCAGGTCGCCACGGCGGTGGTGATGCCGGCCAGATGGCAGGCCATCACATCGGTGTAGCCCTCGACGATCACGGCTTGATGTTGCTTGCCGATCTCGCGCTTGGCCACGTCCATGCCGTAGAGCAGGGTGCTCTTCTTGTACAGCGGTGTCTCCGGGGTGTTGAGGTACTTGGCCTCGATCCGGTCGTCGTCGTGGATCCGGCGGGCACCGAAGCCGACCACATCACCGGCCACGTCCTTGATCGGCCACAGCAGCCGACGATGGAACCGGTCGATCAGCCCACTCCGGCCGCCCTCGCGCGACAGCCCGGCCAGCACCAGCTCCTCGGCCTTGAACCCGCGGTTGAGCAGGTACTTGGTCAGCGTGTCCCAGCCCGGTGGCGCGTAACCGCAGCCGAACCGTTCGACCGCTGCCGCGTCGAAGCCCCGCTCGTCCAGGTACTGCCGGGCCGGTGCGGCATCCGGGATCCGCAACTGATCGACGTAGAACGCCGCCGCCACCGTGTGCGCCTCGATCAGCCGGGCTCGCTGTCCGGAGGGTCGGGACGGCCCGCCACCCTCGGTGTAGCGCAGTTGGATGTTGAGCTTGGCCGCGAGCCGTTCGACCGCCTCGGTGAAGGACAGGTGATCGATCTGCTGCACGAAGGAGATGACGTCGCCACCGACGCCGCAGCCGAAGCAGTGGAACAGGTTGCGGGCCGGCGACACCGAGAACGACGGCGATTTCTCGTCGTGGAAAGGGCAAATGCCCATCAGGTTGCCGCCGCCGGAGTTGCGGAGCTGGACGTGTTCTCCGACCTCGTCGGCGATGGATGCCTTCTCGCGGACGGCGGCGATGTCCTCGTCCCGAAACCGTCCTGGCATGGCCCCAGTCTATGGCGTCAGCCCGAGGCATCGGGCCGCTCGTCCACAGCCACGGTCAGGCCCGGCCGTGGCCCCTGGAGACCGGGCACTGCGCCGTCAGCCGACCAGGCGCTCGTGCCAGGCCAACGCGGCCGAGTCGGTCAACTGGGCCACCTGGTCCACCACCACCCGCAGCCGCTCGGCGTCGGTGCCGGCCGCGCGCCAGAACTCGCGCATCACCAGCGACAGTGCCGGCTCGCCACGCTCGGACAGCGCCGTCACCAGGTCGGTGAGCACCTGTCGCTGCCGGTCCAACTGGCCGGCAACGCCGGGCCGGGCCATCACGTAGCGGTAGGCGATGGCCTTGAGCAGCGCGCATTCGGCCGCGACCTCGCCCGGTACCACCAGCTCGGCCTGATAGCGCCCGAGCGGATCGAGGCCGAACTTGTCGCGGGTGGCACTCACCGCGGCCGAGACGAACCGTCCGGTCAGCTCGCTGGTGGCCCGCTTGGCCAGACCTTGCGCGGCGAATGTGCCGTCATACTGAGAAAGATCTCGAACGGGTGGCAGTTGCAACAGCCGGTCCAGCACCGGCTCCAGCTCCACCGCCGGCAGCGGCGAGTAGAACTCGGCCGCCTGTTCGCACAGCGCGGTCCGTTCGGCCTCGGCCGCCAGCATCGGCAGCCGGATGTGGCCGGAGTGCACCCCGTCCTCGACGTCGTGCACCGAGTAGGCCACGTCGTCGGCCCAGTCCATCACCTGGGCCTCCAGACACCGGGCCTGACCCACGACAGCTGACCGGACCCAGTCGAACGCGCCGCAGTCGGAGGCATAGACGCCGAACTTGCGCGTCTCCGGGCGGGCCGGCCACGGATATTTGCACACCGCGTCCAGCGCGGCCCGGGTCAGGTTCAACCCGGCCGACTGATCGGCCACGGTCTTGGACTCCAGCCGGGTCAAGATCCGGAACGTCTGGGCATTGCCTTCGAAACCATCGCAGCCACCGTCGAGTGCGGCGGCGTTCAGCGCGTCCTCACCGTTGTGGCCGAACGGCGGATGTCCCAGGTCATGGGCCAGGCCGGCCGTGTCGACGATGTCGGGGTCACAGCCGAGCGCGGCCCCCATCTCGCGGCCGATCTGGGCCACCTCGAGCGAGTGGGTCAGGCGCGTCCGCGGAAAATCGTCCTGCCCGGGTGAGACGACCTGCGTCTTGTCGGCCAGCCGGCGGAAGGCGTAGGAGTGCAGCACCCGGGCCCGATCGCGCTGGAACGGCGAGCGCTCGTCCCGCCCGGTCTGCTCCCGCTTGGCGTCCTCAGCGGCGAACCGCTGCCGGTCGGATTCTGCGTAGTCGAAGATCGGGTAGGCGGAGCCGGGCACCTAGATGTGCTCCTCGGTCCAGTCGGCGAACTGCTGCAGGTGCTGCAGCCACATTCCGATGGTGAACTTCAGCTGCTCGCGACTGATACCGCCCTCGAAGTCGAAGGCCTGCTCGGCGCAGATACCGACCAGCCCGTCGTCGGGCAAGACCGTGTAGGCCTTGGGAAAGAGCTTGCTGCGGTTCCAGTCGTCCAGCACCAGCGAGATGGTCGGACGAAGCTCGACCTCGAACCGGCGGTTGAGATAGAGCCGGGCCTGCAGCACCTCGTCGTCCTGGCCGTAGTGGAAGAAGTAGACCGCGTAGTCGTCCCAGCGCACGGTCAGGTCGCCGTCGTCGTCGACCTGCCAGCGCAGCTCGTAGTCACGCAGGATGGACTGCAACACCGAGGTGGTCGGCAGCACGATGGGTCCGGAGTGACGGCCGATCGGGGCGTTGTCCAGACCGGACTCAAACCGGCCCTGCGGGGCGGAACCGCGGGCGGCGGCCACCGCGGCGGCTGCGATACGAGACAGACGACCAGCCACGCCGACCACTCTACGACGAGCGCCCGAGCGGGCTGGCTCAGCGGAGAGAAATCCCGCTCCGGGGTGGATTTCTCTCCGCTGGACGCGGGCTACAGGTTGGCCCGACCGGCTTCCAGCCGGGCGACCGGCACCCGGAACGGCGAGCAGGACACGTAGTCCAGGCCGACCTGGTTGAAGAAGTGCACCGATTCCGGGTCACCGCCGTGCTCGCCGCAGACGCCGAGCTTCAGACCCGGACGGACGGCCCGGCCGCGCTCGGCCCCGATCTTGACCAGTTCGCCGACGCCCTCGGTGTCCAGCGACTCGAACGGGCTGACCCCGAAGATGCCCTTCTCCAGGTAGTGGCTGAAGAACGCGGCCTCGACGTCGTCCCGGCTGAAGCCCCAGGTGGTCTGGGTCAGGTCGTTGGTGCCGAAGGAGAAGAACTCGGCCGTCTCGGCGATCTGCCCCGCGGTCAGCGCGGCCCGGGGCAGCTCGATCATGGTGCCGATGAGGAACTCGAGGTGCTGGCCGGTCTCGGACCGGACGTCGCGGGCGACCTGGATGATGTCGTCCTTGATCGCCTCGAACTCCTGCACCGCCCCGACCAGCGGAACCATGATCTCGACCCGGGGCACCCCGCCGGCCCGTTGCCGTTCGGCAGCGGCTTCGAGGATGGCCCGTGACTGCATCTCGAACAGCCCGGGAATGACCAGGCCGAGCCGGACGCCGCGCAGACCGAGCATCGGGTTCTGCTCATGCAGCTTGTGCACGGCCTGCAGCATCCGCAGGTCACCCTCGCGGGCCTCGCCGCGCGCCTCGGCCACCGCGACCCGGACCGAGAGTTCGGTGATGTCGGGCAGGAACTCGTGCAGCGGCGGGTCCAGCAGCCGGATCGTCACCGGCAGACCGTCCATCGCTTCGAAGATGCCCCGGAAGTCCTCGCGCTGCAGCGGCAGCAGCTCGGCCAGCTCCCGCTCCCGCTCTTCGTCGGTGTCGGCCAGGATCAGCGCCTCGACCAGCTGCCGGCGATCACCCAGGAACATGTGTTCGGTACGGCACAACCCGATCCCCTGGGCCCCGAAACGGCGGGCCCGGGCCGAGTCCTCCTCGGTGTCGGAGTTGGCGCGGACCGCCATCCGGCGGGAACCGTCGGCGACCTTCATCAAGCGGTGGACAGCTCGCACCAGATCGTCGGCCTCGGCCGACTCCGGATCGATTTCCCCTTCGAAATAACGGACAACCGGCGAGTCCACCACCGGAACCTCACCGAGGAACACCTCGCCGGAGGTGCCGTCGATCGAGATCACCGTCCCCTCGGGGTGCACGGTGCCGTCCTTGAGCGTGAAGTGCCGGGCCTTGGTGTTGACGTCGATCCCCTCGGCGCCACAGACACAGGTCTTGCCCATGCCACGAGCCACCACGGCCGCATGCGAGGTCTTACCGCCGCGGCTGGTCAGGATGCCCTGCGCGGCGATCATCCCGTCCAGGTCGTCGGGGTTGGTCTCGCGCCGGACCAGGATGACCTTCTCCCCCGACCGGGACCACTTGATCGCGGTGTAGGAGTCGAAGACGACCTTGCCGACCGCGGCGCCCGGCGAGGCGTTCATGCCCTGCGCGATCTTGTCGTAGTGACCGGTCTCGTCGAAGTGCGGGAACATCAGCTGGGCCAGTTGCGCCCCGTTGACGCGGCTCAACGCCTCCTTCTCATCGATCAGACCTTCGTCGATGAGCTGGGTCGCGATCCGGAAGGCGGCAGCCGCGGTGCGCTTGCCGACCCGGGTCTGCAGCATCCACAACTTGCCGCGTTCGATGGTGAATTCGATGTCACACAGGTCGCGGTAGTGCTCCTCGAGCTGCGCCATTATCTGCATGAGCTGCCCATACGACTTCTCGTCCAGGCTCTCCAGGTCGGCCAGCGAGAGGGTGTTGCGAATACCGGCGACGACGTCCTCGCCCTGGGCGTTGGCCAGGTAGTCGCCGTAGACACCCTTGGCACCGGAGGCGGGGTCGCGAGTGAAGGCGACACCGGTGCCGGAGTCGTCGGACAGGTTGCCGAACACCATCGCCACGATGTTGACCGCGGTGCCGAGGTCGGCCGGAATCCGTTCCTGGCGGCGATACAGGATCGCGCGGGGAGCGTTCCAGGAGTCGAAGACGGCCTTGGTCGCCAGGTCCATCTGCTCCCGCGGGTCCTGCGGGAACTCGCGGCCGGCCCGGTCGATCACGACCTGCTTGTAGGTCTCGACCAGCTTGCGCAGATCCTCGGCGTCCAGGTCCAGGTCGTTCTTGGTGCCCCGAGCATCCTTGGCTGCGTCGAGGGCCTCGTCGAAGTGTTCGCCCTCGATGCCCAGCACGGTCTTGCCGAACATCTGGATCAGCCGGCGATAGGAGTCGAAGGCGAACCGTTCGCTGCCGGCCTGGGCGGCCAGCCCGCGCACGGACTGGTCGTTCAGACCGACGTTCAGAACGGTTTCCATCATGCCCGGCATGGAGAACTTCGCCCCGGAGCGGACCGAGACCAGCAGCGGATCATCGCTCTGGCCGAGCTTCTTGCCCATGGTCTGCTCGAGTGCGGCCAGGTGCTGGCTGACCTCGTCGGCCAGTTCGGACGGCACACGTCCACTGGCCAGGTAGGCCTGGCAGGCCTCCGTCGTGATGGTGAATCCGGGCGGGACGGGTAGTCCCATGTTGGTCATCTCAGCGAGGTTCGCGCCCTTGCCGCCGAGCAGATCCTTCAGGTCCTTGTTGCCTTCAGCGAAGTCGTAGACGAACTTCGTCATGTGCGCACCACCGATTGTGTCGATTCGGATACGTGCCTGCAGACCTTAGGGTGGGTAAGCGGTTTCAGGGGTGTGATCGGCACATCATCGAGTGAAACCACACATCCGCTCGCCGCACCCCGGCCCCGGCTCGTCCGGGACCGCCGCCGTGACCTGGCCAGCGGGTGGCATCACCGGGTCGACGGATCAGCCCATGCCGTCCGCACTCGCGGTGCCGTTGCCGGCGGTGTTGAGCGCGCCGGTCCAGGTCCACATCTTGTCGTCGGCGGCGTGGAATGCCACCGCCAGGTTGCCGTTGCCCAGGACCTGCAGGGACGGGCTGGTCCCGGTGGCCATCCCGTCGTAGCTGGCCGTGCCGTTGCCGCCGGTGTTCAGGGCTCCGTTCCAGGTCCAGAGGACGTCGGTGTTACGGGCGTGGAAGGCGACCGCCAGGTGCCCGTTGGCCAGCAGGCCCAGCGATGGACTGGTGCCGTCGGCCAGGCCTTCGGTGGTGGCGGTGCCGTTACCGGTCGTGTTCAGCGCCCCGTTCCAGGTCCACAGCTTGTCGCTACCCGAGGCGTGGATCGCGACCGCGAGGTTGCCGTTGGCCAGCACCGTCAGGGACGGGCTGGTGCCATCGGCCATTCCGTCGGCCGTGGCGGTGCCGTTGCCGGCCGTGTTCAGCGCCCCGGTCCAGGTCCACAGCAGGTCGGTGCCCGAGGCGTGGAAGGCCACCGCCAGATGCCCGTTCGGCAGCACCGCCAGCGATGGGCTGGTCCCGGGGGCCATCCCGTCAGTTGTGGCCGTGCCGTTGCCGGCCGTGTTCGGCGCCCCGGTCCAGGTCCACAGATGCCCGTCCTGAGCGTGGAAGGCGACGGCCAGGTTCCCGTTGGGCAGCACCGCCAGCGACGGGCTGGTCCCCGGGGCCATCCCGTCATAGGTGGCGGTGCCGTTGCCCGCGGTGTTCGGCGCCCCGACCCAGGTCCAGAGATGCCCGTCGTTGGCGTGGAAGGCCACCGCGTAGTTGCCGTTGGGCAGCACCGCGATGGACGGGCTGGTGCCGGCCGCCATCCCGTCGTAGCTGGCGGTGCCGTTGCCGGTCGTGTCCGCAGCCCCGTTCCAGCTCCAGAGCTTGTTCGTGGCGTTGGCCTGCAGTCCGACGACGTACCGCCCGGTGCCGGTGACGGCCAGCGACGGGCTGCTGGCTCCACCGGTCATGTGGCTGTAGTGGATCGGCGTGAACGCCCCCCAGTAACCGCTGGCGATGTTCTGATCATTGCTGGCGATCGTGCCGACCCCGGGCTCGCTCTCCTCCTGCAGGTCGGCATAGACGTGCCGGCCGTTGTCACCGGAGTTCCAGCCGACGAACAAAGCTATGTGGTGCTCGTTGCTGTCACCGGGATTGCCGCTCTCGTCGTCGACGAGGGCATCACCCGGCTGCAGGCTGCCACGCGAGACCTGCTCGAAGCGGCTGTCGCCACCGTCGTACTTCGGATTGAACTGCGTTGTGATCAGGGACGAATCCAGTTCCCAGGCCATCGACACGAAGCCGGAGCAGTCCTCCCGGTAGGTCCCCTGCGCGGTGTCGGCACACACCGACTGGTTGTAGGCACGATTCGCCTTCACCCAGGCCGCCGCGCGCTCCAACACGGTGTCCGAGGAGACCGAACCACCGGAGTAGCCGCTGGGCGAGCAACCCCCTTCGGCCTGCTGTACTGCCAACGTCGGCTGGGGCGAGTGGGCCGGGTTCGCCGCCGCGGTACCGGTCAGGCCGAACGTGGCCAGGGCGGCGACGGCGAGCACGAGCGGCGTCGAGCTGCGGGAGAGTCTCATGGTGCGCCTCCGGGGGCGGGCTGGGTGATGGCGATTCGCCTTGTCGATGCGGGATGTTGTCCGAATGCGCAGGTCCGCCACGGATCAGCTCAGGCCTTCGGTGGTGGCGGTGCCGTTACCGGTCGTGTTCAGCGCCCCGTTCCAGGTCCACAACGTGTCCGAGCCGGAGGCGTGGATCGCCACGGCCAGGTTGCCGTTGGCCTGCACCTGCAGGGCCGGGCTGGTGCCGTCGGCCATGCCGTCAGCGGTCGCGGTCCCGTTGCCGCCGCTGTTCAGCGCGCCGTTCCAGGTCCACAGCTTGTCCGAGCCGGAGGCGTGGAAGGCGACGGCCAGGTTCCCGTTCGCCAGCACGCCCACCGACGGGCTGGTGCCGTTGGCCACGCCGTCGGCCGTTGCCGTTCCGTTTCCGGCCGTGTTCAGCGCACCGTTCCAGGTCCAGAGGTTCCCGTCGTGGGCGTGAAAGGCCACCGCCAGGTTGCCGTTGGCCAGCACCGCCAGCGACGGACTGGTGCCGGCCTCGAGCCCGTCGTTGGTCGCCGTTCCGTTTCCGGCCGTGTTCACCGCACCGTTCCAGGTCCACAGCTTGCCCGAATCGGCGGCGTTGAA
>CAZZZW010000017.1:0-25268 GCA_964658795.1 Phormidium nigroviride PCC 7112
GCTGCCTTACACGCCCGACTTGTCGGTTTCCAAGGACCACTTGCCTGATTTCACCTGTTGTCCATTCAGCTTCCACTCAGCCGTTCACCAACACGGCGAAGTCGTTCACCTCACGTTCACCAAGCACCACCCGACCGTCCATTTCGGCTGCTTAGCGTCGGCGACGTCAACTACGAATGTGTGAAAACGAAAGGGAAACAGGTGTTGATCACCCGTGTCGGCCTCATCGCAGGTCTTGCCGCTGGTGCTGTCGCGCTGACCGCATGCGGCTCCGACAAGCCCGCCGGAACCAACTCCACCGCGAACGCCGGTAGCAGCCCGACCACGAGCTCGACCGACTCCGGCTCGAGCAGCGCCGCCGCGTGCGGCAGCGGCTCGCTGAAGGCCGAAGGTTCCACCGCCCAGAAGAACGCCATGGACCAGTGGATCAAGGACTACACCGCCCAGTGCAGCGGCACCACGATCACCTACAACGGCACCGGATCCGGTGCCGGTGTCTCCAACTTCATCGCCAAGCAGGACAACTTCGCCGGTTCCGACTCGGCCCTGGACCCGAAGAAGGACGAGGTCGCCAAGGCGACCGCCGCCTGCGGCTCTCCGGCCCTGGACCTGCCGATGGTCACCGGTCCGATCGCGATCGCCTACAAGCTCAACGGTGTCGACAGCCTGACCCTGACCCCGGACGTGCTGGCCAAGATCTACCTGGGCAAGATCACCACCTGGAACGACGCCGCGATCAAGGCGATCAACTCCGGCGTGAACCTGCCCTCGACCAAGATCACCGTGTTCTACCGCAGTGACTCCTCGGGCACGACGCAGAACTTCGAGAAGTACCTGGCTGCCACCGCTCCGACCGTGTTCACCTCGACCCCGGACAAGGACTCGTCCAAGGCCGGCTTCGCGGGCCAGGGCAAGACCGGTTCGCAGGGTGTGCAGCAAGCCATCAGCTCGACCGAAGGTGCCCTCGGCTATGACGAGTGGTCCTACGCGGTCAGCGGCAACCTGCAGCAGGCCAAGATCGACAACGGTGCCGGGGCCGTCGAACTCAACGCCGACACGGCCGGTGCGGCCGTCGCGGCGGCGACCGTGGCCAGCAACGGTGGTCAGGACCTGACCCTCAAGCTGGACTACGCCACCAAGGCATCCGGCGCCTACCCGATCATCCTGGTCACCTACGAGATCGTCTGCTCGAAGTACTCGGACCCGAAGATCGGCGCCGCGGTCAAGGCTTTCCTGACCTACACCGCCGGGGCTGGCCAGGACTCGCTGAAGGACCTCGGCTACGCGCCGCTGCCCGACAGCATCAAGACCAAGGTTCAGGCCGCGATCGCGACCATCCAGTAGTTCCGCACCATCTAGCTAGCGAGCACCCCGCCGGGCGAACCACTTCGCCCGGCGGGTTTGCTCGTGAAACGGAGCCACATCGATGCCAGAGCGAGAAGGCATGACTGAACGCGAGACGCGCCCGGGCGACCCCGGTGGCAACGGCGAGCCGGCCGGGAACCTGCCCGATCCGTTGCGGCAGCTGGAGGAACGCCCCGGCTTTTTGGACATGGGCGGAGGCCCGGTAATCGGCTCGACCGACCCGACCTCGCTGGCCGCGGCCGGCGACCTGCCGCCGGTACTCGGCGCCGGCTCGATCAATGCCGGTAATGGTGGCCGCGCCCGCGCCGGCGACCGGATCATGCTCGGCCTGACCTCGGGTGCCGCGGGCTTCGTCATCGCCCTGATCGCCCTGATCGCGGTGTTCCTGCTGATCCGGGCCATTCCGGCGATCGGTGACGACCACTCCAACTTCCTGCTGTCCCGCGACTGGGACGTCGACGGCAGCGTGCTCAGGTTCGGCGTGCTGCCGCTGCTGTGGACCACAGTGCTGATCTCCTTGGTGGCCATGGTGATCGCGGTTCCGGTGGCCATCGGCATCGCGCTGTTCATCACCCAGTACGCCCCGAAGCAGATGGCCAAGCCGGTCGCCTACGTCATCGACCTGCTGGCCGCGATCCCGTCGATCATCTACGGCATCTGGGGCATCACCGAACTGGCTCCGAACATCCAGCCGGTGGCCAACTTCATCAGTGGCCATCTCGGTGGATTCGGATTGTTCGCCGACAAGAACGTCCAGTACGGCACCGTGTTCTCCGGCGGTGTGGTGCTGGCGGTGATGATCCTGCCGATCGTCACGGCGATCAGCCGGGACGTTTTCGAACGCACCCCGCGGGCCAACATCGAGGCCGCGTGGGCCCTGGGCGCCACCAAGTGGGAGATGATCCGGATGTCGGTACTGCCCTACGGCCGCCCGGGCCTGGTCAGTGGCGCGATGCTCGGTCTCGGCCGCGCCCTCGGTGAGACGATCGCGATCTCCCTCATCCTGTCGAAGGTTTCCAACAGCGGGCCGTTCAGCTGGTCGATCTTCGACGGCGGCGAGACGTTCGCGTCCAAGATTGCCAACAGTGCCTCGGAGTTCAACACCCCGAAGCAGACCGGCGCCTTCATCGCGGCCGGCCTGGTGTTGTTCGTGCTGACCTTCGCCGTCAACGCCGCCGCCCGGGCAATCGTCAACCGGCGCAAGGAGTTCTCATGACCATCGCCGCCAGCTCGCCGTCCCTGGTGTCGGCGAGCAACACCGGACGCAAGATCAAGAACCAGATCGCCACGGTGCTGGTCTGGGCGTCGTTCCTGATCGCGCTGATTCCCCTGGTCTGGTTGCTCTGGACCGTCGTCAGCAAGGGATTGCACGCGATCACCCGCAACGGCTGGTTCACCGACAGCCAGGCCGGCATCACCTATCGGGATCCCGGCGGCGGCGCCTGGCACGCCATCGTCGGTACGCTCGAACAGGTCCTGCTGTGCTCGGTCATCTCGGTGCCGATCGGGGTATTGGTCGCGGTCTATCTGGTCGAGTACGGTCGCGGTCCACTGGCCCGGATCGCGACCTTCATGGTCGACATCCTCACCGGCGTCCCTTCCATCGTGGCCGCGCTGTTCATCTACGCCGCCTTCATCACGACCTTCGGCGGCCAGCGGGCCGGCTGGCTGGTCTCGCTCGCGCTGGTGATGCTGATGATTCCGGTCATCGTGCGGACCACCGAGGAGATGCTCAAGCTGGTGCCGAACGAGCTGCGTGAGGCCTCCTACGCCCTCGGCGTCCCGAAGTGGAAGACCATCGTGCGGATCGTGGTGCCGACGGCACTGTCCGGCATCGTCACCGGCGTGGTGCTCGGTATCGCCCGGGTCGCCGGCGAAACCGCTCCGCTGCTGATCCTGGTCGGGTACTCGCAGTACCGGAACTACGACCTGCTCAGTGGCCCGCAGGCATCGTTGCCCGGAATGATCAAGGATCAGTTCAGCAACATCGGCAACAACACGATCCTGGTCAACGGGCACCGGACGACCATCCACTACGCGGCCGACCGGATGTGGGGCGCAGCGTTGACCCTGATCATCCTGGTCATGGCGCTGAACCTGATCGCCCGGCTGATCGCGCGCCGGTCCAAGGTCTCTTCCTAAGATTCCCTTTTCACGTTTTACCCTTCCAGACGAGGACAAAAGACAATGGCCAAGCGGATCGAAGCCAAGAACCTCAATATCTATTACGGCAAGTTCTTGGCCGTCTCCGACGTCAACCTGACCATCGCGCCGCGCTCGGTGACCGCGTTCATCGGCCCGTCCGGCTGCGGTAAGTCGACGGTGTTGCGCACGATCAACCGGATGCACGAGGTCATCGCCGGCGCCACCGTGCAGGGCGAGGTGCTGCTGGACGGCGACAACATCTACGGCACCGGCGTCGACCCGGTGAACGTACGGCGGACCATCGGCATGGTGTTCCAGCGGCCGAACCCGTTCCCGACCATGTCGATCTACGACAACGTGGTGGCCGGGCTCAAGCTGCAGTCGGGTCGGCTGAAGAAGGCCGAGCTGGACGATGTGGTGGAGAAGTCGCTGCGCGGCGCGAACCTGTGGGAAGAGGTGAAGGACCGGCTGGACAAGCCGGGTGCGGGTCTGTCCGGTGGCCAGCAGCAGCGGTTGTGTATCGCCCGGGCGATCGCGGTCGAGCCTCAGGTGCTGCTGATGGACGAGCCGTGCTCGGCGCTGGACCCGATCTCGACATTGGCGATCGAGGACTTGATCCAGGAACTCAAGGAGAAGTACACGATCATCATCGTCACCCACAACATGCAGCAGGCCGCGCGGGTCAGCGAACGCACCGCGTTCTTCAACCTGTCCGGCGTGGGCAAGCCCGGCCAACTGGTCGAGGTCGATGACACTCAGAAGATCTTCTCCAACCCCACCGAGCAGCGCACCGAGGACTACATCTCCGGCCGCTTCGGCTGAGCCTTGGTTGCCGAGCGGCCTGCGACGTGGGTGCCCACCTCGTCGAATTGGGTTTTCCGTTGTATTTACCGCCCAAGCTTCACCAGACCTGGGTGCGCTCATCACCACGAAGCACGTTCGCGCTCGAATGCTTCAGGACAGGGCCGCGTCGAGCTCGGTCAACAACGTTTCGAGGTGGTCAGCGAAGCCCGGCGACGGCGGCTCCGGGCAGCCAGCAAGCCTTTCGGCGCCAAGTTCGACCAGACGCTGCCAGGTCCGCGACTGATGGGTCAGGTTGGCCGGCTCGGACGGAATCACCCGGCAAAGGTTGCTGATCGTCCGTAGCTGCGCATCGGTGGTACCGCGCAGCGTCTCGCCGAGGAGCAGCGCGTCGATCGTGGCCTCGGCGGTCGGCTCGGCCAACTGAGCCAGCACGGCCGGCACGTCGTGCCCCCAGCTCGGCGAGTCATACCGCCGCTCGACCAGCACTGGCTCGTGGCCGTTCGCCCGCAAGCCGGCCGCAACCCCGCTCCGTTCCCAGAACCGGTCGGCGGTCATGGTCGGATCCCAGAAACCACCGGGCACCAGCAGCACTCTCATCAGCGTCCGCACCTCCTGTGGTCGGCGCCGAAGTCTAACGAGGCCCTGGTTTCCGGTTAGGGTGGGAACGCAGCGTCAACCACAGACGTGATGCACCGCGGACGGCGTCCGCACCAAGACCCCAGTGAGGTCGACATGTCCGAAGCCGATGTTGCCAAACTCGCCCAGCTGCTGAAGAAGTTCCGGATCGCGATGCTGACCACCGTGGACGGTGAGGGCACCTTGATCAGCCGGCCGATGGCCGTGCAGGAGGCCGAGTTCGACGGCGACCTCTGGTTCTTCGCCGAGCGGAGCTCCCGCCAGGTCACCCAGCTCGAACACAATGCCAACGCCAACGTTGCACTTTCCTCCAATGATGCCTGGGTATCGGTGTCCGGCCGGATCGAGGTCGTCGAGGATACGAGCAAGGCCAAGCAGCTGTGGAACTCCGCAGTCGAGGCCTGGTTCCCGAACGGCCCGGAAGACCCCGAGGTCGTGCTGTTGCAGTTGCATGCCGACGGCGCGGAATACTGGGACTCGCCCGGCAGCCGGGTGACCACGCTGCTCAGCTACGCCAAGTCCAGGCTCACCGGCCACCGGCCAGACGTGGGCGAGAACGAACGCGTCGATCTGTAAAGAGGAAACGACAATGACCGAGGTCGCAGCACCAGAACAACGACGACGACGCACCAACCGGGTGCCCCGTAGCCGGGGCGCGGTTAGTGGCGTACTGCTGATCCTGCTCGGCCTCTGGGGTGGTCTGGTCCCGTTCGTCGGACCGTACTTCGACTACAGCTACGGCAGCGACAAGACCTGGGACTGGACCACCGGCCGCGGCTGGCTGGAGGTCCTACCGGGGGCCGTGGCTGTCGTCGGAGGGCTGCTGCTGCTCACCAGTAAGAACCGCATCCGGGGCAGCCTCGGTGGTTGGCTGGCTGCGGCGGCCGGCGCCTGGTTCGTGATCGGCAAGACGGTCTCCACCTGGTGGCGCACCGGTGGCGTCGGCGAACCGGTCAGCCAGCACGTCTCGGGACGGGCGGTAGCCGATCTCGGATACTTCTACGGCCTGGGCGCAGTGATGGTGTTCCTGGCCGCCTTCGCGCTCGGTCGACTGGCCGTGGTCGGAGTCCGGGACATCGCCGCGGCCGAACGGGACGACGCCCTTGCCGCCGAGGCCGCTGCGCGCGAGCAGGAGATCGCCCGGCAACGTGAGGAGCAGTGGGAGCAGGCCCGGCAGGCCGAGGCCGAACGGCTCGAGACCGAACGGGCGCAAGCCCAACGCAACCAGGAAGCTGCGGAGGAACGCGCGGCTCAAGACCGAACCAGCCCCGCTACACCGGCTGGAAACACAGCCGAGGAACGCGTCGGCGGAACCGAACCCACCGTCACGGAATCGCCGAGACGAGACACATCGGCGGATCGGCCGACCGCCGACCTGGACGGTCCGTCCTATGACCGCACGTCCCGCCGCGCGGCCGATGATGGTCCCAGCTACGACGGCCAATCCGACTACAACCAGCGCCGATCGGCCGAACGTGGGGCGAGCGGTTATGACGCTCAGCAATCGGATGATCACCGTCCGGCGCACGTCGACCGCGCCGACGATCAGCGTTAGCCGGGTAAGTCCTCACATCGCTTCACTTTTCTCCGCGAATCGTCCACCCTGGTAGCACCGCGGCCGCGAGATCGGCCGCAGACCCTCAACCAACGAGGGCTCAACGGGGAAGAGGCCGATGGCGGGACGACACCATCCGGTGGCTGGCGTGCGCCACCGGCATCGGTCGGTACTGGCCATCACAGTCATCGCCGTCCTGGCCGTACTCGGCGCATCCGGAACCTGGCTGTTGTCCCGGCACAAACCGGCCGCGGAGGCCAGGACCACGCCCTCGACCGTGATCAGCTCAGCCGACTGCTCCGGCTCGGACACGCTAACCCTGGGCCTGCTGGTCGCCTCGAGCATGGCGTTGCCGGTCAACCAGATCGCCGCCGATTGGACCGCCGCCAACCCGAGCATCGACGGCAAGTGCGTCCAGGTCGAACTGTCCTCCGACGCCACCGACCAACAGGAGTTGAACCTGGTCAGTGGTGCTGCGGCGGCCACGTCGATCTGGATCCCTGACTCCACCACCTGGGCCCAACGGCTGATCGTCGATCGGCGGTCCGTGCCGGGGGCCAAACTCGGCATCGACGTGCACCCGTCACTGGCCAGTTCACCCCTGGTGAGCGTGACCTCGCCGTCCCGAGCCGCGACCCTGACGACCAAACTGTCGGACCCGAACTTCGATCCACTGGCTGGTGCCGCGATTCCGGAACCGGTGCACAACTCCGAGGGACTGCTCGATCTGCTCAGTGAAGCGCCGTCGGCGGGTGCCGCGCAGCTGACCACGGCACAGAGCACCGTCAGCCGCCTGCTGAAATACAGCAAGACGGCGCTGGCGGCGCCGCTGAACGGCTTCGATGCCCTGGCCGGGGGCGCCGGTGACAACAATGCCGCATTCGTGGCCAGTGAGCAGGCCGTCGTCGCCGCCAACCAGCAACGGGGCCAGGTCGTCGCGGTCGCCCTCTACCCGACCCGGCCGACCCTGGGCCTGGACTTTCCGGTCGTGCGGCTGCGCCGGGCCACCGACGACCCGTCGCTGAGCAAGGCGGCCGACTCGTTCGAGAAGGCACTGCGCACGCCGGCGGCCCGATCCCGGTTCACCGACGCCGGCTTCCGAGCGCCGGACGGCACCCCGATCCCGCACCTGGGCGCGGCAGCGGGCGTCACGCCTGATCTGGTGCCACCGGCGACCGCGCCGACCTCGGCCCAGACCCTCAACGTGGTCCGGCTCTGGAACGCGGCCGTGGCCGATTCCAACACCCTCGCCGTGATCGACCTGTCCGGATCGATGGCCGACCCGGCCGGCAACGGCCAGAGCAAGGTGGTGGTGGCGACCGACGCCGCCAACCGGGCCACCGCCTTCTTCCCCGACTCCTCCGCCCTCGGGCTGTGGGTGTTCTCCTCCGACCAGGGCGGCAGGCAACCTTGGGCCGAACTGGTCCCGCTGGGCGGTCTGGGCGACCGGTACGGCACCGGCACCCGGCGACAGGCGCTGGTGGCGGCGGAGCAGACGATGGCTAGGCGAGTGCACGGCGGAACCGCGCTGTATGACACCGTGCTGGCCTCCTACCACCAGGTGCAGGCCGACTTCGACCCCAGCAAGACCAACTCGGTCGTGCTGATGACCGACGGCCGCAACGAGGACACCAGTTCGACCCGGACGCTGGCCCAACTGCTGGCCGAGCTCCGGTCCGCGGCCGATCCGGCCAAGCCGATCAAGATCATCACCATCGGCATCGGCAGCGGGGCCGATGCCTCGGCCTTGACCCAGATCTCCTCGGCCACCGACGGCAAGTACTACTCGGTCCAGAACGCCGCCGACATCACCGGTGTCTTCCTGGACGCGGTCGCACTCCGTCAATAGCTGGGTCAATAGCTGCGTCAGTGCCTGCATCGGTGGCGCCGTCGGCGGACCGGTGTTGCTCGAACACCGTCGCGAACCATTCGACGATCCGCTGACCGGCCAGCGCCCCCTGCTCGGGCAGGCGTCGAACGTGCGGGGCCGCCCAGCCGGACTCGGCCAGCTCGCCGTGCCCCGGGTGCAGACCCTCGTCGGCGTACTCGAGCAGATCGATGTCCAACAGGGAATCCCCGGCCGCGTACGCCGCAGTCGCCGAGGTACGCGCCGCCACCTCGGCCACCGCGGCGGCCTTGGTCAGCGGTGCTGGCACCAGGTACAGCTTGCGGCCCTGCAACGAGGTAGTCCAGCCGTTGTCGCCGGCCCAATCCCGCAGTGCGCCCAGGATCGGCCGGGCCGACCGGCCCCGATCCAGCACGGCGTAACAGAAGAGCCCGTCGACATCACGGATCCGCCAGTCGGGTCGGCTGATCGCTTGCAGCTCCTGGACCGCGACGCTCAGCGGTGCGACCTCGGCCAGCCGGGCAGCGATCGAGGCGGCCCAGACCTGATCCGGCACACCGTCCACCAGCAGGTGCCCACCGTTACCGGCCACCGCGAACCGCGGCGCCACCCCCGGCAGCCGGATCCGCCGATATTGCTTGAGCGATCGGGTGGTCACCGGCACGATCGGCAGGTCAGCGATCAACTCGGCCGCCCGAGTGGTCATGAACGAGGCCGGTTCGCCCTTGTGATGCTCGACGATCAGCAACGGCCCGGTCTCGGTCGCATCGCCGAGGCCGGCGGCGGTCCGGGAGTAGATCAGCGTCCGGTCCAGATCCGAGGCGAGGAGTATCAGGACCGGGCCGCCCGATCAGCGAGAACACCCTTGTCCGAACGGATGAATCCTGGGTGGATCAGGCCGACGCAGCTGTAGCCCAGACCGTCCACCAGCTCGACCTCCACCCCCCGCTGTGCCGCCAGTAACCGGATGTGACCGAGTTCAGGCAACGCCGCCGGTTCGACCAGGATCCGCCACGGCACCCGGCGCAACAGCACCCGGGTGGTCTCACCGACGCCAGGTTTCACCAGGTTGACATTGCCGATCCCGTACTGCTCCGACAGCCGCTGCACCGTCTGCCAACCCTGCCAGCTCGGCTCTCGGTCGGCCGGGAACGACGGCTCGACCTCCGGGAAGTGTTCGCTGATCCGATCCAGGAAGTAACTCGACACGTCCTCGTCCGCGAGCTCCCGATAGAACTTGGCGCCGTGGAACTGGCCGGGCCCGATCAGCCGATCGTTGAGGACCGTGCGCGACACCAACCCGGACACGGTGGAATTCAAACAGGCTGACGGGATGAGGAAATCAGCCCGGGTGCCGAACGTGCGCACGCAGCTGCCGGTATCGGCCAGCACGGCGAGTTCGGGCGAGAATGCTCCGATGGAACGGGCCTGTTCGATCGCCTGGGCCAGTTCGACCGCGATGGCACCCTTACCGGTCCAGCCGTCGACGAACACCACATCAGCCGGGTTGTAGCGTTCGGCCAGGTAGCGCAGCGCAACCTCGTCGATGCCTCGGCCCCGGACGATCGACATGGTGAAGTGGTCCAGGTCCAGACCGTGTTTCTGCCGGGCCCATCGGCGCATCAGGACCCCGATCGGGGTACCGGCGCGGGCCAGTGACACCAGCACCGCCCCGGAGCCGCGTTCGGCCAGGACCAGCTCGGTGACGGTGCCGACCGCCTGGGCGACCAGTGGGGCCGATTGGGCCAGGGACTGGGCGAACAGCCTTTGGTATTCGGCACTCGGGCGGAACTCGATCGGCAGCGACTCCGCGTAGTGGGCCTCCCCGAGTTGGATCGCCTCTTCCCGCTCTTCGGTGGGTGCCTCCAACTCGACGCCGGAAAGGTCGGTGAGCAGCCAGCGAACCTCCGCCGGGGCGTAACTGCCGAAGTCCGGCCCGGCCAGCGGCACCGGCCGCGGCCGGTAACTGGGGATGACCACGACCTGGGTCAGCCCGGCCAGCTCGGGAACCGCGGCCTGGTCGTCGATCACCACGATGACGTCGGTGAATCCGCCCCCGGCGACGTTGTAGGCGAACCGCGGACCGGAACCATCGGCCGGATTGTCGTGGGCGGGAAAGGACAATCCCGTTCGGATGGCATAGCCCGCCTCATCGACCGGCAGCACCGGCGATCGCGTGGTCGAGGAGAATCGGACGGTCAGCTCGGGATGCTGGTCGGCCAGGGCCTGCGCGATCCGTAGCGGCGCGTACATCAGCTCCTCGAAGCCGAGCACCAGCACCCGGTGCCCCCGCAGGTTCGCCGCCAGTGCCGTCGCCGTCCGGTCGGCTTCCCGTTCCAGCGCCACCCGCTCCGACGGGGCAAAGCCGTGCCGGCCGCCGTCTTTGATCCCGCCGTCCCAGACCGTCACGGTGTGCACCGGAACAGAAGGCACCTTCTCGATCGGCGGGACCGGGACGATCTCGGCCCGGAGCTGATCGGCCCGCGCCAACACGTCCGAAGGCAGCGTGATGACGCCCCGGGCCAGGCTGACCGCGATCACGGACAGGCCTAGTTCAGCGGCAAATTCGTCAAAGCCGGCGCCGTCACCGCGGACGTCGACCAGGCTCGCGACCACGTACCGGCGGCAGCGGGCGCCGGCCTCGATAAGCGCCCGGATCGTGTTCCGGATGGTCCGGCCGGTGGAGAGCTCATCGTCGACCAGCACGATCGTGCCGGCATTCATGAATGATTCGGGATTCTCGGGTAGCAGCAGGTGCTCGCTGGCGTGCGAATGTTCCTCGGCGAAACCGGGCAGCGAGCGGGCACCCGGCACGGGGCGACGGGTGGAATGCAGGTAGGGCGCCTGCAGCGAATCCGCCACCGCGTGGCCCAGACCGGTCGCCGTCTCGGCGTAACCGAGCACCACGCCGTCGAACTTCACCCTGTGTTCATCGAGCCGGGCCAGCAACTCAGCCGTGGCTGCGGTGTCCCCGACCAGGCCCTCGCGCAACAATTCGACGTTCTCATAAGGGAACCCGGTGATGAGACCGCCGAGCAGGCGGCCGGCCGCGTAGCACAGTCGGGGATCGACCGGGACGTGCTTGCCCAGCACGGTCGAGACCAGCAACTGGGCCCGGCGGGGATTGACCCGGACCGCCAGGCCGACCAGTTCCCAGATCGGCATGGGTGAATCGGCACCGTCGAACAGCTCGACCCCGAGCCGGCGCGAGGCCCACTGACCCGACCAGGTCATCCGTGCAGCCCCAGCAGATCCACGAACGAGGTCGACTGGTTGGCCACCCCGAAGGCATGCGCGCGGGCCAGGATCCGCCGGGCCCACGCGGTGTGCGGCTTGGACTCGTTCATCTTGTTCCGATAGGCCGAGGCCACCACGCCCCCGGCGCGGGAGGTGGCCAGGATGTCGGTGGCGTCGGTGTATTCCTCCAGCGTGACCACCGACAGCGCGTGGACCGCGGCGATATGGCTCGGATGGATCACCGTCTTGCCGACCAAACCGTTGGCCTTGTCCAGCGCGACCTCACGAATCAGGCCATCCAGGTCCTTGCGGATCAGCTTGCCCCGAAGTTCACGTTCGGCATGCTCGATGAACGGCGATTCCCGCAGCAATGGCTTGAAGATCCGCTCGGCTCCGGAGAAATACTCCCACACCGGCCCGGTCACCACCAGGCCGAACTCATCGGCCCGGCCGAACACGTTGACCACGTCACCGATCATCGAGGCCAGCAGCTGAATGTCGTAGACCGTGTGATCCCGAGAGCGGCGCAGCCCGTAGGTGGCGGCGAGGTCGGTCGCCCCGAGCCGGACGGCCAGCGCGACGTCGGCGAACTTCTCCAGCAGGTCCCGGGTCTGCAGGAGCATCGAGATCCGGCTTTCGGCGTAGGCCAGTTCCGGCGATTCCAGTACCGGCATCGCCAGCAACGTCCGGCCACAGGTCACGCCGGCGGCCCGGACCGCCTCGAGGAACTCGGCCCCGGTCCGGTCCTGGAACTTGGGCAGCACGAAGCCGGTCAGCAGGTCGTTGCCGTACGGCAGCGCGGCAGCGATCCGGTCGATCTGGTCCGGCGTCCGGACCCGGACGAAGACCAACGGCTTGGGACCCGGCATCGGGCGGGACAGCTGCGCGATCACGTTGCGCTCGCCGGCCTCGACCTCGCCGTCGGTGATCGCATCCTCCAGACAGGCCACCATGCTGACCACCCCGGCTGCGGCCAGCTTGACGAAGTCCTCGGCCAGGGACGGCCGGGTCGCGGGCATGTACAACGTCGCGCCCAGGCCGACCGCGAGCTGGTTTCGATCGGCGTCGACGCTCAGCGGCTGCGGGGCCCGATGGAACAGCCGCTCGGCCTCGGCGTCGGACAGAAAGTTGAAGTGGCGCATCGGTTTCTCGTTCACTCCGGCGGTGATGAAGCGCTGAGCCTACTTGCGCACGATGAACCCCGTGTATCCGAGAGCTGTGGTGGGATGGAACGCATGACGACGTTGAGCAAGGGTGAGAACACCGGCCTGCCGACCACGACGGTCCGGGCCGTCCTGAGTTGGGGTGCGGGCAGCCCGGTGGACGTGGACGCCTCGGCCCTGTTGCTGACCGCGGCCGGGGTGGTCCGATCCGACGCCGACTTCATCTTCTACAACCAGCCGTCCCACTCCGGCTCGTCCGTCCGACACCTCGGCAAACAGGGCACTGCGGACGCGCTGGAGATCGACCTGAACCGGATCGAGCCCGATATCGAACGGATCGTGCTGGCCGCCTCGGCCGATGGCGGCACGTTCGGCCAGGTCCCGCAACTGCGACTGGCGGTGCAGGACGCCGGCAACGGCGCTTCGCTGGCCGATTTCGCGATGCAGGCCGCGGCCGAGACCGCGTTCGTATCCGGCGAGCTGTACCGGCGCAACGGGCAATGGAAGTTCCGCGCCGTCGGCCAGGGGTACTCCTCCGGTCTGGCCGGCCTGGCCACCGACTTCGGCATCTCCGTGGACGGCGATCCAGCGCCGGCAGCACCGGCAGCGGCGACGGGGCAGGCCAATGCGGCGGCGTTCTCGCACCCGCAGTCCAGCGCGACCAGTCCCGGCCAGCCGGCCCCGACCGGGTCGACGCCCACGCCGTTCACGCCGGCCACCGCGGCACCGGCAGCCCCGACCAACCCCACGCCGACCGGCCCGGCGAGCACACCGTGGGGTACCAGCCCGAACGTCTCCTACGCCCCGCCACCGGCTCCGGTCGACCCGGCCACCGCATGGGGACCGCCCCGATCCGGCCAGGCCGCGTCCCCCTGGGCCACCCCGACGCCGGTCGCCCCGGCCCCGGCCGCTGCGCAGCCCCCGCCCGCGCCGGCCGCCCAGAACCCCTGGCTGCCGCCATCAGCCGGACAGCAGCCCCCGGCGCCGTGGAGCCAGCCCGCGCCAGCCGGACCGCCGGTGGCGAACCTCGACCGCGGCCGGGTCAGCCTGCGCAAGAACGACCGGGTCAGCCTGGTGAAGACCGGCGAGCCGCCGCTGTCCCGGATCATGATGGGGCTGGGCTGGGACCCGGCGCGTGGCCGAAAGAACATCGACCTGGACGCGTCCGTGCTGGCCTTCGATCCCCAGCTACAGCTGCTCGACCTGGCCTGGTTCTCGCACAAGAAGGCCTTCGGCGGAGCGATCACGCACACCGGCGACAACCTGACCGGCCAGGGTGACGGCGACGACGAGCAGATCCTGCTCGAGCTGTCCGCGGTGCCGCCGACCGTGGCCCACCTGCTGTTCACCATCACCTCTTACCGCGGCCAGAAGTTCACCGATATCGCCAATGCGTTCTGCCGGCTGGTCGACGGCGGCAGCGGCGCCGAGCTCGTCCGGTACGACCTGTCCGAATCCCAGCCGTCCACCGGGGTGTTGATGGCCGTGCTGAACCGCACCGGGCCGAGCTGGGAGATGCGTGCGCTCGGCGAGTTCCACAACGGCAAGACGGCCAAGGACATGATCCGGCCGGCCGCGGAGCTGCTGTCCCGCCGCTAGCCCCGCCATAAACCGAGCGCGAGTGGCTACTTCTTCGGCGAGTGGCTAGAAATTTCTAGCCACTCGCGTCGGAAGTGGCCACTCGCGAGGTACTGAACGGAGAAGCAGGAAGGCTCAGACGCCGACGCCGAAGTCGCGGGCGATACCGGCCAGGCCGGAGGAGTAGCCCTGACCGACGGCCCGGAACTTCCACTCGTCACCGTTGCGGTACAGCTCGCCGAACACCATCGCGGTCTCGGTCGAAGCGTCCTCGGACAGGTCGTAGCGGGTGATCTCGGAGTTGTCGGCGGCATTCACGACCCGGATGAAGGCGTTGCGGACCTGACCGAAGGACTGCCGGCGCTGCTCGGCCTCATAGATCGACACCGGGAACACGATCTTGTCGACGTCGGCGCCCATGCCGGCCAGGTTGGCCTTGATCTGCTCGTCGTCGCCCTCGCCCTCACCGGTGATGTTGTCGCCGGTGTGCTCGATGGTGCCGTCAGGGCTCGTGAGGTTGTTGAAGAAGACGAAGTGACTGTTGGACAGCACCTTGCCGTCGGTACCGCAGGCGATCGCGGAGGCGTCCAGGTCGAAAGGCTGACCGTCGGTGGTGCGCGCGTCCCACCCGAGGCCGATGACCACATTGGTCAGGCCGGGGGCCTGCTTGGTCAGCGATACATTGCCGCCCTTGACGAGGCTGACTGACACTGGAATCTCCTTTGATCGCAATCGGTGTTGACGAAGACGCTAGACCGGCTGAGCTGAAGGATCAGCCGAAAACCGCAGCCGCCCCACACTCGGGACAACGGAAGAGCTCTCCGTCCGGTTCCAGCGGGCCGTGGCTGACGCAGACCGGTCGGCCGGACTCGAGCACGAGGTTGCCCAGGCTGACGTCCCAGCCGCCACCGACGTCGAGCAATCGGACCCCGGTCGGTCGAGCCAGTTCGCGCGCGTGATGCACCGACCGGACGGCCTCCGCGACCGCGACGTAGGAGTCGGAGGTGACGGACCAGCCGGTGAACGCGGTCGCCGGAATGTCCAGCTCGTCACCGCGGAACCGGGCCACCACCGCGCGTTCCTCGCCCGTGCCGAGCGCGAAGGTCAGGTTGTAGCAGCCGGGTTCGGCCAGCGCCTCGAGTTTGGCCAACTGTGGATCCACGATCCCGAGCATTCCGGTTCTCCAAGCCGAACACCACTCGGCACACGCTGGCCAGACCGAAATTCTGAACTGGACGAGCTCGGTGAGGCCGGTGGCCGTTGCTCAGCCCGGCTCGATCGCCACCCAGCTCGGATGTTTGGCCACCCGGCCATCGCCGGAGGATCGGCCCCGGACCCGGCGCACCACCCAGGGCAGCACGTGCTGCCGGTAGTACCGGGCCTCGGCCAGGGCCCCCCGGACGCCTTCCGCGGTCGGGGCAATCGTGTCCGGCACCGGTACACCGAGCGCGGTCAGGACCAGATTTGCGACCCGGGCGTGCCCGATCTCGGCCAGGTGCAGCCGATCCGGTGACCAGTACTCGGCCCGGTGCAGCTCCTCGTCGTTGAAGGCGTCGACGAACGTCAACTCCTGCTCGCGCACCAGGTGGTGCATGGCGGCGGTCAGCTGTTCGCCCTTGGCGTGGATCTTGGTGCCGAACGGCAGCCGGGCCGACGGGTCGGCGCCACTGAGCAACAGCAGCGGAATCTCGGCCACCGCACACCGGCGGATCACCTCGGCGGTGAGTTCGATCAGTTGATCCAGATCGGTGCCGGGCCGCATCATGTCGTTGCCGCCGCCGTTCAACGACAGCAGGGTCGGCTTCGGGTCCAGGCTGAGCGCGGCGTCCAACTGCTCGTCGATGATGGCGGCCAGCAACCGGCCGCGGATCGCCAGGTTGGCGTACTGCACCGGGCGGTCCAGACGCTCGGCGAGACCGACCGCAACCCGATCGGCCCAGCCCCGCGGCGTACCGTCAGCCGCCTCGTCGCCGACGCCTTCGGTGAAGCTGTCGCCGATTGCCACGTACCGGACGGGTGATTCTCGATCGAATGGCGCAGGCACGCAAACCATTCTGCCCGAGGGGGCCGGGCGAGGCCGAGCCGGATCGACCCAACTCGGCCGGCCGTCCTACTGTCCCGGCTGCTGGCCGTACGGCTGGTCCTGGGCCGGGTACTGCCCGTACTGCTGAGTCGGCTGGCCGTATTGCTGCGACGGTGGGCCCCACTGCTGCCCGACGGCCGGCGAGGCCTGGCCGTGCCGTGGATCGATCTGGGCCTGGCCCGGGTTGGCCGGCGGCTGCCCGATGATGCCTTCGGCCTGCTCGCGGGTGAGCCGAACGGTCCGGCCGCAGGCGATACAGGTGTCGAAGTACTTCTTGCCGCCCAGCGGAATGACCGGGATGAAGAACAGCGAGAACCAGCTCCACCGGCTGAAGATCCGGTGCGCGGCCGGCTGGTGGCAGGAATTGCAGACGTAGGACAGCGTGGCCAGCAACTTTGCGAGCTGCTTGAAGCCAAAGATGATCATGGGGCCCTCTCCGAGTGTGGTGACGCGAGGCACCATACGCGGCGCGTCACCCCATCGCGGTGGTTTCAGCCAGGTTCGTCGCGGAGAATCTCCTACGCTCGGTGGCGTGAGCGAACAACCGAGCGATAGCTGGGCCGGGCTGGCCGACAGCTTCGCCGACGATGCCTACGCCACGGTCAAGGGCTACGTCCGGACGTATGTGCTGCACCATCACCTGCTCGAGCATCTGCCCGCCCCACCCGGGCCGGTGCTCGATGTCGGCGGCGGCGCCGGGCACCAGTCCTTCCTGCTGGCCCGGCTGGGATATCGACTCACCCTGCTCGACTCGTCCGCGGCGATGCTGGATAAGGCCCGGCAACGACTCGATCAGTTGCCGGCCGAGGTCCGGGACCGGGTGACGCTGATCCAAGCTGACGGGACCGATGCTGCCGAGGCGGTGGCCGGGCAGCAGTTCACGGCCGTGTTGTGCCATGGCGTGCTGGGGTATCTCGATCGGCCCGAGCCGATGCTGGACCAGTTGGCGGCCTGTACCGCCCCCGGCGGATTGGTCTCGATCATGACCGGCAACGCGGCGGCGATGGCGGTCCGACCGGCCCTGGAACAACGGTGGGACGACGCACTGGCCGGCTTCGATGCCCGCGCCGAGATCGGCGTGCTGGGCGTACCGGTCCGGGCCGACACGGTGGCCGAGCTCAGCGACCTGTTGGTGCAACGAGGCGTGAATCCCCAGCAATGGTATGGGGTCTGGCTGTTCGTCGACTGGCTGGAGTTCGGCGGGACAGCACCCGATCCGGCCCAGCGGGACCAGATCGCTGCCGTCGAACTCGAGGCCAGCCGGCGTGACCCGTACCGGCAGCTCGGCCGGGTCTTCCACCTGATCGGACGGAAGGGCTAGACCACCGCCACTGCGTTGCCCTGTTCTTCGGCAGAGTCGTGTTCTTCGGCGGAATCGCCATCCCTGCGACCAGGGCAGCCACCGCGAGCCGAGGACACAGTGCCTGGCTTGTCCCCTTGTAAGGTACGGCCATGGTTGCGACCGTGACGGGTCGGCTGCTCGGAGCCGAGCGCGAGAGCCGGTGGCTGTTTCGCGGACTCGACCTCACGATCACCCCGGGCGCGGTTGTCGGCGTGGTCGGACCGAACGGGGCCGGCAAGTCCACGCTGCTCCGCCTGCTCACCGGCCTGGACGAGCCGGACGAGGGGCGGATCACCTGGGCACCACCCGGCAGCACCGTCGGCTACCTGGCCCAGGAGCCGGAGCGACGAACGGACGAGGACCTGCACGCCTTCATCGCCCGTCGAACCGGGGTGGCCGCGGCTCAGGTCGACCTGGATCGTGCCTCGGCGAACCTGTCGGCCGGGCAGGACGTCGGCGATGACTACGCCGCTGCGCTCGACCGGTGGCTGGCGCTCGGCGGGGCCGACCTCACCGACCGACTTCCGGGAGTGCTGGCTCGGCTCGGATTGCGGCTGGCACCCGGCACACCGATGACGGCCTTGTCGGGTGGTCAGGTCGCCCGGGTCGCACTGGCCTCGCTGTTGCTGGCCCGCTTCGACATGTTCGCCCTCGACGAACCCACGAACGATCTCGATCTCGCCGGCCTCGAACTACTCGAGGAGTTCGTGCTCGACCAGCGCGCCGGGATCGTGGTCGTCAGCCACGACCGCGAGTTTCTCGACCGGTGCGTCACCGAGATCGTGGAGATCGATTCGGGCCAGAACCGGGTAGCGCACTACGGAGGCGGTTACGCCGCCTACCTGGACGCTCGGGAGATCGACCGACGCAAGGCCCGCGAGTCCTACGAGGACTACGCCGAGCGCCGCCGGGGACTGACCGAACGGGCTCGCAACCAGCGGGAGTGGGCGGCCGTCGGTGCCCGGGCCGCGCGCCGCAAGGCCGGGCGTGACCCGGACAAGATCGGACGCAAGACCAAGGTCCAAGGTGCTGAGAATCGAGCTGCCAAAGCACGCCAGCTCGAGCGCATGATCGACCGGATGGACGTCGTCGAGGAACCTCGCAAGGAGTGGGAACTACGGTTCCAGATCGGCGCTGGCGACCGGTCCGGCGCGATCGTGTGCGTCCTCAACCAGGCCGTCGTCGAGCGCTCCGGTTTTCGGCTCGGACCGGTGGACCTGCAGATCGAATACGGCGACCGCGTGGTGATCACCGGAGAGAACGGCAGCGGCAAGAGCACCCTGATCGACACGATCCTCGGACGCCTGCCCCTGGTCAGTGGGACGCGCACGCTCGGGGCCGGTGTCACTGTCGGTGAGATCGACCAGCGTCGCAACGTGCTCTGGGACGAGTCCCGGTCGCTGCCGGTTGCCCTGGAGCGCGTGCTGCCGCAGCTGACACCGGCTGATATCCGCACCCTGCTCGCCAAGTTCGGGTTGCGGGCCGGCCACGTCGATCGGCCGATTCGTTCGCTGTCCCCGGGCGAACGGACCCGGGCGGCGATGGCGATGCTGCAAGGTGGCGCGACCAACCTTCTCGTCCTCGACGAGCCGAGCAATCACCTCGACCTACCGGCGATCGAGCAACTCGAGCTGGCGCTGGACGAATTTCCGGGAACCGTCTTGCTGGTGACCCACGATCGTCGGCTGCTCGAGTCCACCCGGGCGACGATGCACGTCGAACTACGGCGCGGCCAGGTCAGGATCGAGCGCTGACCGCGGCCAATCGCTGCATCTCAAAATCCCTTGACGACAACGGGAAAGTCGATCGGGTCCAACTGACTCGAACGATGCCCTGAACGCACATCACAAATGAAGCGATGTCAATGCGGTTCGGAGACCTGACCTATACCGAGGTGCGCGAGCTGGCGACGTCGGGAGCCCTGGCCGTGGTCGGTCACACGCTCTGGGAACTCGCGGTCCAACACCTGGTCGAGGTGTACCGGAAGGTTGCGGCCACCGGCCTGAGCTGACGCACGAACGCCCGACCTTCGGCCGGCGTAGCGGTCGAGGAAGATATGACGACGCTGCTTCGGAGGCACTTAACCGGGTGACAGCTGCTGGCATTAAGTGTCAAAATGACTCATGCCGTCAACGATCCAGCAGACCAGACCCGAACCGAGCAAGCCCGGGGCGATGAGCGATAGGCGGCGCGAACGGCTCCGGCTCGACATCTCCCGCGAGGCCGCTCGGTTGTTCTGGCGGCAGGGCGTCGCGGCGACCAGCGGTGACCAGATCGCCGCCGCGGTCGGCCTGTCGGTCCGGACCCTCTGGCGGCACTTCCGCAACAAGGAGAGCTGCGCGGAGCCGATCGTCGGGCAGGGGGTGGACGGGCTGCTGGCGATGCTCCGGCGCTGGCCGGATGAGCTGAGCCTGGAGGACCACTTCGCGGCCGAACTGGGCCGCCGCTCCCAGCAGTCCGATCCTCGCCAGGCCGCGGACGATCTGCTCTCGGTCCAGCTGGTCGGCTTGGCCGACCGGGAACCGGACATCCGGGCCACCTGGTTGATGGCCAACGACCGCGTCGAACAGCAGCTGGCCGGGGTGGTGGCCGGCCGGCTGGGCCGCCCCACCGGCGATCTCGAGGTCCGGCGCCATGCCGCCGCGGCGGCCGCGGTCGTGCGTGTCGTCCATGAGGATCTGAGTCGTCGGCTGCTGGCCGGCGAGTTCGATCGGGTCGACATTTCCCGGACCTCCCGCGACATCGCCCGTGCTGTCCGGACCGCGACCGGCGGTGCGATCGGCGACCCCGCGCGAGCCTGAGGACCGCGCGATCCTGACGAACCGGCCCGACCCTTCGAACGGCGCGAGCCTGACCCACCGGCCCGACCCTGCTTGTCTAACCCCGAAGGATTGAGAAACACCATGCAATCATTGAACAAAGCCGATATTCAACGCGCCTTGGTCAACGTCACCAAGAGCGAGCGCAGTGCGGTCACGGTCCCGACCGATTTCGATGAGGTGGCCTGGACGGTCCTGGACTTCTACGGCTGGCGTGATCCGAAGTTCCCGCAGCGCGGCTACCTGGTCCGACCTGGGGCCGCCTCGGTGGTGGCCATCGCCGTCGGCACCACCGAAGGCGGCCTGTTGCCCGGCCGCAAGGCGATGTGCAGCATCTGCCGGGCGGTCGACAACTCCACCGCGGTTGCGCTGTTCACCGCCCGGCGGGCCGGTGCGGCCGGGCGCAACGGCAACACGGTCGGCACCTACATCTGCCGGGACCTCGACTGCTCGGCCCAGCTGCGCCAACCCAGCAACCGGGGCGGTCGGGCGCGGCTGAACACCGATGAGGACGTCGAGACCGCCGCCGCCGACATGCTCGGTCGGCTGGACGCGTTCATCGACGCCGTCCGGGCCTGACGTCGCGACCGCCGGTTCCGTCTCGACGAGTGATCGGTTAGCGCTCGGATGATCCATTACAACTGATCACCCGTGCCGAGACTGATCACTCGTCGAAGCATCTCTGATTTCAAGATGGACGGTTTCAGCCCGCCGGACGGATTGACCTGTAAGACTGCGGCCCGTGCGCAGCAGCGTGGTCGGCCGAGACGCCGTGCTGGACGTCGCCCTCGCGACCCTGCAGAACACCGGCCGGCTGCTGCTCGAGGGACCGGCCGGCATCGGCAAGACCACCATGCTGCAGGCCCTGGTCGACCTGGCCGCCGAACGAGGCATGGTGATCCTGCGGTGCGCGCCGACCGAGACCGAGGCCGCGCTGCCGCTGGCCGCCCTGGCCGATCTGCTCCAGCCACTGGCCGGCGACCTGGTCGAGCTGCCGATTCCACAGCAGCAGGCCGCGCGGTCCGCGCTGCTGCTAGGCCCCGTCAGCACCCCGGTCGACGAACGCGCGCTGGCCTCGGCCGTGCGCACCCTGCTCGATACGGGCGCCCGCCGGAGTCCGGCCGGACTGCTGGTCGTGATCGATGACGCCCCGTGGCTGGATCCGCCCTCGGCGCGGGCGTTGCAGTTCGCGCTGCGCCGGTCGGCGGCCGAGGTCCGGGTGCTGGCGACCCGGCGCACCGGTGACCGGCTGGATCCGCTGGTCCCGCTCGAATTGGACGCCCGGGGTCCGGTTGAGCGATTGAGCCTGCCACCACTGGGCGTCGGCCCGCTGTTTCGACTGCTCGCGCAGCGGTTCGACGTCTCGCTCAGCCGGCCCACCGTGGCCCGGTTGGCTCTGGAATCCGGGGGCAACCCGCTGCTGGCGATCGAGCTGACCCGGGCCGCGCTCCGGTTGCCCCGGATGCCCGGGCCGGGCGGGGACTTTCCGGTGCCGGCCTCGATGCACGAGCTGGTCGAGGCGTCCCTGGCCACCCTGCCGCCCGACAGCGTGCACGCGGCCCGGTTGGCCGCGCTGCTGTCGGCCCCGCGCCTGACCGACCTGGTCGCGGCCGGGGTCGCCGCCGACGCTCTCGACGCGGTCGAGGAGGTCGGGCTGGTCACCGTGGACGACACGGCGCAGGTCCGCTTCGTACATCCGGTGTACGCCAGCGCCGTCCGGGCCAGCATCCCGGCCGGGGTCCGACGCCGCCTGCACACGGTGCTGGCCGAGACCAGCACCGATCGGGACGAGCGCGCGCGGCAGTTGGCGCAGTCCACCACCGGCGCCGACGATCAGGTCGCGGCCGAGCTCGGCGAGGCGGCCGAGCGGGTCCGGGCCCGGGGCGCGCCGGATCTGGCCGCCGAGTTCTACGCCCGGGCCAGCGCCCTGACCGCGGATAGCGCCGCGGCGACCACCCTGCAACTGCGGGCGTCGTACTGCCTGTTCGATTGCGGCAACTACCGGCAGGCCGCCGAACAGGCCGACGCCATCGCCCGGGACCTGCGGGGCGACCTGCTGGCCGAGGCGCTGCTGCTGCGGGCCGCGATCGCGTTCAGCGTCGACGACCTGCCGTTGGCCGTGACGACCGCACAACACGCCCTGGCCGCGGCCACCCCGTCGTCCCGGCTGGCCGGTCGGGTGCACGCGCACCTCGCCGTCTTCGTCGACCGGGCCGCACCGGCCCGGAAACACGCCGAGGCCGCCCTGACCCTGCTCGACACCGACGAGACACCACCGGACGACCCCCGCGGCACCGGCGTGCTGGGTCGTACCGATCGCGCGCTGCTGGCGTCCGTCCTGATGTTGGTGTTTCTCAGCGAGGTGCGCACCGGCCTGGCCCCGCGGGTCGACCTGCTCGATCGCGCACTGGAACTGGAGGCCGGGCAGCCGTCCTGGCTGGCCGGCACGATCCCGGCGATCTGGTGGAAGGGCACCGACCAGCTGGGGCCGGCCCGGGACCGGTTGCAGGCGATGCTCGAGGTGGCGGCCGCGGCCGGGGACGAACCCATGCAGCACGAACTGATGGAACACCTGGCCGAGGCCGAGACCCTGGCCGGCGAGTACGGCCGGGCGGCGGCCTGGATCGCGAGCACCCGGGAGCTCGCCAGCCAGCTCGGTTTCGGTGGCGCGGCCAGCCGCTGGCTCGGCGGAACCCTCGATGCGCTCAGGGGAAACCTGGTCGAGGCCTGCGCCGCCGGTGCGGCCGGCCTGGCCGAGGCGGCCGCCTCACACGACCCCTGGTTGCACCGGATCAGCCTGCAACTCACCGCGTTCGTGGCGCTGGCTGACGGGCGCTCCGCCGACGCCGCGACCGGCTACGCCGAGCTCGCCGGGGTGCTGGATGCCAACGAGTTGGTCGAGCCGCTCGGTTCCCGGTTCGAGCCGGACTGGATCGAGGCCTGTGTCGGCGCCGGCGACCTGATCGGCGCCCGGGTCGCCTTCGATCGGCTGTCCCGCCGGCACGCCCGGCTGCCCCGGCCGTGGACGACACTCGCACTGGCCCGCAGCCGGGTGCTGATCGCCGGTGCGGAGGGTCGGGAGACCACCGAACTGATCGAAGCCGTGCTGGCGGTCCGGGACGAGATCCCGGCCGACGTGGTCCGCTTCGATCGGGCCCGGGCCCTGGCCGTGGTCGGGCTGGCCCACCGGCGGGCCCGGCGCAAGCTGGCCGCGCGCGAGGCACTGCTCGCGGCCGCGACCGAGTTCGAGGCGCTCGGGGCCCAGGCCTTCGCCGGCCGGGCCCGAGCCGACGCCGACCGGACCGGCGCCCGCGCGGTAACGACCGATGAGCTCTCCTCCTCCGAGCAGCGGGTAGCCGAACTCGCCGCTTCCGGGGCGACCAACCGCGAGATCGCCGACGCCCTGTTCATCAGCCCCAAGACGGTCGAGGCCAACCTGGCCCGGATCTATCGCAAGCTCGCGATCGGACGCCGGGTCGAACTCGCCGCGGCCCTGCAATCCCGGCGAAGCTAGCCAATCCCCCTCAGCAAGCGGGTTGTTCGGCTGCGGCGTAGGGCGCGTGCCGGCTCAACCGTAGGGAATTGACTGATTCATCAACGGTCGGGTCCGGCCAGGCTTGTGAGCACGGGACGACGAACGTGTCGGGCCGACTCATTCGCCACCGCGACACCTCGAAGGAACGACCTTGATCAAGCCACTCGTAGTGCTGGCCACGACCGCCGTCGCCCTCAGCGGCCTGGCCGCCTGCAGCAGCGGCGGCAATTCCGCCCAGAAGCAGGCCGAATCCCAGCTGTCGGCCATCCAGTCGGCCGAGGCGCAGGCCTCGAACGCCGCGGCCAGCGTTAGCGACGTGAGCTCGCAGGATCTCGCCAGCATCATGAACTCGGCCTCGTCGGCCGCCAGCGTGCCGAGCAGCGACGCCTCCCACATCGACGTGTGTTCGATGCTGAGCCAGGCCGATGCGCAGAGCGTGGCGATGGCCGACAAGCTCGACGGGGCCCAGACTTCCGCTTCGGTCTACAAACTGACCGCCACCAAGGAGGACCCCGGCACCGAGGATCGCTCGGCCTGCCGGTTCGACATCAGCGACGGCGGCGCCGAGGGAACCGTGCTGTTCGAGGTCGGCCCCGGACCGGGTATCGACCTCTACACCGACGGGACGAAGGTCGACGGTCTCGGCGACGAGGCCTACACCAACTCCGACGGTGGAACCGTGGTCCGGGTCGGTGGCCTGCTGATCACCGAAGGCGACGACTCCTTCGGCGGCCAGATCACCCTCGATCTGCTGCGCAAGATGGCCCCGAACCTCAAGTAGGGCCGTCATGTCGAATCAGCTCTTCGTCGTCGAGCGGTACGACGACACCGGAACACCGGGGCAGTTCCAGCCAATGCCCATGCCACCGTCCGACGTGCAACTCCTTTGCGCGGTAAGGGTTCCGGCCGACGACGTGGTCTTGGCCCTGGTCGAGGGCGCCGACGAGCAGAGCATCAGCGCGGCTTTGAACTCGGCCGGTTGGCGAGTCGACCGCATCACGCCGGCGAGTTGGGCCGGCCCCGATCAGGAAGGCCGATCGTGCACAACCGACGGATGATCGCCCTGGTCGCGGTCGTAGTCACGCTGTTCGGCGCGAGTGCCTGCACGCACAAGGCGGCCTCGGGCAGCGGGCCGAGCACCACCGGCCCGAGCAGCACCG
>CAZZZW010000018.1:0-18153 GCA_964658795.1 Phormidium nigroviride PCC 7112
GACGCATGACTGCCCTTATCCGAGCGACCAGTTCTCGATGCGAGAACGGCTTGGTGACATAGTCGTCGGCGCCCAGTTCGAGCCCGACGACCTTGTCCACCTCGGAGTCCCGAGCGGTCAGGATGATGATCGGCACCTGCGACTTCTGCCGCAGCGTTCGGCAGACCTCGGTGCCGGGCAGCCCCGGCAGCATCAGGTCGAGCAACACGATGTCGGCTCCGGCCCGGTCGAACGAACCGAGCGCATCCGGACCGGTGGCGGCCACGGACACCTCGAATCCTTCGCGCCGGAGCATGAACGACAGCGGGTCGGAGATGGATTCTTCGTCCTCGACCACAAGTACCCGGGTCACGGGCTTTCTCCTTTTTTCATGGGATGAAACCTGATCAAACGTGCTGTATCTCAGGGGTGGATTCGGTCACCGTCCGGGCCGCCAGGGGTAGTCGCACGGTGAAGGTCGAGCCGGACCCGACCACGCTCCAGACGGCGACGTTGCCGCCGTGGTTGGTCGCGATGTGTTTGACGATGGCCAGACCCAGGCCGGTGCCGCCGGTGGCGCGGGACCGGGCCGGATCCACCCGGTAGAACCGCTCGAAGACCCGGTCCAGATCGGCCTCGGCGATCCCGATGCCCTGGTCGGACACCGACACCGCGACCCACTCGTCGCCGGCCGGATCCACCTCGGACCGGCTGGTCAGGCTGATCTTGGTCTGGGGGGCGCTGTAGGCGATGGCGTTGTCGACCAGGTTGCCCAGCGCGGTGATCAGCTGCGTCTCGTTGCCCCGCACCGCCAGCCCCGGTTGCGAGCGGGACACCACCGAGATGTTGGACTGGTCGGCGATCAGCTTGCTGCGGTCGATCGCACCGGAGATGATCCGACCGACATCGACCAGTGCCTGACCGGGCAGTGGCTCGGCCCCCTGCAGCCGGGACAGTTCGATCAGCTCCTGCACGAGCCGGCCGAGCCGGGCGCCCTCGTGCTGCATCCGGCCGGCGAAGTGCTGCACCGCGCCGGGATCGTCGGCCGCCTCCTGGATTGCCTCGGCCAGCAACGTCAGCGCCCCGACCGGGGTCTTGAGTTCGTGCGAGACGTTGGCGACGAAGTCCCGGCGGACCAGTTCCAGCCGCCGGGTCTCGGTCATGTCGAAGAACCGGAGCACCACCTGCTCGACCCGGGCCGGGGCGCCGAGTGGCACCGCCCGCACCGCGAACGTCTGGAACTCCGGGCCTCGTCCGCCACCGGCGATGTCCAGCGTCACGCTGTCGGCCGCGCGTGAGTCGGTGACCCGGCGGACCAGTTCGGACAGCGCCGGGATGGCGATCCGGTCCGCGTCAGCCACCTGCAGCCGTTGCGCGGCCGGGTTGGCATAGATGACCGTCTCGTCCCGGTCGATCACGACCACCCCGAGATCGAGCGCGCTCAGCACCCGTTGACTGAAGGCCGACTGCGGCCGGGTGGCGGCGGCGGCCGGCGCGGCCGGATCCGGCGCGATGACCTCGGGAGCCGGGTGGCGATGCACATACGCGGCGGCCGCGAAGGCGGCAGCAGCGGCCCCCAACAAGAAGGCCGCGACCGCGATGATGACGCTCACGAGCCGATGGTACGGGTGCTCGGACCCCTCGAATGCACACTTCGGAGCGCGCCCGGCCGCGGGTTGCAGACGTAAAACTGACCGACACCCGTTGTTCATCTGCTGGCCGGTCGGCATTCATCGCAGCCGAACCGGGCGCACATCTGAGCCTCTAGGCTGATGCCATGCGCGACCTGTATCACGACGAGCTCGACGACATCGGCAATTCGCTCGTCGCCATGACCCACCTGGCCGGCACCGCGATGGAGCGGGCCACCAACGCCCTGCTCGACGGCGACCTGCACGGGGCCGAACGGGTCGTCAGCGACGACACCGCCATCGACGCGCTGCGCGCCGATCTGGAGGCCCGGACGTTCCTGCTGCTCTCATTGCAGCAACCGGTCGCCACCGACCTCCGCGTGCTCGTCACCACGCTGCACCTGGTGGCCGACCTGGAACGGATGGGCGACCTGGCCCTGCACGTGGCCAAGGTGGCCCGGATGCGCTATCCGGACATCGCGGTGCCGCCGGAGCTGCGCGACGTGATCAGCCAGATGGGCAAGGTCGCGCTGTCGCTGGTGGACAAGGTGGCCGAGGTGATCAAGGGCCGTGACGTCGAATTGGCCCAGGCGATCGAGGCCGAGGACGACTCCATGGACGCCTTGCACCGCAAGCTGTTCACTCAACTGCTGTCCGACAACTGGTCGCACGGCACCGAGGCGGCGATCGACATGACGCTGCTCGGCCGGTACTACGAGCGCTACGCCGACCACGCCGTCGGGGTGGCCCGCCGGATCGTCTTTATCGCCACCGGCGAGATGCCGGCCGGATCGGCTGCGGTCAAGCAGCCTCCGTCGTCCAACTAGCCCTGATTCACACGTCTCGTGCACCGAGACGTCATTTTGGCTTCTCCGCGGGTACGATCGAATCATGGATGTACTTTCGTGGCCCTTCACGAGCAGGCAGGACGTCGTCTGCGCATTCAGAGCTACCAGCGACCCTGATCAAGCCGGTGTTGCGCGCGCGCTCCGCCGCCGCGGGGTCATTTCCAGCGGCGTGGCCGTTCATCCGCGAACGCACGGCCGGCTTGGCGGGCAGCTTCGCCTCTACAGCGCACTCAATGCCGACTCTGCCCGTTTGGAACGTCACGGCCGGCATGATGGTGCGCTGAAGCTGGCACTCCTGGCTGCAGAGCTCGAGTCCACGTCATCGTTTCAGTGGTTGTGCAGCTATATCGCAAACGCGCCGCCGGAAGCGGCCAGCGACCTTGCGGGCGGCTCGGTCGGTAGAGAGCGTTTTACCGATGTTGCTTGGGCCGCGTTAGTCAGCATCGCAAGTGAGACTGAGCGACGGCGGCAGGAGGCAAGTGCCGACCTCGACTTCGTGGTGTTCGTAAAGGGGCGCGTCTCCGAAACGAACGACCACTACGTGATCGTCGAAGCCAAGAACGGACTTCGAACGTCTGTACCAACTGAGTCCGCCTCAGCCGTCGGCCGCAGCGAACTAGGGCAGGCGCTCGTCATCGCGAGCGAGAAAGTGGACCATCACACGACCCTGTTCATCGTCAGCCCTGGCATTGAATCTGATGCAGCCGCGAGCGAACCATCCTCACCCTTCGGGCGACCTCGTGGGTCCGTGCGCATAACCGAGTCTGACGCTGCGATCCTTCGCCGGACACCGGGGCCACTACAGATTCTCGTTCCGGTACATATCGGGTGATGAGTCCTGGCTATCGAGTTCGTGTTGCCGACGCCTCGATTGCTGCCGACCTGGAGACCTTTCGCTGCGCACGGCCCGGATTCACCTATGAGCGAGAGGTAGAAGCTTTCGTGCAAGCCCAACTGTGCGACTGGGTCTTCGATCCTCGTGCAGCGGATGCCGACCCCCGCTTGCTTGTCGTAGAAGGCCCGCTCGGAGATCTGGTAGCCGTGGCGGCTCACGAACGATCAGAACTGGAGTTCGCTTCCGATCCACCGCAGACGTTCGTCGCGACGAAGCTCGAGGTCGCGGACGTATCGCTGGAATGGCAAGGAGGACGGCTTGATGACGGCACCCGAGTCAGCGATGTCCTCATGTCAGGCGTCTTGACGGATGTCCGCAGTCGGGTTCCGGCTCGGGACGCACGGGTGTGGGCGATCGTCCACCCCGACAACGAGCGAAGTCTCCGACTCTGTCAACGGTACGGGCTGACGCAAGATTTATCGCCGGACTCGAGCGGCTACCGTCGCCTCATCAACTGACCTGCTAGCTACGAATGCGAACCGGCGGCAGCTACTTCTTGCCCTGGTTGGCGACCTCGTCGATGGCGATCCGGGCCGCTTCCGGGTCCAGGTACTCGGCCGGCCTGACCGGCATCATGGTCACCGGGTCCAGGTCGTAGCGCAGCGGAATCCCCGTCGGCACGTTCAGTGACACAACGGCCTCGTCCGAAAGCCCGTCCAGGTGCTTGATCAAGGCTCGCAGCGAGTTCCCGTGGGCCGCGATCAGCACCGTGCCGTTGCGCAGGTCCGGAACGATCTGGTCATAGAAGTACGGCATCATCCGCAGCACCACATCGGCCAGGAACTCGGTCCGCGGCACCGATTCGAGCAGGTCGGCGTAGCGCGGATCGTGCACCTGGCTGAACTCGTCGTCGGCATCCAACGGCGGCGGCGGCACGTCGTAGGACCGACGCCAGAGCATGAACTGCTCGTCACCGAACTCGGCCCGGACCGCCGCCTTGTCCTTGCCCTGCAGGGCACCGTAGTGCCGCTCGTTCAATCGCCAGCTGCGCTTGACCGGCAACCAGTGCAGGTTGGCGGTGTGCAGTGCGATCTCCGAGGTCCGGATCGCCCGACGCAGCAGCGAGGTGTGCACCACCGATGGGGTGATGCCGTGCTCGACCAGGAGTTCGCCACCCCGGCGGGCCTGTTCCACACCGGTCGGGGTGAGGTCGACGTCCACCCACCCGGTGAACAGGTTCTTGAGGTTCCAGTCGCTCTCGCCGTGGCGGAGCAGGACAAGCGTCTTCGTCGTCTGCTTCTTCGTGGGCTCAGTCACGAGTTCAATCCTGCACCAGCCGGCTGGGCCGGGTCGACCCAGGTCCGCGCTACTTCAGCTCGACCCAGGTGGCGGTCGTAACGCCCAGGATGCGACCATCCCGTCCGTATCCGGTCGATCGGCTGAACGCCTTCCGGCCCTCCCAGCCGTCGCACTGGGCGACGACGACGCACTCCTCACCGATCTCGGGCACCTCGGTGATGTGCGCGGTCATCCGGCCGAGCACCGCGCGGCGGCCGACCAGGCCGATGGACCAGCCGCCGGCACAGTCCAGTGCGGCCCAGGTCAGGCTGAGATCGTCAGGGTGTTCGGGCTGCCGGACGAAGGTGGTGGCCACGTAGCTCTTGTCGGCCGGGTCCACCGGACCGGCGTGGCAGGCCAATCCGTCCGGGCGTTCGGTGCCGCAGCCGAAGCAGGTCGGGAACGGGTGCTCGAGGAAGCCGTCGAAGCGAGGGACCGCCTCGACCGCCTGTGGCCAGGTCACGGCCGGCACAGGTTCGATGAGCTGATCGGACCGCTCGGCCACGGCAACGAGATCTCCGTTGTGGAACAACGACATTCCGCGTTCGCTCTGCTCGAGCGGCATCGGCGTGTCCAACGGCGGCGGTCGCCGAAGGGTCACCGTGACCGGGCCGCCGGTGTCGAGGAAGGCCGCGAGCCGACCGGACACGATGCCGCCGTTGGCCGAGTCGGCGGGGCCGTTCAGAGCCCGCGGAATGGTCAGTTCAGGCATTGCGCTTCACGAATCCTTCGAACGCGGCCAGGTTGGCCAGTGATTCGCCCCGGCTCTCCCGCCAGGCCCACTCGCGTCGGATCGACTCACCGAAGCCGAGCTCGAGCAAGGTGTTGAACGCCGAGTCGGCGTAGTCCAACACTGACCCGAGCAGCCGGTCGATCACGTCGACCGTCACCGCGGCCAGCGGCAACCGGCCGGACAAGTAGACATCGCCGGCATCGTCGATCGACCAGGAGACGGCGAACATCTTGGGGTTGTGGGCCAGCAGCCAGCGATGGACCGCGTCGGCGTTCTCGTCCGGCTTGCGCATCACGAACGCCTCGACGGCCAGTGTCTGCCGCCCGAGGGTCAACCAGCAGGAGGTCTTGAGCCGCTTCTGACCGGGCAGGTTGGCCACGAAACTGCCGGGCGAAGGTTCGTCGAACTCGATCTCGGACTCGGCCAAGGCCTGCCGGATGACCTCGGCGTAGTCGCTACCGCTCATGTGGCGTCCTGCCCTTGTTGCCCGAAGACTGTGCTTCTCGGTTCGCTGCGCTCACTGTGCTTCTCGGTTCGCTGCGTTCGCTTCGCTCACTTCGCTCACTGTGCTTCTCGGTTCGCTGCGTTCGCTTCGCTCACTGTGCTTGGGCCAGCGTGCGGTGTTCGGCCATCGCGTCCCGATAGCAGGCCAACAGCTCATCGGCGGTGTTCCGCCAGCTGAATCGCTCGGCGTGCGCCCGCGCCGCTCCGGCCAGTCCGGCTCGCCGCGCGGGATCGGTCAGCAACGATCCCAGCGCGTCCGCCCAGTCCGACGTCCGGTGACCGTCGACGAGCAGACCGGTGTGCCCGTGCTGGACCGCGGTCGGCAGACCACCGACTGCGGCGGCCACCACCGGTGTGCCACAGGCTTGGGATTCGAGCGCGACCAGGCCGAAGGACTCGTTGTGGCTCGGGACCACGGTGAGGTCGGCCGCGTTGTAATAGCGAGCCAGGGCCTGCCGGTCGGCCGGCGGGCAGAACCGCACCGCGGCGGCGATGCCGAGCCGATCGGCCAGCTGGACATAGGCATCGGGCGCGGCCAGCCCGTTGCCGGACGGCGCCCCGACGACCAGCACCTGCAGCCGATCGGCCAGCTCCGGATCCCGCCGGACCAACTCGGCCGCGGCCCGCAACAGCACGTCCGGCGCCTTCAGCGGCTGCAGCCGCCCGACAAACAGCAGCACCAGCGCATCGGGACGAATGCCCAATGATTCACGGGCAGTTCGTCGATCTGCCGGGTGGAACGTGGACAGGTCCACTCCCGGCGGCACGGTGACCACCTTGGCCGGATCGGCGTCGTACCACCGCGTCAGCTGGTCGGCCTCGTGCGTCGTGTTGGCCACCAGCCGGTCGGCTTCGTCGACCACCTGTTGCTCGCCCACGATCCGGGCCAGTGGTTCCGGGCAGTCACCCTCGGCCATGGCTGCGTTCTTCGCCTTGGCCAGCGTGTGGGCGGTGTGCACCAGCGGCACGCCCCACCGGTCACGGGCCAACCAGCCGACCTGGCCGGACAACCAGTAGTGCGAGTGCACCAGGTCGTACCAGCCCTCGTCGTGGTGAGCCTCGGTGCGCAGTACCGCCGATGTGAAGGCGCAGAGCTGGCCCGGCAGGTCGTTCTTGGACAGTCCCTCATACGGGCCGGCGGTTACGTGGCGAACCAGCACGCCGGGCTCGACCTCGACCGTACGAGGCAGCTCCGAGGACACGGCGCGGGTGAAGATCTCGACCTCGACGCCACTGTCGGCTAGTCGCTTGGCCGTCTCCAGCACGTAGACGTTCATACCGCCGGCGTCACCAGCACCGGGCTGGTCCAGCGGCGAGGTGTGCACGCTGATGGTGGCGATCCGACGGGGCAACGCACCGTGCCGGGTTACCTGCCCGTGTCGCACGCCGCCTCCGAATTCGTCCACCTGCTCGACGCGGCTCGATCAGGTCACTGCGCCGCCCCCTCCACTATGCCGCAGCATCGGCGCTGGGCAGAATCGCGGCATGACCAGATCACACGGAATCGCCGTTGTCACCGGGGCCTCGAGCGGGATCGGCGCAGCCACCGCGCGCCGGCTGGCGACCGAGGGGTTCACCGTCTGGGCCGCCGCCCGCCGGATCGATCGGCTGGAGCAACTGGCCGCCGAGATCGGCCAGCTCACCGCGGTGGAGCTCGACGTGACCGACCAGCGATCCGTCGCCGCCTTGGCCGACAAGGCCAATCTCGAATCCGACGGCATTGCGCTGCTGGTCAACAATGCCGGCGGCGCGGTCGGGCTGGACTCGATCGCCGAAGGCAAGCCGGATGAGTGGCTGCAGATGTACGAGACCAACGTGCTCGGCGCGATGCGGGTCACCCAGGCCCTGTTGCCCGCACTCGAGGCCGGGGCGGGCGGTCATGTGATTCTCACCGGATCGATCGCCGGTTACTCCGTCTACCCCGGTGGCGCCGGCTATTCCGCGGCCAAGTACGGCGCCCGCGCCCTGATGGAGACCCTGCGACTGGAACTGGTGCACAAGCCGATCCGGGTGTCGGAGGTGGCACCGGGCATGGTGGCGACCGAGGAGTTCTCGCTGGTTCGGTTCCACGGCGACGCCGAGCGCGCGGCCAAGGTCTATGACGGAGTGGCCGAACCGCTGGTGGCCGACGACATCGCCGATGTGATCGCCTTCGTCGCGACCCGGCCGGCTCACGTCAACATCGATCTGACCGTCGTGAAACCGCGGGCTCAGGCTGCGTCCTACCTGGTGGACCGCGAAACGCCGTAGCGGCCCGGCGGTCGGGGTTCAGACGGACGACGAACTGAGTTCGACCCGGTTGCGGCCACCACGCTTGGCGGCATACAGGGCGGCGTCGGCCGCGTGCAGCAGGGTTTCGGTATCGGTACCGTGCGTCGGGAAACACGCCACGCCGATCGAGCACGACAGCTCGTTCAGCGCCGGCAGGCCCTCGGTGCGGGCGGCGACCTCGAGCTCGGTGATCCGCTGCCGAATCCGCTCCGAGATCATCAACGCGGTCAGTTCGTCGACCTCGGACAGCACCGCGACGAACTCCTCACCGCCGAACCGGCCCAGCGAGTCATACCCGCGCAGCTCCTCGGCCAGCGCATCGGCGACGGCCTTGAGGACATCGTCGCCGACCAGGTGACCATGGGTGTCGTTGATCAGCTTGAAGTTGTCCATGTCGACGATCAGCAGTGCGGCGCCGTAGTTCTCGCGCTCCGCCCGGCTCAATTCGACCCCGGCCACGTGATGCCAGGTCGCAGCGTTCAACAGGCCGGTCTTGGCGTCCGTGGTCGCAGCGATCTCCAGCTGCTTGGTCAGCACACTGCGCTGCAGCACGAACATCGGCGGCACCACCAGCACGGCCAGCAACGGCTCGCGGAGCAGGGCGATCGCCGTCAGGCCGCCGAGGCAGAGCGTGGCGATCTCGAGCGAGAGGTCGGCCCAACTGGCGAACAACGACCGCACCGATACCGGCCGCATGGCCAGGTAGAACGCGGTGTACAGCAGCACGCCGTTGATGAGGAAGTAGCTGACCAGCGCCGCGCCGAGCGAGACGACCTGCCCGGCCCCGGACGAAAGCGCGCCCGGACCGTGGGCGGTGGCGACGTAGACGAACCGAGCGAGGTAGCAGGACACGACCACGACCGTGCCGGCGAAGACATGCCGGTAGGCCCGGTAACCGCCGGCCCGGCCGTTGCGGAACCAGACGTGAGACAGCAGGACGAGGCAGAGCGGAGCGATCCAGCCGACGGGTAGCACCATCGCGGCCGCAAAGGTCCACACGGAGGTCATGTCGACGTGGCTGTAGCTGGTGAGCCGCGTCCGCAGCCGCGCGATCCGGGTGGAGAACTCCTCGAACCCGATGGCCAGCAGGCAGAGCACCGCGAACCGACCTGCGGCGGGAGTGTGCCACCCGGCCAGGACCAGCAGGGCGGCCGCGAGCGGGAAGGCAACGACCTCGACCGCCAGCACGTACGCCAACATGGCCCGTGGGGTCTTCCAGAGCTCCCACGAGGCAAGGCGGACCCCGAGCGGTTGCCGCTCGGGGCTGATGGATCGAGTCAAATTCCGGCTCCTCGGTACAACGGAGACGCTAGTGGATAGGTCTGTCACTTGTCACCGCTCCGCCGGATTTACTTCGAACCCACAACGCAATGTGCATGATCTGTGGATAACGCTCCCCCGTGCTGAACCCACAGCCATTCACCCCCGCCGGAAAGGAATACCCCGCCACTAGAACTATGTCGCCCTGCAGGCATAACAAAGAATTGATGTTGCGCTTTTCGCCACCCTTCGTACCCGCGCGCCAGCGCGGCCGAAGTGAAGTCCGCGTCAAGCAGAATCTGCTTGGAGCATCGAGGAAAGCTCGATCGGCGCGAGCTGCGAACGGACGTTTCACGTCAAGTCAGGTGTGCCGAATGTCGGCTTCTGATACATCCGAGAACGAGAATGTTGATCTTGCCACCAGGAATGCGCATGATCTCGCGTGTCCGGTGTGACTAAATCGCTGAAAAAAAGGTTAGAAACACGAACGCGAGTTCGTTCTTGCGTTCGTGATCACGTAAAGTCACGACGATTGTTCACTGCGAGTAACGAAATGGAGGAAATCCCGTGAAGAACCAGATGTGGCGCTAACCCGAACCCGTCCCCACCGACGCTCCGAGCCATCGATTGGAGGAAACCCCATGAAGAACCAGATGTGGCGCTGACCCCGACCACCCACGCACTGCCCGCTTGTTGCACAACCCCGCCGAACCAACTCCCCCGGGGTAACGCACCTACCCGAAACAGGTGTCCAGCACGGCCCGCTCGTCGGGCGTGCAGCTGTCGTCGTCCACGCCTCCCCGGCCGGAGACGCAGGCGAGGACCAGGTTCGAACATCAGGAGCGGCGTCGCCGTCCGCTGATACCTGGCAACTGATCTACCCCGACGCGATCGTTCGGATCAGGCGCGGTGCCGCGGAACCGAGGTCTCGATCAGCCGCTCGCCGTTGACCGGCGCCACCACGTTCGATCGTCCGGTGGCCTGGACCCACATCAAGCTGAGGCAGAGCCCGGCCAGGACCCCGACCAGCCCCGAGCCACCGACGGCCCAGCCGACTCCGGCGGTCCCGGCGACCCAGCCGCCGATCAACACCCCGATGCCCTGCACCGCCAGCATCCCCGACGACGCGATGCCCACCGCCTGACCACGCTGGGCGTCCGGCACGTCCCGGACGAACTCCGTGACTACCTGCACCTGGTAGCAGAAGAACAAGCCGGCCGCGGCCCACAGCACCAGTGACAGCACCAGGTTGGGCAGGAACGCACAGAACACCAGTGGCACGCCGCCGGCCATGCCGAGCGGGCCCATCCAACGCGACCGGCTCCGCGGCGGAACCCAGCGCACGAAGAGATAGGTCCCGATGGCGGTGCCGGCCGGCATCGCCGCCATCAGCAATCCGACCGCGGCCGCACCGCCGGACACCTTGGCCGCGTAGGGCGCGGCGACCCCCTCCGGCACGATGTAGACGCCGCACAACCAGGCCAAGCCCACCAGCACCCGCAGCTTCGGGTTGGTGAAGATGACCCGGAAGCCGTCGGTGAAGGCACCGGCCCGGAACCGCTTCTGCGGCGGGACGTTCTCGAGGTCCTCCTCGGCGGCCAGGCTTGCCGCCGGGCGGCGTTTCACCCCGGCCATGATCAGGGCCGTGGACAGCAAGAAGGTGACAGCGTCGAGCAGCAAGCCCTGACGAGCACCGATCGCTGCCACCACCAGACCACCACCGGCGAACCCGGCGAGCTGCGCGATCTGGTAGGTGATGGTGCGAAGGCCGGAACCGACGACGAAGTGGTCGCCTTCGAGGATGGATGGCATCATCGCGGATTCGGCGGCGGTGAACGGAGCCTCGCACAGGACGGCCAGAATGAGCAGCGTGCAGATCAGCCAGAGCGGCGCCTTGGGGATGGCCATGCCGCCGAACAGGCCGGCGCGGATGACGAGGCTGGCAACCATCACCTGCCGCCGGGGCAGCTGGTCGGCCAGGGTGGACAGCAAGGCACCGCCGACGAGGGCAGGCAGGAAGGTGAGCGCGTACGTCAGTGCGGTCAGAACCGCGGACGAGGTGCGCTCGAACACCAACAGCGACAGTGCCACCCGTCCGACCTGGTCCCCGGCCGACGACTGGGCATCAGCCAGCCACAACACCCGGAACTCGCGAACGCGAAGCACGTCGGTGAAGGTGACGCGCTGGCCATTCAAATCGCTGATGACTTCATCCTTCTGTCCGATATGAGCAGCACCTTAGTGGGTCAAACCGCTTCAACGCCAAATTCTCGGACGGTTGTTACAGAGTGTGTACGTCGGCCTCACAACTGCCCCGGAAACCCTTGGGTTCTGGCCGTCGGATGGCTGCAGACCGCATGAACGGCGGGCCTCGCACGGTCGCGCGGAAAGAATCGAGCTACAACTAACCATGTTCGACCTAAACATCACCGAGCCCCCTTCGTGCCCGCAGCGTACCGACCGTCGCCAGACACTTCGACAGCGACGAACCCCGCCCCGACAACGGGTCGACCGAGCCCTGGCGGCTGTCTGATGAAGCGTCCGCCACGACTGGCCGCAGGACGGGCCCGAGCGCTGGGATTGCCCACCCGAGGCACCACCAATCCCAATCGATTACGCCAGCTCGACAATTGGATCGCGGTCACGCAGGCCCGCCGACTACGGTCTGCAGACGATCCACTGGTCATCGACCTCGGTTATGGGGACAGTCCGATCACCGCGTCGGAGCTACTCAGCCGGCTGCAACCCGTCCGGCCCGACGTCCGGGTGCTCGGCCTCGAGCTGGATCCGGGCCGCGTAGCGACGGCGCAGTCGGCGGCCGGCCCCCAGCTGAGCTTCGAGCGGGGCGGCTTCGAATTGGCCGGTCGGCGACCGCTGATCGTCCGCGCGGCCAACGTGCTGCGGCAGTATCCCGAGGCCGAGGTGGCTCCGGCCTGGCAGCGGATGTCGCACCAGCTCGGTCCGGACGGGGTGATCCTCGACGCCACCTGTGATGAGCTCGGCCGGCGCGGCAGTTGGACGCTGCTGGATGCGACCGGTCCGATCAGCCTGACCATCTTCAGCAAGCCGGACGCCATCGCCCGACCGTCCGACGTGGCGGACCGGCTGGTCAAGGCGCTGATCCACCGCAACGTGGCCGGCCAGCCGATCCATGCGCTGCTGCAGGCGATGGACCTGGCGTGGGACCGGCACGCTGGCCTGGCCGCCTTCGGCCACCGACAGCGCTGGGTCGCGATGTGTGCCGCGGTGGCCGCGGAATGGCCGGTGCTGTCGGCCGCCGGCCGGCACCGGGCCGGCGAGCTGACGGTCGCCTGGTCGGCGGTCAGTTGACGCCGGTTCGGCGTCTCGCGGCCAGTTACGGAAGTTTGTACTGCTGCTTCAGCAGCGCGTCGTGTGCCCGGTCGGGCAACAGGGTCTTGGCCGCGACCAGCGACTTGGCCATCGGGCTGATCAGGTACCGCGCTCGCGGCCGGGGCGTGGTGGCAGCCTTCACGATGGTCTCGGCCACCCGGTCGGGGCCGATTGACAGCCGGGCCAGCGGTCCGGCGTAGGCCCGGTCGAAGGAGGCGCTGACCGCGAGCTTGTAGGCGGCGTAGGGATCATCGGAATCGGCATCGGCGGAGCTGGCCGCCTGATGGTGCATCGCCTGCTCCGACCAGGGGGTGCGCACGATGCCGGGTTCGATCAGCACCACCTTGATTCCGAACGGCTTGACCTCGATCCGCAGCGCGTCACTGATCGCCTCGACCGCGTACTTGCTGGCGTGGTAGAAGCCGCCACCGGGCAGTGTCGTCCGTCCGCCCATCGAGGAGACGTTCAGGATCCGGCCGGTGCGCCGGGCCCGCATACCCGGCAACACCAACTGGGTCAGCCGGACCAACCCGAAGACATTGGTCTCGAACTGCTTGCGGATCTCGTCCAGTCCGACCTGCTCCACCGGGCCGTACAGGCCATAACCGGCGTTGTTGACCAGGACGTCGATCGGCCCCACCTGCTCGACCGCGGCGGCCATCGACGCCTCGTCGTCGACGTCGAGCTGCAGCGGCCGGCAGCCGGCCGCGACGCGCTCGCGCAGCACTGCCACCGGATCGCCGGCCGCGACCAGTTCGTCCAGGGTCTCGGTGCGGCGGGCGCTGGCGTACACGGTCAGCCCGGCCTGGTTCAACTGTGCGGCGGCGGCCCGGCCGATCCCCGAGGAACACCCGGTCACCAACGCGATCTGCTGTGACGTCATGTCTCGATTCAACTCCCTCCGCCGCGGCCTAGTTCAACTGCTCGGGCCACCGTTCCAACCGCCAGGCCGCGTCCCAGAACAGCCATTCGTACCGGGTGGTGGTGACGACATGCCCGACGAACCGCTCGCGCTCGACCGGGGACAACGTCGGGCCGATGGCGTTGACGGTGTCGAGCACCGCCGTCACCACGGCCTGGAACTCGTCGCCGCCGTAGGTCTCGATCCATCGCCGGTAGCGCGGATCGGGCGATGGCGGCGCCTTGAGCAACTCGGCCCCGACGAGGGCGTAGATCCAGTAGCAGGGCAGCACCGCGGCCACCGCCTCGGCGAAGGATCCCTGGTGGACGGTCCGCAGCAGGTACGAGGTGTAGGCCAGCGTGGCCGGTTGGACGTCGGCCGGCTGTACGCCCAGCTCGGCCAGCAGCCCGGCATGCAAGCTGCGCTCGACCGTGATCGCCTCGGCCGCGTCGGTGCAGAACCGCACGATCGAAGCCTCGTCCGTCGCCTTTGCACCCACGACCGCCAGGGCCCGGGCGTAGTCCCGCAGGTAGTGGGCGTCCTGGACGACATAGTGCGCGAACGCCTCCGCCGGCAACGTGCCGTCCAGCAGGCCGTGCAGGAACGGATGATCGAGGATCGCCCGGTAACTGTCCCGGATGTGCGGGAACAGCTCGTCGGTGAAGGCGGTCACGGCGGCCACCTTAACCGCCTGCGTTACAGCCGGTCCTCGGACCGGCGGGCCCGGCTCGGCTCAGCTCTTGAGGCCCAGGTGCTTGAGCAGGTTGGCCGAGAACCGGTCGCCGGTGCGGGCCATCGTCACGCTCATCACTCGCTGCACCGCCGGCGCGGACAGCCGGGGCAGCGGAAGGTCGACCGACATGGTCAGCTCGACCAGCAGGTGCGTGCCGTGCTCGGCCGGTTCGAGCTCGTACTGCCCTTCGACCCCGGTGTATTCCTTGACCCCGGGTGGTGGTCGATGGGTGAACCGGATCTGCCGGGTCGGCGTGAAGGTCATCTGCTCGGTGAACACCGGCGCGATGCCGACCCCGAGGGCGCTGATGCTGGTCAGATGCCAACGCCAGGTGTCGCCGTCGGCATCGATCCCGGTCAGCAGTGGCGTCAGGCGGACGAGCAGCTGCGGATCGGTCAGCGCGTCCCAGATGGTCTGCTGGTCGGCGGCGACGATCGCCTCGGAACGGTTGGTGCAGGAGAAAGTGGCCATCGCATCCAGTGTGACCTGCTCGCCGGACGCGTGGACAAAGGCGGTCGGCTGAGGCATGGTTGATTTACATTACTCGGCATTCTGTTAACCGTCGGTGTCGCGCTGACAGGCTGCCGCTCCGCAGCGAGGAGGTCGCGTGTCCGGCTACGACTACGACGTGCTGGTGATCGGTTCTGGTTTCGGCGGCAGCGTCACTGCGCTACGGCTGACCGAGAAGGGCTACCGGGTCGGCGTCCTCGAGGCCGGTCAGCGGTTCGACGAACACAACACCCCGAAGACGTCGTGGGACATCCGCAACTTCCTCTGGGCCCCGCGGCTCGGCTGCTTCGGCCTGCAGCGCATCCATCTGCTCAAGAACGTGGTGATCCTGGCCGGCGCCGGGGTCGGCGGCGGCTCCCTGAACTACGCCAACACCTTGTACGAGCCGCCGGCCCCGTTCTTCGCCGATCCGCAGTGGGCCCATATCACCGACTGGCGCGACGAGCTGACACCCTTCTACGACCAGGCCAAACGCATGCTCGGCGTCGTCACCAACCCGACCATGACGCCGTCCGACGTGCAGATGCAGAACCTGGCCGAGCAGTTCGGCAAGGGCGACACCTTTCATCTGACACCGGTCGGAGTGTTCTTCGGCCGGGACGGCCAGCAGGAGCCCGGGGTCACCGTCGCCGATCCGTTCTTCGGCGGGGCCGGCCCGGAGCGCACCGGCTGTGTCCAGTGCGGTTCGTGCATGACCGGTTGCCGGTACGGAGCCAAGAACACCCTGAACACCAACTACCTCGGGCTGGCCGAACGGGCCGGGGCGCAAGTGCACCCGCTGACCACGGTCACCAACGTCCGGCCGCGGCGCGGTGGCGGCTACCGGGTGAGCACGACCGCGACCAAGGGCCTGTTCCGTCGATCCAAGCGCGAATTCACCGCCGAACAGGTGGTGTTCGCCGCCGGCACCTACAACACCCAGAAGCTGCTGCACGACCTCAAGGACGGCCAGCTGCCGGCCATCTCCGACCGGCTGGGCCAGTTGACCCGGACCAACTCGGAATCGCTGTTGGGCGCGGTCAGCCGGGATCGCACCTCGGACTTCACCCAAGGCGTGGCCATCACCTCGTCCTGGCACCCGGACGAGAACACCCATATCGAACCGTGCCGTTACGGCAAGGGCAGCAACGCGATGGGCCTGCTGACCACCGCCCTGACCGACGGCGGTACCCCGCTGCAGCGGGTCAAGCAGTGGTGGTCGACGGCCTGGCGGCATCCGAACCTGCTGTTCAAGACGGTCATCCCGTACCACTGGTCCGAGCGGGTCATCATCCTGCTGGTGATGCAGACGTTGAACAACTCGATCACCGTGTTCCGGCAGAAAGGCCGGTTCGGAAAGGCGAAACTCAGTTCCCGTCAGGGCATCGGCGAGCCCAACCCGTCGTGGATCCCGGTCGCCAACGAGGCCACCCGCAAGCTGGCCGACAACATCGGCGGTGTCGCCGGCGGCACCTGGGGCGATCTGCTGAACGTGCCGATGACGGCACACCTCATCGGTGGGTGCGCAATCGGCGATTCGGCCGAGGCCGGCGTGATCGATCCATACCACCGCCTCTTCGGCTACGACGGCCTGCACGTGGTGGACGGTTCGACCTTGTCGGCCAACCTGGGGGTGAACCCGTCGCTGACCATCACGGCCCAGGCCGAACGGGCAATGTCCCTGTGGCCCAACAAGAACGAGGTCGACCAGCGGCCGCCGCTCGGCTCGTCCTACGTCCGGCTCGACCCGATCGCGCCCCGGTCACCGGTGGTGCCGACCAGCGCGCCCGGCGCCCTGCGGCTGCCGATCACTGCCAAAGCCGGCTGATCAGCGCGGCCAGTTCGCGGCCCGGTTCCGGGTGATGCAGGTGCCGGCCGTCCTCGACCACCAGCTTTCCGTCCACTACCACCCGGGCCACATCGCTGGCCGTCGCAACCAGGATCAGCTGTTCCGGTAGGGCTCCGGCGGTGCGGACGGTATCCATCCGCAGCTGAACCAGATCGGCCCGGCAGCCGACCGCCAGCCGGCCGGCGTCGGACCAGCCCAGGCTGCGGTGACCGTCCTGGGTCACGGCCCGAACGAGCTCTGCCGGGCTGAACCGACCGCGCTGAAGCGAGCCAAGCCGCTCGTCGGCCTCCAACGCCCGGGCCTCCTCGAGCAGGTCGATGACCGCGTTCTGATCGCTGCCCAGCGTGATGACGGCACCGGCGTCCTTGAGTCGCCGGGCCGGTCCGATGCCGTCGGCCAGGTCCCGTTCGGTGGTGGGACAGAAGCTGGCGTTGGTGTTCGTCCCGCCCAGATAAGCGACATCCGCATCGGTCAGGTGGGTGGCGTGCACCGCGGTGTGGTGGGCCGCGCCGAAGCCGTGGTCGGCCAGCAGCCGGGTCGGGGTGCGACCGAACCGGGCGACGGTGGCCTCGTTCTCAGCCGGCTGCTCGGACAGGTGCACGTGCAGCGGCCGGCCGGGAAACGCCTGCACCACCGCCGCCAGTTGATCGTCGGGGACCGCCCGCACCGAATGGATCGCGGCGGCGACCCGGGCATGTTCCCGGTCGCCCAGTCGCGAGACCCGATCGGCCCAGGCCGATGCCGAACCATCCGAGAAACGTTGTTGGATCTCGCTCGGCGCATGGTAGCCGTCGCGGTCCAGTCCGCCGGAAAGGTAGCAGGTGTCGAGCAGCGTGATCCGCAGACCGGCGTCGGCCGCGGCCTGGATCAATGCCTCACCGAACGCGTTCTCCTCGGCGTACGGGCGGCCACCGGCCTGGTGGTGCAGGTAGTGGAACTCACCGACCGTCGTGACACCGGCCAGCGCCATCTCGGCGTACACCGCGCGGGCCAGCGCCAGGTAGCTGTCGGGATCGAGCCTGGACGCCAGCCCGTACATTGCCTCGCGCCAGGTCCAGAAGGTGCCCCCGTTGTGATGGGTGCGGCCCCGCAGCGCTCGATGGAAGGCATGTGAGTGGGTGTTGGCCAGTCCCGGCAGGGTCAGACCCTCGGACCGATGATCCTCTGCTGAGTACGGGCTGTTCGGCGTCACCTCGACCCAGCGCCCGGCCGACTCGACCAGCCGGACGCGCTCCTGGACGCCACCGTCGAGCCAGGCGTACCGGGCCCAGTAACTGCTCATCCGGCCAGCTCGGTGACCACGGCGGCCAGCGCCGCCACCCCGGCCAGGCAGTCGGCCCGCTCGGCGAACTCCTCGGGTGAGTGCGAGACGCCGGTCGGGTTCCGGACGAACAGCATGGTGGCCGGGATGCCGGCGTTGGCCAGGATGCC
>CAZZZW010000018.1:18163-19607 GCA_964658795.1 Phormidium nigroviride PCC 7112
GGGGATCTCGTACGTGACGGGGGACGTGTAGATGTTGGCCAGGATGCCGGCGTCATGGCCGGCCCCGGTGGCCAGCACGGGCGCGTCCGGCAGCACCGCCTGCAGCCGCGAGTTCAGGCCGGTGTCAAAAGGGGTTTCTTCGGTCCAGGACTCGTTGGCCAGGCCCGCGAACGCGTCAGAGAGCTCATCGACGACCGCGCGCACGCCGGCCGCATCGGCTCCGCGCGCATCGAGCCAGGCGGTGACCGAGGACGGGATCGCGTTCACCCCGTTCGGCCGGACCTGCACCTTGCCGACGGTCGCCACTGCGTCGTGGCGTTCAGCCGCCTGGCGGGCCTCGAGCACGAATCGAGCCAGCTCCAGCATGGGATCACGCCGGTCGAGCAACCGGGTGGTGCCGGCGTGATTGGCCTGGCCGGCCAGGTCGAGCCGCCATCGCCCGTGCGGCCAGATCGCGCTGCCGAGCGCCACCGGTTGGTCGAGGTCGATCAGACCGCGGCCCTGTTCGACGTGTAGTTCGATGAAACATCCGATGCGTTCGAGGGTTTCTCGATCGACGCCGAGCTGGTCGGCGTTGCGGCCGGCCCGGCTCATCGCCTCGTCGAGCCGAACTCCGTCGACGTCGGTCAACCCGCGGGCCCGCTCGGCGGTCAGCGCGCCGGTGATCAATCGTGAGCCGGCGCAGGCGATTCCGAATCGGGCGCCCTCCTCGTCACCGAAGTTGGCGACCGCGATCGGCCGGTTCGGTACGAACCCTTGCGCCCGCAGGGCATCGACAGCCGCGAACGACGACACCACCCCGAGCGGACCATCGAACGCACCGCCATCCGGGACCGAGTCCAGATGGCTGCCGATGACCACGGCGTCACCGGCACCGGGCGGCCCCCACCAGGCCCACTGGTTACCGGCACGGTCCTCGGTCAGGTCCAGGCCACGCCGCTGGGCCTCGGCCGAGAACCACTCGCGCAGCGTGCTGTCCTCCCGCGTCCAGGCGAAGCGGCGGTAGCCACCGGACTCGCGCGAGCGCCCGATCGGATCGAGCTCGGCCCACATCGAGTCGAACGACACGACAACACCCCCTGGACATGACAAAAGCCGGTCGGACCGACTGTATCGGCCCGGCCGGCTTTCGCCCTCGTCAGCTGCTCAGCTCAAGCCGGCGGTGGACAGCCAGGCCTTGGCCACGGCGTCCGGATCCTGCTTCTCCGACTGGACCTTCTCGTTCAGCGACACCAGATCATCAGTGGTCAGCTTGGCCGACACTGCGTTGAGGATCGTCTTGACGTTGTCGCTGGCCTTGCTGGCGTTGATCAGCGGAACCACGTTCTGCGCGGTGTAGAGGCTCTTCGGGTCCTCCAGCACCACCCAGCCGTTCTTGGCGATCAGCGGGTCGGTGGTGAAGATGTCACCGGCGTCGATCTGGCCGTTCTTCAAACCGTTCTCG
>CAZZZW010000018.1:19617-24674 GCA_964658795.1 Phormidium nigroviride PCC 7112
CTCGGTCAGCGGGCCACCGGCGTCCAGCTTGCGGAAGGTCTTGAACGTGACGTTGTAGACCTTCTTCAGACCGTCGATGCCGTCGGCGCGGGTCTGGAACTCCGGCGGCGCACCGAGCACCAGTTTGTTGGCCACTGCGGCCAGGTCGGCGATCGACTTCAGGTTGTACTTGTCGGCCGTCGCCTTGGTGACGACGATCGCGTCCTTGTCCTCGGCCTTGGACTGGTCCAGCACGGTCAGCGGCGCAGCGACGGCCTTCTGCAAGGCGCTGTAGACGTCGGCCGAGCTCTCGGCGGTCGCGGTCTTGTCGTAGTACTGCAGCAGCACGCCGCTGTACTCCGGGATCAGATCGATCGAGCCGTCCTTGAGCGCGGGGATGTAGGTCTCCCGGCTGCCGATGTTGAGCTTGGTCGATACCTTGACGCCCTTGGCCTTGAGCGCCTCGGCGTAGATGTCGGCCAGGACGACGTTCTCCTGGAAGTTGGCCGAGCCGACCACGATGGTGTCGGAGGCGGCCTTGCTGGTCGGTGCACCGCTGCCACCACCGGCGGTGACCGGGCTGGAGCTGCTACCGCAGCCAGCCAGGGCAATCATGCTGACCCCGACGGCGGCTGCGGAAAGAACTCGAATGGATCGCATTTTCTATCTCCCCTGTTGGTTAGGTCTAGATGCTAGTCAGCTCAGGCAGCTGCATTGGCCGCTACCACCGTGTGTTCGGTCTCAGCCTCGACGATCTGCTTGCGCGAGAACCGGCCGCTCACGCCGCGGGACACCAGGTAGCGCTGCACGATCGACAGGATCAGGTCGATCACCAGGGCCAATGCCGCCACCAACACCGCACCAGAGGCCATCTGTGGATAGTCCGACTGAGAAAGACCATCGATCAGATAACGCCCCAGACCACCGAGGCCGACGTAGGCAGTCACCGTGGCCGTGGCGATCACCTGGAGAAACGAGGCCCGGACGCCGGAAACGATCAGCGGCAGGGCGTTGGGTAGTTCCACCTGCCACAACACCTGACCCCCTTGCATTCCCATACCCTTGGCCGCGTCCTTGACGGCTGGATCGACATTGTCGATACCGGCATAGGTATTGGTCAGCATGGACGGAATCGCCAGCAGGATCAGCACGATCTCGCTCGGGATGAAGTAGACGGTGTTGCCGGTGCCGTGGATATGCGGCGCCAGCAGGATGTAGAAGAACGTCAGCAGACCCACCGTCGGCAACGCCCGGAACGAGTTCGCGATGGCCACCACCACGAACGTTCCCTTGCGGGTATGCCCGATGAGCAGTCCCAGCGGGATGGCGATCAGGCCGGCGACCACCAGGGCGAACAGCGAATACTGCAGATGTTCTTTCAGATGCGTGGGAATGCCGTCCGGACCGTGCCAGTGGCTCGAGTCGGACAACCAGTTCGAGACGTCGGTGACGATCATGCCGGCTGCACCGCCCGTCGCCACGGGGTCATGGCCCGGGTCAGCAGTTGGATGATCACATCGAACGCGAGCGCCAGCACGAGGGACAACAGGATGCCGATCAGGATCGGGGGCTGATACCCCAGCTGGAACCCGTTGGTGAACAGCTCTCCGAGCTCAGGCACACCGATCAGGGCCGACACCGACACCAGGCTGACGTTGGAGACCGCCGCGACCCGCAGTCCCGCGCCGATCACCGGCACCGCCATCGGCAGTTCCACCTTGGTCAACCGGCCGAAACGCCGAAACCCCATCGCCGTCGCCGCCTGGTTGACGTCCTCCGGCACCTCGGCCAGGCCGTCGGCGATGACGCGCACCAGCAGGGCGACGGTGTAGATGGTCAGGGCCACGATCACGTTGTTGGGATCGAGGATCTTGGTCTGCAGGATGCCGGGTAAGACCACGAACAGGGCCAGCGACGGAATCGTGTAGAGCAGACCGGCGACGCTGACGATCGGCGGATAGGCCCACCGGTAGCGACGAGCGAGCCAGCCCAGCGGTAACGAGATGATCAGACCGATGATCAGCGGAATCAGCGAAAGCCGGGCGTGCCAGCCGAACCAGTTCCAGATCTCGCTCTGGTGTTGCCGGAAGTAGGTGATCATGCCGGTGAGTCCTGCTTGGACAAGCTCGGCTTGTCGGGATCACGTCCCTCGATCAGGGCCAGGACCTGGGTCGCGGTGGTGCTGCCGATCAGCGAGCCGTCACCGTCGACGACGATTCCGCGCCCGGCCGGGGAGGACAGGCAGGCGTCCAGGGCCGCTCGCAGCGAGCCGCCCTCGGTGGCCAGGGTGCCGCCCCGATGCAGCAGTTCGTCGGTCACCGTGGTGCCTGAGTTCACCTCGCTGGTCCGGAGCCAGCCCTGCGGTGCTCGGTACTCGTCGACCACCAGCAGCCAGCCGTCGGAGTTGTCCGTTCCGGCGCAGGGCTTTCCGAGCTCGATCGACTGCTCGTCCCGGGTCGGCAGCCGATCGACGGTCTCGAACTGCAACGCCCGATAACCGCGGTCCCGCCCGACGAACCCGGCCACGAAGGCATCGACCGGCTCGGTCAGCAGCACCGACGGCGTGGCCAGTTGGGCCAGATGTCCGCCGACCCGCATCACCGCGACCTGGTCGCCGAGCTTGATCGCCTCGTCGATGTCATGGGTCACGAACACGATCGTCTTGCCCAATTCGCCCTGCAACCGAAGGAACTCGTCCTGCAACTGGTCGCGCACGACCGGATCGACCGCGCTGAACGGCTCGTCCATCAGCATCACCGGCGGGTCGGCGGCCAGGGCGCGGGCGACGCCGACTCGTTGCTGCTGCCCGCCCGACAACTGAGCGGGGTAACGCTTGGCGAAGTGCTGGGGCAGCCCGACCCGTTCGAGCAGTTCCGAGGCCCGGGCCCGGGCCTTCTTCTTGTCCCAGCCGAGCAGGAACGGCACGGTGGCGATGTTGTCGACGATCGTCCGGTGCGGAAAGAGTCCCGCGTGCTGGATCACGTAACCGATCTGGCGGCGCAGTTCGAAGTCCTTGAGGCTGCCGGTGTCCTTGTCGTCCAACCAGATCGTGCCCGAGGTCGGTTCGATCATCCGGTTGATCATGCGCAGGGACGTGGTCTTGCCACAGCCGGACGGGCCGACCAGCACGGTTATCCGGCCGGACGGAGCTTCCAGGTCGAGGGTGTCGACGGCGACGGTTCCATCGGGATAGTGCTTGGAAACCGAATCAAACCGGATCACGAGCAGGTCTCTTTCCCACTAGTCTCAGCAACGTGCGTGCTTCGAGGCGTACGGACGGGCCTTGCTGGTCGGGCTCTTTCTGTGTGCGACGGGCTCGGCCGGACTTGCGTGGCCGCTTCTTCGGCCAATCCTGCCAACGTCGGAACGAACATTGTTCCACCGTTTCCAAAGTTGCGATCGGAATCGGCATCGGTTGCCAACGCCGGCCCGACCTGCGTAATTCCGGATGTCGCCGCTGCCCGTCGAGATGTACTGGTTGACTTCGCAAGGCAATCTCGAACCGTGGCCGGTGCTTTCCCGGCGTCCGAGCGACCGGTCGGGGCGGCCGATCGACCCCGGTGGACGGTCGGATACCGTCATCAAATCGTTATTCGGATCGGCCGACCGAGCGCGAACAGCTACGGAGGAGGACGCGGGTGCTTCGGATCGACGGGCAAAGCCTGACCTCCCTCGAGATCGCTCAGGCGGGCATCGGCCCGGTGGCGGTGGAGGTTACCGACGAGGCCCGACAACGGGCCGTGCGCTCCTACGAACAGGCCGTGCTGGCCGGCGGCCGGCGAGCGATCTACGGCCTGACCACCGGCGTCGGGGCGAACCGGTTGATCGAGGTGTCGCCGGACGTCGACGGCGCCCAGTCCTTGCTGCGCAGCCATGCCACCTCGGCCGGGCCGACCAGATCGGCCGACCGGGTGCGGGCGATGCTGGTGATCCGGCTGAACCAGCTGTGCGCCGGTGGCGCCGGCGTCCGGCCGGAAGTGATCGATGCCCTGGCCGACATGATCGACGCCGATGCGCTGCCGACCATCCGCGAGTTCGTCGGGATCGGCACCGCCGAGCTGTCCGCGCTGGCCACCACCGCGCTGGCGTTGCAGGCTCGGTCCCTGCTCAGCGGCGGGCCGGGGCTGACCTTCGGACCGCACGACGCCCTGCCGTTCATCTCCTCCAACGCCGCCGCCCTGTCCGACGCCGCGTTGGCCTGGCACTCGTTCAGCACCAGCGCCCGCGCCGCGCTGGCCGTCGCCTCGCTGAGCTTCGCCGCGGTACGTGGCAACGCCGAGGCCTACGCCCCGCCGGTCGAGCTGGCCACCCCGATGCCCGGGGCCAGGGCCACGGCCCGGGTGATGCGCCGGCTGGTCGGTGCACCCGAGCCGGCCCGGATCCAGGATCCGTACGGACTCCGCGCGCTGCCCCAGGCCCACGGCATCCTGCTCGACGCGCTCGCCGCCCTGGACGATGTGATCGCCCGGTTCGCCAACGCACCCTCGGAGAATCCGTCGTTCCTGTCCGACGGTTCGGTTGCCCACCACGGCGGGTTTCACGCCGGCTACCTCGCCCTGGCTGCCGACACCGCGGCCATCGCTGCGATCCAGTCCGCGCAGCTGGGGCTGAACCGGCTGACCTACGTGAGCGAACCGAACCACACCGGTCTGGAGCCGTTCCTCGGTGACGGGACACCGGGGGCCTCCGGGGTGATGGTGGTCGAATACGTCGCGGCGGCCGCCCTGGGAGATCTGCGGGCCTCGTCCGCACCGGCCTCGACTCAGAGCATCACCCTGTCCCGCGGCATCGAGGACACGGCCTCGTTCGCGTCGCTGGCCGCCCGCAAGCTACTGACCTCCTCCGACCGCTATGCCCTGCTGGTCGCCTGCGAACTGGTTGCCGCGCTGCGGGCGGTCCGGATGAGCCGGCCGCCGCTGACGGAGTTCCAGCAATCGGTGCTCGAGCTGTGCACGGTGCTACCCGGGGCGTTGGATGACCGGGACCTGAGTGCTGACATCGATCAGGCGGTCGAGTTGTTGCCGTCCCTGGTGGAGCTGGCTCCCCTCGACGGCCTGTGAGCCCGTGGCCCCGCCGCC
>CAZZZW010000019.1:0-5013 GCA_964658795.1 Phormidium nigroviride PCC 7112
GCAGCGTCACCTGGTCACCGAGCCGGCGCCGGGCCAGTTCGAGCATCTTCGCACTCGGTTCGACCCCGGTCGGCACCGCGCCCCGGCCGAGAAGGGCCTCGAGCAACGGCCCGGCGCCGCAACCGACATCAAGGATGCGGCGACCGGTCACGTCTCCGGCCAGATTCAGGATGGCCGGCCGCGCGTAGTAGCCGTTGATCAGGTTGGCCTCGGTCTCGGCGGCGTACGCCTCGGCGAAGGCGTCGTAATCAGTCGACATCCGCAGCCCCGCACGTCCTCCGCAGCGCTGAGCCGAACCGAACTCCGGCCACCGATCAGAATGCCTCGATCGCTGGGATCAACTGCTCGGTGAGGATGTCCAGCGCTTTCAGGCCGCCGGCTCCGAGCAGGGTGCCGTGCGCGACGGTGAAACCCAGTTCGGCCAGTTCGTGCAAGTGCTCGGCGGTGGCCTGGACGTTCTCACCGTTCTCGCCGAGGTCGAAACGGACCTGCGCGGTCTTCTCGATGTCGTCATAGTTCCGGCCGAGGCGCTCGCAGTGCTCTCGCAGCACGTCCAGCTTGTGGGCGACCTCAGGGCTGTCGAAGATGTTGCACGAGTCGGCGTACTGGGCCACCATCCGCAGCGTCTTCTTCTCCCCCGCCCCACCGATCAGGATCGGCGGATGCGGTTTCGACAGCGCCTGCGGGGAATTCAGCGTCCGGGCCAGGTGATAGTGCTCGCCGTCGTAGGGTCCGTCGCTGTCGCTCCACATCTGCTGACAGATCTGCAGCGCCTCTTCCAACCGCTCGAACCGTTCCTTGGTCGAGGGGAAGAAGAGGCCCATGCCCTTGGACTCCTCCTCGTTCCAGGCCGCGCCGATACCGAGCATCGCCCGGCCGCCGGACAGCACGTCCAGGGTGGTCACCGCCTTGGCCAGCAGGCCCGGTTCGCGATAGACCACGGCCGTGACCACGGTCAGCAACTTGACCCGTTCGGTCTTGGCGGCCAGGAACCCGAGAGCGGTGTAGGCCTCGAGCATCTCGTGCTCAGGCGGTCCGAGGTGCTCGATCTGCCAGAGGTGATCCATCACGCTGATGCGGTCCACGCCGCCTTGTTCGGCCCGTTGGGCGATCTCGGTCAGCCGGCTACCCAGAGCCGGCGCGCCGCCGTCCCAGGTGAAGTCAGAGATGTGCAATCCGACCTTCATAGGTTCACTCCTCGTCGAGGTGGATGGTCGTCACTTTTCAGCATATTGCCTGCAGCTGCGCGACCGCCGGTCAGACCGCCCCGGGCTCCAACTCACTGGCCTCGGCCCGTTCGACCGATCGCTCGTGGGCCAGATCGATATTGCGACTCAGAATCCAATACAGGACGCCGGCCACCGGCAGGCCGATGAACAACGAGATGTCTGCCCCCTTCAGCGCGTGTGCCACCCACCCCTCGAACAGGGTGCCGACCGAGAAGAACGGGATCATCACCGCAAAGCCCACCAGGTAGCTGATGATGCCGCGCCAGCCCCAGCGGCCGTACATGCCGTTGGGATTGAAGATCTCGGCGATCGCATAATGCCCGCGCCGGACCACGTAGTAGTCGACCAGGTTCACCGCGGTCCAGGGGATGAACAGGTACAGGATCAGCAGCAGGAAGTTGTTGAAGTTACTGAGGAAGTGGTTGGTCGCCAGCAATGCCCCGACCACCGACAAGATCGCGGTGATGCCGACGGTCACCACCCGCACGCTCAGCGTCGGCCGGACCGTCGCGAACGAATCCAACGCGCTGATCAGGGTGAGCGAGCCGCCGTACATGTTCAGCGCCATCACCGAGATCAGGCCCAGCGCGGCCAGGATCAGCACGATCGAACCGAAGCCGGAGAACACACGGTCACCGGCCGACTTGATCTCGGCGATGCCCGAGCCGTCGAACTTGTCCAGCCCGACCCAGGCCACCAGCACCGATCCGACGATCATCATCCAGGCGCCGCCGATCGCAGATCCCCAATAGGTCCAGTAGAAGGTCTTACGGACGGTGACGTCCGGTGGCAGGTAGCGCGAGTAGTCCGACACGTAGATCGCCCAGCTGATCTGGTACCCGGCCACCACCCCGAACTGGCCGAGGAACGGCGTCAGGTGGAACGAGCCGAGGTCGAATGTGCCGGCCGGATAGTGCAGGAAGAACAGCGAAATCGTGAACACCCCGAAGATGATCAACATCGCATAGGTCAATACCTGCTCGGCCCGGTGGATGATGTCGTAGCCGATCATCGCGATCACGAACGCGACGATGGTGACGATGACTACCCAGAACTTGGTCGGGCCATGCACCGTGCTGTGCATCGACTCGCCACCGAGAATGCTGTTGAAAACATTGAACCCTGCGTACTGCAGGTACGCGAACAGCCAGACCAGCAACGCTCCGAGGTAACCGAACTGGGGCCGGGACTGGATCATCTGCGGCAGTCCGAGTTGTGGACCCTGGGCCGAGTGGAAGGCCATGAACAGCGTGCCGACCAGGATGCCGGCCGCGATTGCGATGATCGACCAGAGCAGCGTGCCACCCTCGGTGATGCTGATCAGGCCGACGGCCAGGGTGGCGATCTGGGCGTTGGACATGAACCACAACGGACCCAGGTGCCACAGCTTGCCGTGCCGTTCGGACAGCGGTACGTAGTCGATGGAACGGGTTTCGAGACCGCGAATGCCCTTGTCCTGCGTCGAAGTCATGCCTCCACTCTGGCCCTAACCGGGCTCGAGCGGAAGCCCCTTGATCACCGCGCGGCCAACACCGACAGCAGCTCATAGCCGACATGGGCGGCCGCGATGCCGGTGATCTCGGCATGGTCATAGGCCGGCGACACCTCGACGATGTCGGCTGAAACGACGTTCAAGCCGGCCAATCCGCGCAGGATCGCCAGCAATTCGCGCGAGCTGAGACCGCCGGCCTCGGGGGTACCGGTACCGGGCGCATGGGCCGGATCGAGCACGTCGATGTCGACCGACACGTACACCGGGCGATCGGCCAGGCGTTGTCGCATTCGCTCGATCACCCCGTCCACGCCGAGAGATTCCAGTTCGGTGCCGTGGATCGTCGCGAAGCCGAGGTCGGCCGACTCGGGCAGATCGGATGCCGCGTACAGCGGCCCACGGATGCCGATGTGCAGGCAGTGGTCCCGGTCGAGCAGGCCTTCCTCGGACGCCCGGCGGAACGGCGTGCCGTGCGTGAACGGCTCACCGAAGTAGGTGTCCCAGGTGTCGAGGTGGGCGTCGAAGTGCAGCACCGCCAATTCACCGTGGCGTTGTTGCTGAACCCTCAGCAGCGGCAGGGCAATCGTATGGTCTCCACCCAGCACCAGCAGCTTGGCATCATCGGTCAGCGCCCGGGCCTGCTGCTCGACCTCGCTGATCGCCTGCTGGATGTCGAACGGGTTGACCGCGATGTCCCCCGCGTCGACGACCTGCTGCGCGCCGAAGGGCAGCACGTCCAGCGCCGGATTGTATGGTCGCAGCAGCCGAGAACTCTGCCGGATGTGGGCCGGCCCGAACCGGGCCCCGGGCCGGTAGCTCACCCCGGAGTCGAACGGAATGCCCACCACCGCCACATCGACCCGGCCGCCCGCGGCCAGCACATCCTCCCGGCGAGGCAGTCGGGCGAACGTGGACAGGCCGGCGTAGCGCGGCACCTTCGAGGCATCGGCCGGTCCGATCGGTGCGGTCATGCCGTCAGTATCGCGCACGAGCAATCACTCATAGTTCGCCAGCCATTCGGCCAGCAGCGCTTCGAGCTGATCGGCCTGGTCCGGGGTCAGCGCCGCCAGCAGCCGCTGCTCGTTGGCCATGTGCTCGGTGAAGGCCCGATCTATCAGGGTTCGGCCTTTACGGGTAAGGGCAACCACTCGGCGCCGGCCGTCCGTGGTCGAGGGCTGCCGGGTGACCAGACCGGCCTCGACCAATCGATCCAGCCGCTTCGTCATCGCCCCGGTGGTGACCATGGTGTGCTGCGCAAGTTCGTTGGGCGCAAGTTCGAACGGCCGACCGCAGCGACGCAGCGCAGCCAGCACATCGAACTCACCCTCGGACAGGCCGTGCTTGGCGTAGACGGTGGTCAGTTCATCGGTCAGGAAGCCGGCCAGCCGATGCAACCGCCCGATGACACCTTGCGGACGGACATCCAGCTCCGGACGCTCCTGCCGCCACTGGGCTTGGATTCGGGCAACGTGGTCCACGGTTCGACTATAGCTTCCACGGAAGCTATAGTCGCTTCCATGGAAGCTAGTCTTCGATGGGCGGCGGTGACCGCAATCGCGCCGGTCGCCTGGGGCACCAACTACTACGTCACCCGGCACTTCCTACCGGCCGATTATCCGCTGTACGGGGCCGCACTGCGCGCCCTGCCGGCGGGGCTGTTGCTGCTGGCCGTTGCCCGAACCCGACCACGCGGTTCGTGGTGGTGGCGCTCGGCCCTGCTCGGCACGCTCAACATCGGGGCGTTCTTCGTGCTGGTCTACCTGTCGGCCCAGCTGCTGCCCTCCAGCCTGGCCGCCCCGATGATGGCCCTGTCGGCCGGGGTGATGATGCTGCTGGGCTGGCCGATCCTCTCGGCCCGGCCGCAACTGCGTTCCCTGCTCGGTGCCGGGCTCGGGGCGATCGGCGTGGCGGTGATGCTGCTGGCCGACATCAGCCAGGTGAACCCGTGGGGCGTGCTGGCCGCATTGGCGGCGATGCTGATGTCCTCGGTCGGATTCATCCTGACCAAGCGCTGGAACAGCGATCAGAGCGTGCTGACGGTGACATCCTGGCAGCTGGTCGCGGGCGGGGTCCTGCTCGTCCCGGTGGCCGTGTTCTTCGAAGGCAGCCCACCGGCCATCGACGCCCGGGCGGCGTTCGGCTTCGGCTACGTCACCATCGTCGCCACGGCACTGGCCTATCTGGCCTGGTTCGCGGGTCTGCGTCGGCTCGATGCCGCCACGGTCGGACTGGTGGGCCTGTTGAACCCGATCGCCGCCGTACTGCTCGGAACCATCGTGGCGGCCGAGCCGT
>CAZZZW010000019.1:5023-24499 GCA_964658795.1 Phormidium nigroviride PCC 7112
CGGCCGGAATGGTGATCGTGCTGGCCGGGATGGTGATCGGGCGGACCCGGCCCACTCAGTCCTCGGCACGCTCCTCGCGATACTCCTCGCGAACCTCACGGGCCACGCCCTCTTGGTCCTCACCCTCTTCGACCAGTTCCTTGTCGCCGGTGAGATGCCCGAGCGCCTCCTTGGCCTTGCCCACCACGACGTTCTCCCAGGTCGCGGGAGATTCCGGCACATCCAGTTCTTCGTCAGCCATGCCCTGAGGCTAACCGGCAGCGAAGCGAATAGGTTGAGCGCCATCGGTGAGCGCTTCGACGTCAGCCTCGCGCCGCCGGTCGGTAGCCACTCCGATCCGCACCGACGTGGCCAACGCCGGCGGCGGTTACAGCCCGAGTCTCTGCTGCCGCACCGTCACGATCCACTAGTCCTTCCGGGACGACCGGCTCAGCCCCTGCAACTGCTGCAGCATGTCGGCGGCGATCTCGTCCATCGGCCGGGTCTCACCGTCACTGATCCACTGCAGAAAGGCCAGACTGAACACCGCGCCACCGGACTCGGCCGCCAGCGTGGCGGCCGGTTCGGTGATGCCACGGGCCCGAAGTGCGTCGGCGATCGAGGCGACCAGACCGGATCGCTTGTGTACCTCGCGCTCGTGCAAGGCCGGGTTCTTGTCGATCACCGATTGCCGCAGCCGGGAGTGTGGCCGGCGATCCTCCGGAAAGAACGTGGCCGCGCTCGACAGGGCCGCCGCGATGAGTTCCATCGGGGCGGCATCGTCCGGCGCGGCCGCGATGCCGTCGAGGAACTTCTGCACGTACTCCTGTTGGCCCTGGAACAGCACCTCGCGTTTATCGTTGAAGTGACGGAAGAAAGTCCGCTCGGTCAGACCGACCGCCTGGGCGATCTCGGCCGTCGTGGTCTGCTCGTAGCCGTGGCTGGCGAACAGGTCGAGCGCGGCCGCCTGCAGCCGTTCCCGGGCCCCGGGTTCCCATCGCACCATGCCCGTCAGTGTAGGGGCCATCGGATGAGTGATGGCAGCAACTGTCATGACGGGTGTACGTTGAGGTCCGTGGCTGACGTCAGTCACAGACATCGATGCCTCGGGCACCGCGGGGCGAGAAGGAGAACGACGTCATGAAGGTATTTGTCACCGGCGCGTCCGGCTGGATCGGCTCTCACACCGTCGACGAGCTACTGGCCGCCGGACACGAGGTCGTCGGAATGGCGCGGTCGGATGAGTCCGCCGCCGCACTGGCGGCCAAGGGCGTAGGGGTGCTGCGCGGCGACCTGGACGACCTGGCCGTGATCCGGTCCGGGGCCGAGGCCGCGGAGGCGACTTTCCACTTTGCCAACAAGCATGATTTCAGCAACCCGGTGGTGTCGAACGTGGCCGAGCGCAACGCCGTCCACGCCATCGGCGAGGTGCTGGCCGGCAGCGACCGGCCATTCCTGTTCGCGGCCGGCGTGGCGGCCCTGGCTCAGGGTCGCCCGGCCACCGAAGCGGACCCTTCGCCGTTCGTGGGGGTCGAATCGCCGCGCGGCGGAGCGGAGAACCTGGCCTTCGAGTTCGTCGAACGCGGCGTGCGCAGCATCAGCCTGCGTTTCTCCCCGACCGTGCATGGCCGGCGGGACCACGGCTTCATCTCGGTGCTCTCGGCGATCGCCCGGGACAAGGGGGTGGCGGGCTATCCGGGCGACGGCAGCAACGGCTGGGCCGCGGTACACGTCTCCGATGCGGCCACGATGAATGTGCTCGCCCTGGCCAAGGCGCCGGCCGGGGCGAAGCTACATGCGGTGGCTGAGACCGGGGTGCCGACCCGCGAGATCGCCGCGGCCATCGGCCGGGCCTTCAACCTGCCGGTCGCCTCGATCCCGCCCGAGGACGTCGCCGATCACTTCGGTTGGATCGGCGCGTTCTTCGCGATGGATCTGGCTGCGACCAGCACCGATACCCGGACGCTGCTGGACTGGCACCCCACCGGTCCGACCTTGATCGCAGACATCGACAACGGGGCCTACTCCGCCTGAACTTCGCCCTTATTGCAAAGGTACTTCCGGCGCGGGTCCGGGCCCGCGCCGGACCTACCGGTCGGCCCTGACGCGGCCCACCCCGGACGGTTCGACCGACCGCCCCCGGTCTTGAACCGGATGGGCGGGCGACCGCAGCATGGTCAGCGCGATCGCGGCGCCAAGCAGCACCAGCCCGGCCGAGATCCAGAAGCCCAACCGGTATCCGCCGGTCAGCGCCTGATCGAGCACGAACCCCCGTCGGCTCAGATATTCGGTGCGGGTGGCGGATACGCTCGCCAGCACCGCCAGCCCCAGCGCCCCGCCGATCTGGCCGGTGGTGTTGATCAGACCTGAGGCCAGACCAGCGTCCTCGGCCGCGGCCCCCGACATGGCCAGCCCCATCAGGGGCGGGAAACAGAGACCGGCACCGAGACCGATCAGGGTCAGCGACGGGAACAGCTGTAACCAGTACCCGCCGCGGACAGGGACCTGGGCCAGCCAACCCAACGCCACTGCGATCAGCAACAGGCCGGCCACGCACAACGGCCGCGCCCCGAACCGGCCGATCAACCGCTCGGAGTACCGGACCGACACCGCCCCCATCAGCACCGACACCGGCAGAAACGCGAACCCGATCGCCAACGGGCTGTAATGCAAGACCTTCTGCACATACAGTGCCCCGATAAAGAACGTGCCGAACATGCCGGCTGCGCCCAGCACCTGCACCAGGTTGGCACCAGCCAGGTTGCGCGAGCCGAACACCCGCAAGGGCATCAGCGGATTCCCGGCCGTTGCCTCCCGGGCCAGGAACCCGAGCAGCAAGACCACGCAGCTGACGGCCGGGACGATCGTGCGCGGTGAGGCCCAGCCGTTCTCGGCGGCCGGCTTGACGATCGTGTACACGCCGAGCATGAGCGCCACCGTGATCAGCCCGGCTCCGCCGGCGTCCACCGAGCCTGATGCGGTTGCCGGTTGGTTCGGCACGAACCGGCGAGCTGCGAGCGTGGTGAGGACACCGATCGGCACGTTGACGAAGAATATCCAGTGCCAGTTGATCGCCTGGGTCAGCACACCGCCGACGAGCAGGCCGACCGCGCTGCCGGCCGACGCCACGAACGCGAACACCCCGATCGCCTTGGCCTGTTCGCGCGGTTGCGGGAACAGCCGGACGATCATGCCCAGGATGACCGCCGAGGTCAGGGCACCGCCGACGCCCTGCACGAACCGGGCGACGACCAGTTCCAGCTCACCGCCGGAGAACCCACACCACACCGAGGCGACGGAAAACACCGTGATCCCCACGAGAAAGACTCGACGCGGACCGAACAGGTCACCGAGCCGGCCGGCCAGCAGCAACAAGCCACCGAAGGCGATCAGGTAGGCGTTGACCACCCAGGCCAGATCCGCGGCGGAGAAGCCGAGATCGGTTTGGATATAGGGCAATGCGACGTTCACGACCGTCACGTCGAGCACGATCATCAGCATGCCGGTGCACAGCACGTACAGCGCGACCCACCGGTCACGATCGGTCATGAGCCGTCCCCGTCGAGGTAGCCGCCCAGGGAGTTGAACAGCTCGTTGGTGCCGTGCTCCCGTGCCTGCATGGTGTCCAGCCCGTCGAGGTAGGCGCCCTGTTCGGTCAGGATCAGCCGGGTACCGCCGCCGGTCGGATAGAACTCCAAGGTCGCGACCGAGACCGAGATCCGCCTTCCGTTCATGGTCATCTCGTAGGTGTAGACGATCCGGGAGTCGTCGACGATGTCCTGGTAGACCGCGTCGTAGGTGAAGGTAGGCCCGTCCGGAATGGTGCCGTGCATCTGCTCGCGACCACCGAGCCGGAAGTCGACGGTGTGGTTCACGCCCGGTTCGATCGCCGGATCACCCCACCACTTCAGCTTCTCGGTCTGGTCGGCGAAGGCCTGAAAGACCCGACGCGGCGAGGCGGCGTAGGTGCGGTCGATGACGAAGGTGTCGTGGACGACGGTTCGGTTCATCAAGATCTTCCTTTCTCTGGCTGGTCATCCGGTGGCAGTGCGGCCAGGTAGTCGTCCAGCCGGTTGAGGCGGCGTTCCCACATGGCCTTACGAGCCCGGATCCAGGTCTCGGCGGTGTCGAGCATTTTCAGCTCCAGGTGACAGGTACGGACTCGGCCGACCTTCTCCGACCGGATCAGCCCACTGTTCTCCAGCACCTTCAGATGCTGGAAGACCGCCGGCATCGAGATCGGCAGCGGTTCGGCCAGTTCACTGACCGAGGCCGGGCCGCGACTGAGGATGTCCACCAGCTGCCGCCGGGTCGGATCGGCCAGCGCATGGAACACCACATCCACGTCCTGATACTTAATCACACGCTTAAGTATTCGGATCGAGCCCTGAATGTCAAGGGAGGATCGGCCGGCCTAGTTTTCGGTATGAGCGGAGGGCATACCGGTGCCGATGGCCTGGGCCGTCGACTCCGCCCCACCCAGGACCACCAGCACCACCCCACCGACGATCAGGGCCATGCCGATCGCACCGAGCAGTCGGACCCGTTCGGCGAACAGCACCTGTCCGAGCACGGCGACCGAGAAGGTCCCGACGCCGGACCAGATCGCATACACCGCGCCCACGCCGATGTGGCGCAGGGCCAAGGTCATGAATGCGAAGGAGACGACGTAACAGATGCTGACCAGGACGATCGGCAGGAGTCGTGGCGACGAACCGGCCAGCCCGCGCAGCTGCAGCGTCCCGCAGACCTCAGCGACGATGGCGGCGGCCAGATACACCCAGGGCATCGGTCGTCCTCTCCCACCTGCAGAAACCTCGTGGCCACGAGCGGATCTGGCCGTGGCGCTGCCGACCCGGTCGTCCCACCAGGCTAGGCGCCTGGTCGTTCTGGCCCGGTACCGCACTCGATCAGCTAACACCTCAAGTCGCGGCGTCTTGTGCCGATCGTCGGAAAAGGGCAGTAACGGGGAGGACGATCGATGACGATCGAAGGCGGTTCGGCGGGCGCGAAAGCCAGCTCACTGCGGGCCAAGGCAGCTGATGCCCGAGCCCGAGCCGAACGGCTGGATGCGATCGCGCAGAGGTACGAGGCCGGTGCGCTCGGCGAGCAGCGCGTCGCTTCAGCGCTGAATCCACTCGAGGGCCCGCATTGCTACGTCTACCACGATCGCCTGCTACGACCCGGGCATTCGAAGGTGAATCTCGATCACATCGTGGTCAGTGACGCCGGCACGTACCTGATTGATGCCAAGAACTGGACCGGCCACGTCAGCGTGATCGGCGACAGCATCTATTGCGAAGCGGACGGGCACCGTCGCGGCCGCGACCGGGAGCTCGACAAGGTCAGCCGGATGGCCGCGGAGATGCGCGCGGCCACCGGCGTCGACATCGAGGCGGTGGTGTGCCTGGCCGGTGAGCACGCCGCCGATTTCGGGCCGGCCCGCCTGGTCCGCGGTGTGCACGTGGTCGCGGTCGACGGCCTCGCGAGCTGGTTGCTGGCCCGGCCCCGGTCGCCGATTCTGGCGGACCTGCGCACCCAGGCCATCTCCGTCGCGGCGACGTTCCCGTCCGCGACCATGCCAGCGCTGCTGTCGATCCCGACCTCGCACCGGTCCTACCCGGCCTCGCGGAGGCAGCGCCAAGGGCCGCCGAGGTCGTCGTACCCACCGAAGTCTCGCGGACGTAGTTCCGGACGCACCGCGGCTGAGGGGCGACAGCTGCTCAAGGCGTTCACGCTGGTCGGGATCGCCTTGATGTTGTCGCTGACCACCTTCGGTCGCGGCCTGCTGGCCGGGGCATCGAAGTCCTACGCCACCTGGTTCTCCCATACCGTCAAGACCGAAAGTCAGAACAGGACCTGGGTCGCACCCTGTCATGCCGTGCCGGACGCCACCGTGTCGGCGACGGCCGGCGTGCCGGTGTACCGCTACCTCGATGGCAGCCACGACCAGTGCAGCTGGGGCCTGCAACCACGGCAGAACCACGCCGCCGTAGGGCAGATCTCGATCGAGACCGGCTACCTGGCCCGAGCCCGGATGACCGGATCCCTGGCCGCCTACGTCGCCACGCCAGGCACCATCAGTCTCGCCGTACCGCAGTTCGCCCGGCTGCCCGGCTCGAGCCGTCCGGCCGGCGCGACCACCCAACCGATCTACGTCTCCGTCCGATACGCCGGGACCACGCTGAGTGCCGCACAAGCCAAGCGGGTCGTCACCACCTTGGCCGGCGAGACCGCAGCTCACCTGCCGACCGGACCGGGAGCGACCGAGATTCGCGCACGCTGACTGCGATAGGCTGCGACATGTGAGTTTCATCAACGATTGCAAGTGGTTCGGGTGAGTACGGCCGCGCTGGACCACCACGGTCCGCTCGCGATCGGCCCGGTCATCCCGGTCGTCGTGATCGACGATGCGGCTACGGCCGTGCCGCTAGCCCAGGCGTTGGTCCGGGGCGGCGTCCGCAGCATCGAGATCACCCTGCGCTCCCCGGCGGGATTGGCCGCGATCGAGCGGGTCGCGGCCGAGGTGCCCGAGATGTTGACCGGCGCCGGCACGGTTCGTACCTCCGCGCAGACGGCTGCGGTGGTCGCGGCCGGAGCTCAGTTCATCGTGCTGCCCGGGTCCCCTGCCGCACTGGTGGATGCCGCATTGGAGACCGGGGTTCCGCTGCTGGCCGGAGTCAACACGCCGACCGAGATGATGGCCCTGGCCGAACGCGGCTTGACCAGCATGAAGTTCTTCCCGGCCGAGGCCAGCGGTGGTCGCCCGATGTTGTCGGCGGTCTACGGGCCGCTGCCCGAGCTGAGGTTCTGTCCGACCGGCGGGATCACCCCGGACAATGCGGCCGACTACCTGGCGCTGCCCAATGTGAGTTGCGTCGGAGCGTCCTGGTTGACGCCGAAAAACCTTGTGGCGCAACGGGATTGGGCCGCGATCGAGGAACTGGCCCGGCAGGCGTCAGCCCTCAGCCAGCGCTGACTGCAACGCGTCGGGGAGCTCCGCTCGGTAGGGCGCGCAGTTCTACCCCACGGCCAACACCGACTGCAACGCGTCGGGGAGCTCCGCTCGGTAGGGCGCGCCGCTGTGCTCGCCGATCTGGAGCACCGTCATCGCTCCGCAGAACGCCCCCAGCTGCAGGCAATCGGTCAACGACGCCGCGGCCAGACTACCGGCCAGGAACCCGGCGTTGAACGCATCACCGGCTCCGACCGGGTCGATCGGATCATCGACCAGGTGGGCCGGTTGTTCCAGGATCTCCTTGCCGCGACGGGCGATCGCACCGTCGGCCCCCCGCTTGAACACCACCTGGTCGGCCTGGATGGCAGTCAACACCCAGACCGGATCGCGTGAACCCACCAGCAGCTCAGCATCGTCCTCCGACATCAGCACCAGGTCGGCCCGCGCCGCCAATCCGCCGATCACGTGCCGGGCCACGTCGACCGACGGCCAGAGCGCGGGCCGGTAGTTCGGATCGAAGCTGATCAGGCAACCCAGTGATCGCGCCCGCTCGACCATGGCGTCGATCGCCGTCGCAGCCTCCGGCGAGAGTGCCGGCGTGATGCCGGTGATGTGCAGCGCGGTCGGGTGGACCGATTCCGGCCAGTCGGTCGCCTGCAGCCGGGAGCCGGCCGCTCCGGCCCGGTAGTAGAACGGCCGGCGGACGCCATCGGGTTGCCACTCCCGCAGATACAGCCCGGTCGGTGCGTCCGGATCGGTGACGATCAAGCTGGTGTCGACCCCCTCCTGCTGCAAGGTCCGCACCACCAACTGCCCGAGCCGGTCGGCACCGACGCGCCCGAGCCATCGGCTGGACACACCGAGCCGGGCCAGGCCGACCGCGGTGTTCACCTCAGCGCCCCCGACGTGAATGCTGAGCTGGTCGGTCTGATCGAGCCGGGTCGGCGTGCTCGGTAACAGCGCGACCAACGGATCGCCGACACACAGGATGCTCATCGGGTGCCCTCCGTTCCAGACCGCAGGGCGTGCCCGGGCAGGTTGCCGGTCGGCCGTCCGTCGTCGAGGACCAGGACCCCGTTGACCACGACCTGTTCGATGCCCACGCTCTGGGCCCGAGGGTCGTCGAAGGTGGCCCGGTCCGCCACCCGGGCCGGGTCGAACAGCACCAGGTCAGCGTGCCAGCCGGTGCGGATCTGACCGCGTCGAATCAGGCGCAGCCGCCGGGCCGGTCGGCTGGTCAGATGCGCGATGCAGTCGGCCAGCCCGAGCACTCCGAGCTCACGCACGTACCGGCCCAGGTAACGGGGGAACGTACCCCAGCCCCGCGGGTGCGGACGGGCACCCACGAGCAGGCCGTCGCTGCCTCCGGTGTGTCGCGGATGGGTCATGATCTGCTGCACGTTCGCCTCGTCACCGACATGCTGGGTAATGCTGGTGGCCAGCGAATCATCCAGCAACAACTGGGTGAACACCGCCATCGCTGGTTGACCGCGTTCAGCCGCAAGGTCGGCGAGGGTCCGGCCGACCGCAGCCCCCAGGGCCGGATCGCCGGTGCCGCTGATCCGGATGGTGGCCCAGTCGATCGGCACCCCGTGGCAGCCGTCCGATCCGGTCACCTCCAGCTCATGCCGGATCCGCTGGTACTGCTGATGATCCTGCAACCGCTGCCGCGTGGCAGCCGGACCGCCGTCGGCGACCCAGCTGGGTAGTAATGCGGCCAGGGTGGTCGAGCCGGCGGTGTAGGGATAACTGTCAAAGCTCAGGTCCACGTCGGATGCACCGTCCAACAGCGCGAGCAGTTCGCCGGCGCGTCCGGCGTTCGGCGGAAAGTTCATGGTGGCGTGGGCCAGGTGCAACGCACAACCGGCCCGCCGGGCGACCGCGATCATATCGGCGTAGGCGGTCAGGGCGCCGGCCCCGTAGGAGCGATGGTGCGGGGCGTAGAAGCCATCGTGTTCGGCCACCACGCGACACAGCGCGATCAGTTCGTCGTCGTCGGCGTAGCCACCGGGCACGTAGGTCAGACCGCTGGACAGGCCAACCGCGCCCTCGGACAGGCCGGTCGCGATCAGTCTTTGTTGCGCTGATAGTTCGGCGTCGGTCGGTGGCCGGTCGTCCCAGCCGACGGTCAGCAGGCGCACCGTACCCTGCGGGACGAGGTAGCAGGCGTTCACCGCGATTCCCCGATCCAGCCGTTCGAGGTAGCCGGCCACCGATCGCCAGTCGATGTCGAAGTCGGGATGCCCGTTCCAGCCGGCGATCTGCTCGCGCAACGCGGGCAGAACCGCATCGGTGACCGGGGCGTAGGACAGCCCGTCCTGACCCAGGACCTCCAGGGTCACGCCCTGGCTGATCTTGGCCAGGTGCTCTGGTTCGGCCAGCAACGCGAGGTCGGAATGGGCGTGCATATCGATGAATCCGGGGCTGAGCACCCGTCCGCCGGCCTCGATCACCCGGCGCGCGGTCAGCGTGCCCGCGTCACCGATGTCGGCGATCAGGCCGTTTTCGACGGCCACATCGGCGACCCGGCCCGGCTGACCGGTGCCGTCCATCATGGTCACACCGCGAAAGGCGAGTTCGTACATCAGAAGAACGTGCGGATGAAGTCGACGACCTGGGGCTGTTCCGCCGCCGAACCGTTGATCAGCGGGATCACCGACCATTTGTCGAACGCGGTGCACGGATGGGACAACCCGAGCTGGACGATCTCACCGACATTGATGTCGGTGGCCGGATCGACCTGCAGGAACAGGTGCTGATCGTTGATGGCGGTGACCCGGCTGCCGGCCAACGGGATTGGTGCCGAACCGCGCCGGAGCCACTGCGCTACCGGCAGCCCCTCATCGAACGGCAGGTCGCGTTTACCCGCATCCAACAAGACCAATCCCGGCTCCGGTCGTGACAACACCCGACCCCAGCCGTGCATCGCCGAGCGAAACCGGGCTGACTCGGTCGATGCTCCCGCTGGTTGCGAGCTCAGCGGGGAGATGCCGTCGTAGAAACCGTCGTCATGCACCACGTACGCCCCGCTGCGCAGGACCACGTCGGTGTTCACCGAGGCGAGGGTCCCGAGCATGGCGTAGACCCGGTCGAAGTAGGCGCTGCCGCCGGCGGTGACGATGGGCCGTGCAATCTCGTAGTGATCCTCGAGCGAATGATGTAGGCCTCGCATCGACTCGAGGTATTCATCGATCCGACCGAGCGATTCCGCGCCGGCATCATGGGCCAGTGCACCTTCGTAGCCGGCCACGCCGACCAGCTGCAGGTTCGCCGCCTCGGCAATGGCCTTCGCCACCGCCCGAGCGTCCTGCGCCGTCCGCGCCCCGGTCCGGCCACCCGGCGCGCCCAACTCGACGCAGACCTGCATCGACCGGCTGGTGCCGGCCAAGCCGTCGTCCATCTGTTGCACGGCGGCCACCGAATCAGCCCAGACGACCAGGCGGAAGTCGGACGTGGACAGCTGGCGACCGACCCACTTCAGAGCCTGCGGGTCGAGCAACGGGTTGGCGATCATGACGGTGCTGACCCCGAAATGCCAGCCGACCCGCAGCTGGGCGGCGTTGGCCAGGGTGATCCCCCAGGCGCCGGCGTCCAACTGCTGCTGCCAGAGCTGCGGGGCCATCGTGGTCTTGCCGTGCGGGGCGAGCAGCATCCCGGTGCCCGCGACCCAGGCCCGCATGGTCTCGATGTTGTGCCGCAGCGCCGCCTGGTCGAGGGTCAGCAGCGGCAGGTTGAACATCGCCAGCGGCCGGCCCGGCCCCAGGAACGCGGCCGGGGTCAGACCGTCGGCCTCGGGCGGAACTGCTTTGCTCACCGCGGCCAGCGGATCCTCGGACAGCGCAGCGACCCGGGCGCGATCGATCGGCTCCACGATCAGCCGCCGACGACGGCCAGCGCGTCGATCTCGACCAGCATGGCCTCGTTGGGCAATCCGACGAATACCGTTGTCCGGCAAGGCATGACCCCGTCGGTGACGTGTTCGGACAGGAACTCCGAGTAGGCCTCGTTCATGGCCGGGAAATCGTCCCGGGTGGTCAGATACACCCGCACCATCAGCACATCGTCGAAACCGGCCCCACCGGCCTCGAGCACCGCGGCCACGTTTTGCAGGGTCCGGGTGGTCTGGGCCCGGACGTCGCCCGCAGCGAGGTACTGGCCGGTGGCGGGATCCTGCGGACCCTGACCGGAGACCTGCAGCAGACCGCCTTTGCGCACGCCCTGGGAGAACGCCCAGGCCGCGGCCGGTGCGCCGGTGGTCTCGATCCGTTGTTTGTCCTGCTCCGTCATGACCACGATCCTTCGCTCGAACCTAAGCCGACCGGCCGGCCGAACTGATGCCGCACCACGGACTCGACCTCGGCGGTTGTCGCCGCGCCGATGTCGGCATCCAACGCCAGCAACGCCGCTCCCAGAATAGGCGGATCGGTGACCACCACGAACTGGGCTCGCGGCACCGCGGCGGTGATCCGGCGCCGGACGCCGCCGTCCAGTCCGGGCTGCCCGGCCGCCAGCACGGCACCGCCGAGCACGACCGGGACCGGCTGCTCGGACCAGTCCAGGCGGTCAACCGCCGCGATGACGAACGCGGCCACCTCGGTAGCCAACCGTTCGACCAAGGCCGTCGCGACCGAATCACCCTGCGCGGCAACGTCGAACAGCACCGGGGTGAGCTCGTGCAATCGACTGGTCGGCAGCTCGGCGAAGTGCAGGGCCTCGATGACCTCCAGGACGGTGCCGGCCGCGAAGGTCTGCAGCACCCGCTGTCGCAACATGGTGCGCGGCCCGCGGCCGTCCTCGTCCCGTGCGGCCGCCGACATGACCTCCCGACCCAGATGCAGCCCACCGCCCCAGTCCCCCGAGATCAGCCCGAGCGAGGGAAACCGGACCACCCGTCCGTCCGGAGCCACCGCGACACAGTTGATGCCGGCCCCGCACACGACGGCGACGCCGTAGCCGAGGGGTGATCCGGCCCGCAGCAGGGCAAACGTGTCGTTGTCCACCGTCACCGTCTTCGACCAGCCCCGAGCCTCGATCGCGGCCAGCAGCTCGGCCTCCTCGCGGGCCAGATCGGCACCGGCCAGATAGGCGCCGGCGTGGCTGACGACGCTCGGCCCCAGGCTACGACCGGCAGAGCCGAGGGCGGCGATCGCCAACGACTCCAACGCCATCACCGCGCCGTCCAGGCCGAGGGCGTGCCGGGACGCGCCGGGACCACGCAGCTGCGCCAGCACCGCACCGGCTGGGCTCAGCACGGCTACATCGGTCTTGCTGTTGCCACCGTCAATGGCCAACACCACCCGATCGGGGTCGTTTTCCGTTATGCCCATGGAAGGAACTTGCCGTTGGCTGCCAGTAGCCGGTCGGTGAGCTGCTCGGCCAGGTCATACTGTCCGATCAGCGGATGGGCGAGCAGGGCTCGGTAGACCCGGTCCCGGCCCCCGTTCAGGGCCGCCTCCAGCGCCAGCTGTTCGTAGCCGAACGTGTGTCCGATCAGGCCGCTCTGCAACGGCTGTACCGGCACCCCGGGTAGTGGGACCGGGCCGGCGGCGGTGATCCGGGCCGGCGCCTCGACCACCGCGTCGGTGGGCAGGAACGGCAGCACCCCGTCGTTGCGGACGTTGACGACCTGGACGTCGCCGGTGTCCTGCAGCAGTGACGACACCAACTGGATCGCGGCCAAGGAGTACCGCCGCCCACCTCGTTCGTCCAGCTGGGCCGGCTTGGTGACCAGTTGCGGATCGCGATACAGCTCGAGCAGTTCGGTCTCCAGCCGTTGCACGACGGCTGCCCTGGGCAGCTCGGTGCGCTCCCGGGCGACGACCTCGTCGTGGCTGTAGTAGTAGTTGAGGTAGTACGAAGGCATCGCGCCGAGTAACCGCAATCGTTGGGGCGTAAGGCGAAACGTGGCCGCCACCTCGTCCAGGCGACGGTCCAACAGGAACGGCAGGCGATCCACGCCGTCGACCAGAACGCCGTTCTCCCAACTCAGGTGGTTCAGTCCGACGTGCTGCAGCTGGACCCGACCGGGATCGACATCGAGCAGGGCCGCGAAGTTGTGTTGGAAATTGATCGCCACGTTGCAGAGGCCGACGGCCCGAAAGCCGCCTTGCAGCAGCGCTCGGGTGACGATGCCCACCGGATTGGTGAAGTCGATGATCCAGGTGTCCGCACCGGCGATTCGTCTTATCTGCTCGGCTATATCCAGTACCACCGGCACCGTCCGCAGCGCCTTCGCCAGGCCGCCGGCGCCGGTCGTCTCCTGGCCCAGGCAACCGCATTCCAGCGGGAAGGTCTCATCGGACAGCCGGGCGTCCTGGCCCCCGATCCGCAGCTGGATCAGCACTGCGGCCGCCCCGTCGACCGCGGACGCCAGGTCGGTGGTGGAGGTGACGGTGGTCGGGCTGCCGGATCCGGCGGCCAGCCGGACCGCGAAGTCGCCCACCACCTTCAGCCGAGCGGCATCGGTGTCCATCAGGCAGACCTCGTCCACGACCAGCCCGCCGTGTCCGTTGACCAAGCCGTCGATCAGTTCGGGGGTGTACGTCGAGCCACCACCGACGACTGCGATTTTCAACCTTTGACTCCAGACAATTTGATGCCTTCGATGAAGGACTTCTGCGCGAGGAAGAACAGCACGATGACCGGCAACATGACCAGCACCGTGGCCGCCATGGTCAGGTTCCACTGGACCTGATGGACGCTGCGGAATGAGGCCAAACCCAGCGACAGGGTCCAGTTCGAGGAATTCTCACCGGTGTAGAGCAGCGGGCCAAAGTAGTCGTTCCAGGTGCGCAGGAACATGAACAACGCGGCCGCGGCAATACCGGGCCTGGACATGGGCAACACGACCCGCAGCAGTACGCCGAGCTCGGATGCGCCGTCGAGCCGAGCCGCCTCGGTGTAGGACGACGGGATCGAGACCAGGAACTGACGCAGCAGGAAGATGCTGAACGCATCGCCGAAGAAGTTCGGGATGATCAGCGGCCACAACGTACCGGTCAGATGCAGGTGGGCCCAGAAGACATACATCGGGACGGCAATCACCTGCGGCGGCAACATCATCGCCACGATGACGAGGTAGAAGGTCATCGTCCGGCCGCGCCAGCGCAGCCGGGCCAGACCGTAGGCGATCGGGACGCTGGACACCAGCATGCCGATGGTGGCCAGCCCGCTGTAGAGCAGGCTGCGTCCGAAGTATCGCAGCAGCGGCGCCTTGTGGAAGACCTCGGCGAAGTTGTGCCAATGCCAGCTGTGCGGCCACAGCTGACTCGTCAGGGCCTGTTGGTCACTCATCACCGACGTCAACAGGATGAACACCAGCGGAGCGATGAAACCGATCGACAGTGCGATGGCCACCGCGTGCAGGGCGATGAATTGGAGCACCCGCCGGCGGCGAACCGGCTTACGTCCAGGGCGGAAGGCGGTCGGATCGGACGTGGTCATGTCATGTCCTCGGTGATGCCGCTGGCGCGCATCCGCCGGACCAGCACGACGGTGATCACGGCCGAGACCGCGAACAGGACCGTCGCCATGGTCGAGGCATAGCCCATGTTGTAGTTGTGAAAGCCCTGTTGGTACAGCCACATCGGGTAGGTCAGGGTCGAGTTGTCCGGGTAGCCGATCAGGTTGCCCGATCCGACCGCATCAGCCGAACCGGAGGCGACCGCGCCGGCGACCACAGCCTCGGTGAAGTACTGCAGGCCGACGATCATCGAGTTGATGACCGCGAACAGCAGGATGGGCGAGATCGAGGGCAGCGTGACGTAACGGAAGCGGGCCCAGGCCCCGGCTCCGTCGAGCTCGGCGGCCTCGTACAACTCGGCCGACACGTCCAGCACCGCCGCGAGCAGGATGACCATCACCTCGCCGGAGGCCCAGAGCGCGAGAATCGTCAATGCTGGCTTGGCCAAACTCGGATCGTTGAACCACAGCGGGCCCGAGATGCCGAGGTGGGCCAACAGCTGGTTCACCGGGCCCGTGCCGGGGTTGAACAGGAACACGAAGGCCAGCGCGGCGGCCACCGGCGGGGCGAGCGCGGGCAGATAGAACAGCGTCCGGTACAGGCCAGACCCTCGGCGCAGCCGGGCCAGCACCAGCGCACACAGCAGGCCGTAGCCGACCCGGCCGATGGTGATCGCTGCGACCAGCCACAGCGTGTTGCGCACCGACTGCCACAGCAACGGGTCGTTGTGCAGCAGGTAGTTGTAGTTTCGCAGCCCGACGAACACCGGGTTGTTGATCAGGTCATACCTGGTGAAGGAGTAATAGACCGTGGAGATAAGGGGATAGATGAAGAAGACGGAGAAGCCGACGATCCACGGGGACATGAAGCCCAGGACGGTCAGGCGGCGACGGCGGTGGTGCCGCCGGCGATCCCGTTCGGCGACTGCGGTGTCGGGCCGGCCTGACGGCCCCGCGGGGGACGGGGCCGTCAGGGTCATGGCGGTGCCGGACGCCATCAATTGCCAAGCTTCAGTGCGGCTTCGATCTGCTTGTCGGTCTCGGCGAGGCCGGAATTCAGATCCGAGACCCCACCGGTCTGCCACTTGACCACGAAGTCGGTAATGGTCTTGAGGTAGGCGTTGCCGTTCGGGGTGACCGGGCTCGAGGTCAGCTTGCCGCCGACGAAGAGCTTCAGGAAGGTCGAGTAGTTGGCGTCGGTGGTGAGTTGTGGCGAGGATGCGGCCGCCGTCGTGGTCGGCATGTTCTTGAGCCCGTTGGCCAGACCGACCAGGGCCCCGGTGTCGGTGGACAGGTACTTGATCAGCTCCCAGGCCGCCCCGGGGTTCTTGGCGCCCTTGGGGATGCCGACGGTGTTGCCACCGACCTCGCTGGTGCCGTAGAGCTCGGGGTGGTCATCGGCCACCGGGAACGGCGCGGTGGCGTACTGCAGGCTCGGGGCCTGGCTGTCGACGAAGCCGGTCCGGAACTCGCCGTCGATCATCATCGCGATCTTGCCGGTCTGGAAGGAGTTGTCGGCCGAGTATTTCTGCCCGGCGCTGGCGGTGAACTTGGTGAGCTGGGAGGCGCCGTAGAAGTCGGTCAGCTGCTTCTGCCAGGTCAGCATCCTCGTCCAGGCCGGGTCACCGGCCAGGGCGAACTTGCCGGATGAGTCCTGCCACTGGGCACCCCATTGCGCGGCCCAGTTGTCCACCCGGTTGTTGTAAAAGCCGATGGTCGGCACGAAGCCGGCCACCTTGATGGTGCCATCGGCCGAGCGTTGGGTCAGCTTCTTGGCGTCGGCCATCAGCTCCGACATCGTCTTCGGCGGTGCGGTGATGCCAGCCGCGGCGAACATGGCCTTGTTGTAGTACAGCCCGTAGACGTCGGCCAGCAGCGGCATCGCGCAGTGATTGCCCTGGTAGGACGTGAACTTCTGCACGGCCGACGGGAACTGCGAAAGGTCGACGTTGTCACGCTTCAGGTACGGATCCAGGCTTTGGAACGCGCCGGAATTGCAGTATTGGCCCAGCGCGTTGCCGTTCAACGAGACGGCCACGTCGGGCGCGGTATTGCCCCGGATCGCCTGAGAGATCTTGTCGTCGTCCTGGTCGCCGGAGCTGTCGATCGTGATGTTGGGGTGCAGTTGGTGGAAGCCGGCCAGGGCGGTGTTCAGATCGCCGAGTTCCTTGTCGGTGAAACCGCTCCAGACCTTCAGGGTGATCTTCTGGTCGCTGGCCGGTGCGGCGGCGGGCGAGGTGCTCTTCGAGCCGCCGGTGCCGGAACAAGCGCTCAGTACGAGCAACCCGACGGCAGCCGCGCCGACCGCGGCGATCTTCATCCTCATGTACTGCTCCTCGTCGATGATGTGTGCACAGCGATTTCTGACCGACACCCGCACCACTGCGGATAGGTCGGTATTGCCCATATGAATAAGGTGAATCGGGCCTTCTGCCTCAGGATCCGTTCGATGCGGTGGCGAAGAGGTGTTCCCGGGCCGGTATCAGGGCCGCCCGGACCGCACCGGCCCGGACCGAGTTGGACTGCTCACTGGCGATCCGCAACCGCACGTCGGATTGGACCAGCCGTTGCAGCTGATCGGTGACGGCTCGGCTGAGTTGCTCCCCACCGCAGGTACCGAGTTCGCCGGCCAGCAGGATGAGTTCGGGGTCGAGCAGACTCACCACCGCGGCCAGCCCGGCCGCGATCCGGCGGGCCAGGTCCTCGATGAACGGTTCGCCGTCGCGTCCGCAGGCCACAGCCTTGTCCAGGCATTCCAGCGGCGTCCGTCCGACGATGCCGTGCGCGCGGGCAAGGTCGACGATCGCGGCGTGCGCCAGCCGATCGCCGAAACGGTGCCCGGTCGGGCTCGTATCGGCGCGGGCCAGATCCGGTACCGGTACGAAGCCGATCTCGCCGGCGCCGAGGTGTGCCCCGCGCATCAGCTCACCGCCGACCACGACGGCCGAGCCGACACCGCGGTTGGACAGCCACAGCAGCAGAAAGTCCTGTGCGTCCAAGGCGTTGCCGGTTGCCTTCTCGTTCAAGGCGATCAGGTTCACGTCGTTCTCGATGTCGACCGGCACGTCGAACTGGGACTCCAACGCATCCCGAAGGTCGAGCTCGTTCCAGCCACGCAGATGGGAGGCGTAGCGAAGCCGGCCCGATTTCGGATCGAGTGCGCCGGCAACGCCGACGACGATGTGGTTGAGGTCGGTGCGCCGGATACCGGCGTCGTTGCAGGCCCGGTCCAGCGCGGCGACCAGGGTTGACAGCGGCTTGCTGAGCTTCGACGGTGGCACCGTGGCTTTCCGCTGGCCCACCACCGTGCCGCGCAGGTCAGCGACGGCGACATCGACGCCGTCCACGGTGACATCGATGCCGGCGATGAATCCCCGGTTGGCTCGTAGCCCCCACAACTGGGTGCGCGGACCGACTCCCCCGCCGCGAACCCCGACCTGTTCGACCAGGCCCGCCGCCTCGAGCCGAGCGATCAGGGAACTCGTCGCGGCCTTCGAAAGGCCGGTCGCGGACTCGAGCTCGGCGCGGGACAGCTCGGCCGTGTCGGCCAGCAGGTCCAGCACCGCCCGGTCGTTCAGCTCTCGCAACATCCGCGGGCTGCCAGCTGCCATATCGTCACCGCCTCACTAATAGTCTGTTTAGTAGTCTATCTATTCCGGTACTGTAACCCCGACCCGGAGGCCCGTCAACCAGTTGCCTCACCGGCGGGTTTTACCAGTCTTTATCGAGCTATTGCCCAAGAGGAGCGGTTACGTGCGCGGTGTCCAGATGGAGCGGGAAATGTCGGAACAGCCGGACGTATTGGCCCGGCTGACCGATCGGTTCGACGCCGATGTGGCATCAGTCCGATCGATCAGACCGGCATCGTTCGCCGGAACCGTGTGGGTCGGTCGCGGCTCGTCCGACAACGCCGCTCAACTCGGCCGGTACCTGGGCGAGGAGTTGTCCGGCCGACCGGCCGGCCTGGCCGCCGTCAGTCTGCACACCCGCAGCCACGCCGAAATCGACTACACCGGTTACCTGGCCGCGGTCTTCAGCCAGTCCGGACGGACGCCGGAGATCGTCACGGCCGCCGCGGCGATCCGGGCCGGCGGTGGCCGGGTGGTGGCCATTACGAACGAGTGGTCCAGCCCACTGGCCGAGGTGGCCGATCTGGTCCTGCCATTGGGTGCCGGCCCCGAACAAGCCGTCCCGGCAACGAAAACCGTCACCGCGCAGTTGCTCCTGGCCGCGGCCGTGGCGACTGGCCTCGGGTCGGCCCCGACCCTGACCAGCGCCACTCTAGCCGGGCTACCCGGCGACGTCGGTCGATCGCTGGCCGAGCCAGAACTCGACCTGGCCCGACGTTGGCAGGGCTACGGTGCCCTGCTGGTCACCGGTCGCGGCATCGGTTACGCCGCCGCGGCCGAGATCGCCCTCAAGGTTCGGGAGACCACCGGGGTGTTCGCCCAGGCGCTGTCCACGGCCGACCTGCTGCACGGGCCGATCGCAGCGGTCGGGCCCGAGGTCGCCGTCCTCGTGATCGGAGCGAGTGGGTCGCTGCAGGACGACGTGCTGGAGGTCGCCCGCCGGGCCGGGCAGGCCGGCGCAGCGGTCGAGTTGTGGCCGGTGGCGGTGGACGATTCCGGTCCCACGGCAGCGGTTCGGTCGGCGATCGTCGCCACCGTCCGCGGTCAGGTGCTCGCCCTGGCCTGGGCCCGGGCGCGCGGTGTGGATCCGGACCGGCCGGCTGGCCTGCACAAGGTCACCCTGACCTATTGAGCGATTGGTTCGTCCTGACCGGCGTGACGAGCCCACAGTGCTGACGGTGAAACCCGGCGGCCCCGCACGTGGCCGGCCCCGAGTTCGAGCTGGCCCCCAACGGGGCCGGTTGGTCGGACGGGTGCCACCTGAGTATTTGACTATTCACAGCGCAGCGGATTGATACCGTGCGGTATCTTCTGCCCCGTGCGCTCCTTCAGCCGATCTGCCCGCAAGATTCTGACTGTTCTCGCCGCGCTGGTCGCTCTGGCGTTCGTCGCTGTTCCGGCGCACGCGGCTACCGGCACCGCGGCCGCCCGGGCCGCCGCGGTGGTCTG
>CAZZZW010000020.1:0-24447 GCA_964658795.1 Phormidium nigroviride PCC 7112
GTCAGCCGTACCCCGCAGCCCAGCCCTACCCCAGCCAGCCGTATGCCGATCAACCGCCGTACCCGAGCCGGCCGGACCCGCCGCAACCAGCCACGCCCGGCTACCCCGCACCGTACGGCGACGGCCAGGCCTGGCTGCCTCCGACCGCGCCGCCACCGGTCCGCCGACGACGCCGGACCATGCTGCTCGTCGCCGCCGGCGTGGTCGTCGTGCTTGCGGTCGGTGGTGTGACCGGCTGGCGTGCCTTGGCCGGAGCGCCGAAGCTGACCTACCAGGGCAAGACCGTCACCGACCCGATGGCGGCGATCAAGCAGGCCGAGAGCACGGTCTTCGACCTGACCAGCAAGCAACCGTCCACGATCGGCGCCGACGACCACTGTTACTACGCCGTCCCCAACGGCGGCCCCAGCGCCCACCGCCACGCGGTCGATCAGGGTATCTATTGCGGCCCGATGGCGTTCCTGGACAGCCCGAACGGGGACAACTTCCTTCATTTCACGGTACAAAGCACCGCGGCCGGTTCACACGTCCGGCTCTCCGCAGCCGACAATCCGGAGACCTCGACCACGGAGCGGCTGCCGGCCGGTTTCGACCTGGTCCGTCCGGGCAGCAGCGCCAAGCACGCGACCTTCGCGGCCGTGGCAACTCCGACCGCACCGCACGGCACAACTGATGCGTTCGTCTCCGACACGAACGTCGGCCCGGCCAAGGACCTGCTGTTCAGCAAGAGCGGCAACTACATGTTCGGACTCGACGGCGGGGTCGAACTCTTCTCACTGGCCTCGGTGCCCTACGCCGGCAAGGGCGCGACGGCCAGGTCGGCCGCCCCCGGGCAGCGGTTGCTGGCGTTCGTGGTCAATTACGTCGGCGCATCGGATAGCACCATCAAGGACCTGGACCTCGGCGTGGTGGTCGGCTCCCAGCCTGAGCGCAAGGTTCCGGATCTCGATCACCTCGACAACTACAAGGTAATCTCGGTTCCGAGCGATGCCACCAAGGTGAGCCTGGTGCTCAAGTCCGAGGGCACCAGCCAAACCCTGTCCCTGCTCGACGGCTCGCGCGGCAAGGAAGACATCGACGTCACCACCCGGTACCACTACGGCCAGCTGCTGAACGTGACCAAGGACCTGCCGATGGTCGTCTCCGACAACGGCCAGACCGAGAACACGACCATGCATCTGACCGTCAAGAGCGTGCACCTGGAGTACTTCGAGCACCTGGACGCGGGCAAATGGGTCACCCCGGCCGACCCGACGACGGCCTACCTCCACATCGCGCTCAGCTACACGATCGACGCCGATCCCGATCACACGACCTATCAGGAGTTGGGCTCACCAGATGTCGAGCTGACCGACGCCGCCGGGAGCCACTACCTGACCAAGGATCTGATCACCGGTGGCGACAGCAATCTGGCCTACGAGGTCTTCACCGTGCCGGCCTCGTTCACCGACGGGCAGCTCGTCTTCGGCGCCGGAACCGAGTCCTACGGCGATGGCACCACCGAACTGATCACGCCGTCCTTCACGATCCCGGTCCACATCCCGGCCGGCTGAGGAGCTAGTTGATGCAGCCGGCCTGACCGGCGTTGGTGGTGACCGTGCCATCGGTGCTGGCCGGGGCGCTGGAGGCGGCCGAACTGCTGGACGTGGCCGGCATCAGCGACTTGACCTGGACGCCGTTGTTGCCCAGCACCAGGGTGACGCCGGTGACGCTGCTCGACTGGGTCAGCACCGCGCCCGGGACCGCGGCCTGCACGGCCTTGGCCTGAGCCTCGTCGCCACTCGGGTACTTGATCAGCGTCTGCGCCTCGACATCGGTGGTCGCCGCCGGCACCGAGGTCTTGAAGCCGAGCTTCTGCAGAGCGGCCGCGTTGGTCTGCTCCAGACCGTTGGAGTTGGTGTCGTTGACCACGGTCACCGTGACCGTCTTGGGGTCGGCCGCCTTGACCTTGGCCACGGCGTCGGCCGAGGAGTTGCCGATCAGCTTGTCGATGAAGGCCGGCATGGCCGCGGTGTTCACTTCGATAACGTCACCGACCGGGGAGTTCGGGTTGTCCCCGCTCAGCGGGATGGTGGTGAAGGTGACGTTGCCGGCCGACAGGTTCTGCATCTGCTGGGCCAGCTTCAGCGGATCCAGGTTCTGGTCCATGGTCAGCGAGGACGTGACGGCCTTGAGCAGCTTCTGCAGCTTGAGCGGGTTCAGCAACGTGCCGCCGGACACGAGCTTGCGGAAGACGGCCGACAAGAAATATTGCTGCCGCTTGATCCGGTCCAGGTCTCCGGCCGGCAGGCCGTGCCGCTGCCGGACGAAGGCCAGCGCTTGGGTGCCTTCGATGGTGTTGTTCCCGGCATGCAGGTTGATGCCCGAATAGCTCTTGACGAACGAGCCGTCCGGTTCGTAGCCGGAGTCGAACCCGTTGCCGGTCTGGCCGACGTAGGTGGCCGGCCCCATCGCCTGGTTCAGGCAGACGGTGACGCCGCCGATGGCATTGGAGATCCGGTAGAAGCCGAGCAGATCAACCTGGACGAAGTGATCGACCGACAGACCGGTCAGGTTCTCGATCGTGCTGATCAGCAGCGAGGCGCCCTTGGCCTTGTCGCCGTTGCTGTCGTTCATGCCGTCGACATAGGCGGAATTGAGCTTGTTCATGCCGTGGCCGGGAATCGCTACGTAGGAGTCACGCGGGAAGGAGATGACGGTGGCCTTGCTTCCGTCGGCCGGTACGTGCAGCAGCATCATGGTGTCGGTGTTGTAGGAACCGCCGTCGCGCGTGGTACCCAGCTGCGCCAGCTCGGCATTGGTGGCGGTGTCGCGGTCGTCGTTGCCGACGATCAGGATGTTCTGCGCCGTGCCGTCGATGTTCTTGGCCTCCGCCTTGGAGGTGCTGGTGATGGTGACCCGCTTGATGTTGGCGGTGAAGTTCCGATACGTGGCCCAGGCCCAGCCGCTGCCGACAAGAACGACCAGCGACAGCGCCGCGGCCAGTAGCTTGACCCCGAGCATCGCACCGTGCGCGGCGCTGGTCCGATTGCGCCTGGACTCGGCTCGGCGGCCGCTGCGGCCACGGGGATCCAGGTCCGGGGGCAGGGCCGCGTAGTCCTGGTACCCGGCCGGCCCGTTTCGCCGGTTCTGGCTCCGGGTCGGACGACCCCGTCGGGGATCGAGGTGAGGCGGCAGATCACCGGGCTGGCCCGAGCCGTTACGGCCGTTCGAGTCGGAATTCACCCGTCAATCCTACGGGTTGACCCGGTCGGAACCGGCCCAGGCGCTAAGGGGCAGCTAAGAGTAACGGCCGGTTATGCCCGTTCAGTCCTGATTTCCGATGCCTGCCGCGATCTCCAGCTCGTCAACCCGCTCGGCCCGATCGAGGTCGTCCAGCTCGGGCTGAGTCACCTCGCCCCGGTCGGCGCGGTCGAGTGGACCGTGCACCGTGCTGAGCACGACGGCAGCCAGGACGACGGTGATCGCGGCCAGGATGAAGGGCACGTGGGCGTTGAAGTGTTCCACCAGCTTGCCGGCCACGAACGGGGCCAGACCGCCGCCGATGAACCGGACGAAGCCGTAGGTCGCCGAGGCGACCGGGCGTTCCACCGGGGCGATGGACATGACCGCGGTGGTGACCAGGGTGTTGTTCACACCGATGAAGGCGCCGGCGATGATCACCGCGACGATGACCACGGTGCGGTTGTCCGGGAACAAGCCGATCAGCAGCAGATCCAGGCCCATCAGCACGAAGTTGCCGTAGAGGGTGCGTGGCGTTCCGAACCGCGCCTTGAGCCATGGCGCACCCCAGATGGCGAAGATCGCGACCAGCACACCCCAGCCACAGAAGACCAGGCCCAGTTTCGGCGGGCTGGAGATCCGCATCAGGAAAGGCGAGTAGCCGAGCATGGTGAAGAAGGCCCAGTTGTACAACAGGCCGACGACGCTCGTGGTGGCCAATGCGCGGTGCTTGAGCGCCCGGATCGGTTCGGTCAGCTTCTCCCGCCGAGCCGGCTTCGGGGTGGCCGGCAACAGGATCAGCGTTGCTACCAGGGCAATCGCCATCAGGGCCGAGACGCCGTAGAACGGGCCGCGCCACGAGACGCCACCCAGTTCACCACCGAGCAGTGGGCCGAGCGCGATGCCGACCCCGAGCGAGGTCTCGTACAAGATGATCGCGCCGTTGAAGCCACCGCTGGCCGAGCTGACGATGACGGCCAGTGAGGTGGCGATGAAGAGCGCGTTGCCGAGCCCCCAACCGGCCCGGAATCCCACGATTTCGGCGATGGAATTGGACGAACCGGCCAGGAAGGCAAAGATCACGATGATCACCAGGCCGCTGATCAGGGTCCGCTTGGCCCCGATCCGACTGGATACCCATCCGGTGAACAGCATCGCCACCGCGGTCACCACCAGGTAGCTGGTGAACAGCAGCTCGACGTCGCTGGGCGAGGCATGCAGCTTGTCCCGCAGCGATGCCAGGATCGGGTCGACCAGGCCGATCCCCATGAAGGAGATGACGCAGGCCAGGGCAACCGCCCACACCGCCTTGGGCTGGGAGAACGGACTGCCCTGCTCGGTGGATACGCTGCCGTGACTCATGAATCAGATCCTTTGCTCGACGGACCGCACAGTTCGTTGAGGGCGTCCAGCGCGCCGGCCAGCGACGCCCGATCATGCGATGAAAGCTGGTGAATGTCGCCCAGGATGGCCTGGGTCCGGGACGCGTGCCGGTCGATCAACGCCTGCCGGCCGGCAGCGGTCACGCGGACCAGGATGGCTCGGCCGTCCGTCGGGTCGGCGACGCGTTCTGCCAGTCCCTCGTTGGCCAACCGGTTCACCAGCGTCGTCATGCCCGGTTGGCTGACGCCTTCACGCACGGCCAGTTCGGAGATCCGCAGCGGGCCGTCGTGGTGCAGCGTGTCCAGCGTGGTGACACTGGTCGCGCTCATGTGGGTCGGGCCCTTGCGTCGGGCCCACAACAGCATCCGGTCGATCGTGTCGGCAATGGCCAACTCGTCGGCATCCGACGTTGTGGGAACAGAGCTTCGCGAGGAGGGGCTTCGACTGGGCACGCCGTAAACTCTATAGCTGAGTTATATAAACTGCCAATGTACTTCGCGTCACGACCCGGAGCGCGCGACCCCGCTCCTCAGGCTGGCCCAGCCCTACCGCTGAGTCGGCCCTACAGCTGACTCAACGGAATCGCGGTGTCGAGGAGCATCCGCTGGTCGATCACGGTGCCCTTGCGGATCAGGGCTTTGACCGCGTCGGTGACGTCCCAGACGTTGACGTTCATGCCGGCCACCACCTTGCCCCCGGACAACCAGAACGCGACGAACTCCCGAGCCGCCTGATCGCCGCGGAACACCACCTCGTCGTAGCCGCCGGCCTCGACGTGACCGACGAACTCCATGCCGAGCTCGTACTGATCGCTGTAGAAGTAGGGCAGCTCGTCATAGCTGGCCGACTCGCCGCGCATCACCCGGGCGGCCGTGGCCGGCTGCTTCAACGCATTGGCCCAGTGCTCGACCCGGATTCGCTTGTTGTAGAAGGGATGAAACGCATTGGCCACGTCACCACAGGCCAGGATGTCGGTGTCGTCGGTGATCATCGCGGCGTTGACCAGCAGCCCGTTGTCGGCGCTGAGACCGGCCTCGACCCCGAGCTCGATATTGGGCTGGGCCCCGACGGCGACCAGCACGGCATCGGTCTCGACCGTGCTGCCGTCGGACAGTTTGGCCGATACCACCGAGCCATTCTCGACCACCAGCTCGTCGAGGCCGGAGTTCAGCCGCAGGTCGACGCCGTGTTCGCGGTGCAACTCGGCGTAGATCCGGCCCAGCTCCGGCCCGAGCACCCGCACCAACGGCTGCTCGGCCGACTCGACCACCGTCACCTCGACTCCAGCCTTGCGGGCGGCGGCGGTGGCCTCCAATCCGATCCAGCCGGCCCCGATCACCAGCAATCGCGAACTGTTGGCGAACAATTCCGTGAGCTGCTCGGAGTCCTCGATGGTGCGCAGGTAGTAGACGTTGTCGGCGTCGGCGCCTGAGCGGTCCAGGGTGCGCGGGCGCGCACCGGTGGCCAGCAGTAGCTTGCGATAACCGAGCCGACTGCCGCCGGACAGCGTCACGGTGTGGGCGCCGCGATCGATGCTAGTCGCGGTGACGCTCCGCAGCACAGTCACGTCGTGGTCGGCATACCACTGTTCCTCGTGTACGAACAGGCTTTGTTTCTCGGCCGATCCGATCAGATAGTCCTTGGACAGCGCCGGGCGCTCGTAGGGATGATGGCTCTCGGCGGTGACCAGCGTGAGCGGGCCGTCATAGCCCTGGTCGCGTAAGGCCTCAGCCGCCTTACCGCCCGCGAGTCCGCCGCCGATGATGACAAAGCCGTCAGTATCAGTCATGCCTTCCATCCTGGCCGCGTTCGCGAGCGACTGGCAACGATCGGCAACGCATTTTTTCAAGCCCGGCCGGACTTGGGCAACCGTGCATGCGCTCGATGGCACGGACGGGTCACCGAATATCACCGAGAAGCGCACCCGCGGCCCGCCGGTGCCCGGCCGCGTCAGCTCCGACGAATCTCATAGTGCACATTCACAAACGGCCCGTCGATGCCTGACGACACCAGTGTCAGCGGCGGGGTCGCGACCCGGCGCGGCAGCACCGGAGCACCAGCACCGAGCGCAACCGGGGCGATGCCGAGCATGACGTCGTCCAGCAGACCGGCATCCAGGAATTGCCCGGCCAGCTCTCCGCCGCCGACCACCCAGATGTTCTTGTCCGCCGCGGCTGCAGCCAGCTTGGCGTGGATGTCACCGACCGCACCCTGCGCGAACCGGATGTCCGCGTTCTCGAGTCGGGGCAGATCGCGGTGGGTGAGCACCCAACACGGCTGCTGGTACGGCCAGTCCTTGGTCTCGCCCGGGTCGGCGAAGATATGGTGGTCCAGCACCCATTGGTAGGTGGTGGAACCCATCACGATCGCGCCGACGTCGGCGATGAACCGTTCGTAGTGCTCGCCGGAGCCGTCGCCGAATTGCATGAGCCAATCGAGGGAATTGTGCTCGTCGGCGATGAAGCCATCGATGCTGGTAGCGGTGTAGTACTGGGTCCTGGGCATGTCCGCGGAGTGTGCCAGCAACCGCCGACAACCAGGACCGGCCGACTCGTGACGGACGAGCCGGCCGGGAGCTCTACCCGGTGACCTGGGTCCAGTGGACCCGCCACGCGCCGCTCTCGTACTGGTCGGCGTAATAGTTACCGGCAGCGGTTTCGATCACGACCGTCTGGGCGGAAATACCGCTGCAGGCGATCACGCAATACTCCGGGCCGAAGTAGGACCGGGTGTCCGTGCGAGCGATCGCATCGCCAGGCATCAACCGCCACGAAGTGCCGTGGTAAGGGATCCAGTACGGGTGGCCGCTAGGGCTGATACCGAAGCACCCACCGTTGTGCACGCTGTCGTGGCGGCCGGAGGTGTCAGAGATGTACTGGACCTGAGCCAGCCCGTTGACGGTTTTGAAGGTCGCATTACCGCCACACCAGCTGCCGGTCGCGGTGCCGTCGGCCCACGCCGGACCCGCGGACAGCAAGGTCGCTGCAAGCACTCCGATACCGGCCAGCGTGCCGGCGATTCTCTTCTTGATCATTGCTCTCCCCTGCTCGCCGAATCTGCCACCGATGACGTTCGGTTGCTGCCCTATGAGACAGATCTCCGACGAAGCCTGTCAAGACCGATGAAATGCGCGAAGCGCGCCCGTGCCAACTCCGAATTGCCTTGTCCAACAAGCTGTTCGGCCGGCATCGCGGCTATCGGCAGCGGCCGTTGCCAGTTCTTGCCAGCCGATGACCGAAATCGGTCAGCTCCGGGTCTGGCCCCGCGGGTTGACCGCCGGGATCACGACACTGCCATAGGCCGACAGCGTCGCATCCTGGGAATCATGTTGCAGATACAGGGCGAACTGGTCCACACCCAGGCCCCTGAGCTCCTCCAGCCGACGGACCTGCTCGGCTACCGGGCCGAGCAGGCAGAACCGGTCGACGATCTCGTCCGGCACGAAGCTGGTGTGGTCGTTGCCCGCCTTGCCGTGGGAGTTGTAGTCATAGCTCTGTCGACCGGCGATGTAGGCACTCAACGCGGCCGGCACCGCGGCTCCGTCGCTGCCGTAGCGGGCCACGATGTCGGCGACATGGTTGCCGACCATTCCGCCGAACCAACGGCATTGCTCACGGGCGTGGTCCAACTCGACATCGGTCCCATTCGTCACATAGGCCGGGGCCGCGACACAGATCGTGATCGAATCCGGATCCCGGCCGGCCTCGGACGCGGCTCGGCGCACGGCCGCGATCGACCAGGCGGTGATGTCCGGGTCGGCCAATTGCAGGATGAAGCCGTCAGCGACCTCGCCGGCCAGTGCGAGTGCTTTCGGACCGTAGGCCGCGACCCAGATCGGCAGCCGGGACTCCCCGGCCCAGGCCAGGCGAAGCTCGGTGCCCTTGTAGTCGACGGTCTCCCCGTTGGCCAATCCCCTGATCACGCCTATTGATTCTCGAAGGGTGGCCAACGTGACCGGCTTGCCGTTGATCACCCGGACGGCCGAATCGCCCCGGCCGATACCGCAGATGGTCCGGTTGCCGAACATGTCGTTGAGGGTCGCGTGCAGGCTGGCGGTCACCGTCCAATCCCGGGTCGCCGGGTTGGTCACCATCGGGCCGACCGTGATCCGGTGGGTGTTGGCCAGGATCTGGCTGTACACCACGTACGGTTCCTGCCACAGCAGGTGCGAGTCGAACGTCCAGACGTAGCCGAAGCCGTAGGTCTCGGCCCGCCGGGCCAGGTCGACCAGCCGCCAGGCCGGCGGATCGTTCTGCAGCACCACTCCGAAGTCCATGGGCCGGCCGTTCAGAGCAGGTTCTGCGAAAGGCCGCGTCGAACGAACTGGCCGTGACTCTTGCCGCCGATGTAGCCGGTGTCGTCGACGATGACCGTGCCCCGGGACAGCACCAGGTCGACGTGACCGTCGATCTCGTAGCCTTGCCAGGCCGAATAGTCCATGTTCATATGGTGACTACGGCCCTCACCGATACCGATCGAGGTGTGGCCGCTCGGGTCGTAGATGACCACATCGGCGTCCGCGCCCGGGGCCAACACACCCTTGCGGCCGTACAGGCCGAACATCCGGGCCGGGGTGGTGCAGCAGACATCCACCCATCGCTCCAGGGAGATCCGGCCGTCCTTGACGCCTTGGAACAGCAGGTCCATCCGATGTTCGACCGAGCCGATGCCATTCGGGATCTTGGCGAAGTTGCCGATGCCCATGTCCTTCTGGTCCTTCATGCAGAACGGGCAGTGGTCGGTGGAGACGGTGGTGACATCGCCGGTGCGGATGTATTTCCACAGCTCGTCCTGATGACCTTCGGCCCGCGACCGCAGCGGGGTCGAGCAGACCCACTTCGCCCCTTCGAAGGAACCCCATTCCGCGCTGATCGCGCCGAGCTGTTCCTCCAGGGACAGGTACAGGTACTGCGGGCAGGTCTCGGCGAACACGTTCTGGCCGGTGTTGCGGGCTTCGGCGATCCGGGCCAGGGCCTGCTTGGCGCTGACGTGCACGACATAGAGCGGTGCCCCAGTCAGGTCGGCCAGCATGACCGCGCGGTGGGTCGCCTCCTGCTCCGTCTGCCAGGGCCGGCTGACGCCGTGGAAGTACGGGTCGGTGTCACCCCGCTCCAGGGCCTGCTGGACCAGCACGTCGATGGCCGAGCCGTTCTCGGCGTGCATCATGATCAGCCCGCCGTTCCCCGCGGCGGTCTGCATGGCCTGCACGATCTGACCGTCGCTGGAAAGGAAAACTCCCGGGTAGGCCATGAACAGCTTGAAGCTGGTGATGCCCTCACCGATCAGTTCGTCCATCGCCTTGAGGGATTCGGCGTTGACCTCACCGATGATCTGATGAAAGGCATAGTCGACGGCACAGTTGCCACCGGCTTTGTCGTGCCAGAGTGCGACCTGGTCCTGCACCCGTTGCCCGTGGGCCTGCACCACGAAATCGACGATGGTGGTGGTGCCGCCCCAGGCGGCAGCCCGCGATCCGGTCTCGAAGGTGTCGCTGGCATTGGTGCCACCGAACGGCATCTCCATATGGGTATGGGCGTCGATGCCACCGGGAATGACGTACTTTCCCGTTGCATCGATGGTCTGATCCGGATTGATCCCGGCCGCGACGGCCGACCCCGGTGCCAGCAGGGCGGCGATCGTCTCGCCCTCGATCAGGACGTCCTGGGCCGACGAGCCGGTGGCCGAGACGACGGTGCCACCGGAGATCAGGACGCTCACTGTTCGGTCGTCCGGGTGTAGGTCTCCGGCCGGCGGTCGCGATAGAACTGCCAGTCGTTGCGGACCTTGGTCAGCTCGTCCAGGTCGAGGTCGCGGATGATGATTTCCTCCTTGTCCTCGCTGGCGATGTCGCCGACGAAGTTGCCCCGCGGATCGACGAAGTAGGACCGGCCATAGAAGTGCGGTGCGTCCGGCCCGAACTCCTCGATCTCCTGCCCGATCCGGTTGCTGGCCGCGATGAAGTACTGGTTGGCCGCCGCCGCGGCCGGCTGTTCGAGTTCCCAGAGCCGGTTGGACAGACCCGGCTTGGTGGCCGAGGGGTTGAACACGATCTGGGCGTTGGCCAGTCCGAGCTCCCGCCAGCCTTCGGGAAAGTGCCGGTCGTAGCAGATGTAGACCCCGATTCGCCCGACTGCGGTCTGGAACACCGGGTAGCCGAGGTTGCCGGGACGGAAGTAGAACTTCTCCCAGAACGACGGCAGGTTAGGGATGTGGTGCTTGCGGTACTTGCCGAGCAGGCTGCCATCGGAGTCGATCACGGCCGCGGTGTTGTAGTACTCGCCCTCGTTCGCGACCTCATAGATCGGCAGGATGACGACCAGGTTCAATTCCTTGGCCAAGGCCTGGAACCGTTCGACGGTCGGGCCCGGGATCGTCTCGACGTAGTCGTAGTACTTCTGATCGGTGACCGCACCGAAGTAAGGCCCGTAGAAGAGTTCCTGGTACCCGATCAGCTGCGCCCCCTGCCGGGCCGCTTCGCGGGTCAGTTCCTCATGACGCGCGATCATCGACTCCTTGTCGCCGGTCCAGGCGACTTGCGTGAGGGCGGTACGAACGGTGCTCATTCGACGTGACTCCCGGCTGCTCGACGTTAGCTGTGGCGTGGGCCACACGATACCGGCACAACGTGACGTCGGGGTGTCATTCGACGTCACGCCCCAGCCGCTGCCGTTTCCAGCGAAGGCGAATCCGTTTCACGGTTCAACCGCAGCGTGACCGGATGTTGGTACTGCGTCACCGGCTCAGCCAGCACCGCCGGGATCTGGCCGGTCACCACACGGCGAGCTCGAAGGCTCCCGCTTTCGGTGGCTAGCTCGCCTGCCCTGCGAACGCAGTTATGCCCGTGGAACAAGGGTGTTCGCCGGCGCCGGTGGGCCTCGGTCAAGCGGTGGGCGAGCCGGCGTCCTGGGCGAGGTTGCCTTGCCGGTGCGACTTCTCCCGGTACATCTCGGCGTCGGCTCGGGCCAGTGCATCGTCGATCGGGGTCGGCTCGGTCAGGAACGCGGCCCCGACCGTGGCCGACACGGTGAACTGATAGCCGGGCAGCTCGACCTCGACCGCGCGCAACGTTCGAGTCAGACGCCGGACCACGGTCTCGTCCGGTTGACTGTCGTAGATGGCGAATTCGTCGCCTCCCAGTCGGGCCAGCACGGCTCGCTCGTCCACGGCGGTTCGAATCGCGGCGGCCACCGCGGTCAGCGCGCGGTCACCCGCGGCGTGCCCGAATTCGTCGTTCACCCTTTTGAAGGCGTCGATATCGACGACGATGCACAGGCCGGTCACTGTTTCATCGGTGACGGCGAAGAAGCCACGCCGATTGCGCGTCCCGGTCAACTCATCGTGCGCGGCGAGGTATTCGAGCCGATCCTGAGCCAGCCGGCGTTGCCGCACTTCCGCCCTCAGGTCGGCGCTGGTGCGCTGAAGGTCGTCGAGCAAGAGCATCGTCCGACGGCGCGAGCGGACCAACGGCAGGTAGACGGCCGGGCTGATGACCGCCGGCAGGATGGCCGGCGCCAGCACCATCACCAGGCCCGACGGGCTCCTCAGATCGATGGACATGCCCAGTGCCTGATAGCTCGCCAGGCAGGCGAGCTCGGAGGATCCCACGCTTATGCCGACACATATCAGCAGGACGATCCAGATCGGCCTCGGCTGGCGCGCACGGGCCGTTGCCAGCACCTCGGACATGCAACCTCCGGCCGATCCCCCGCGTAATTGATCAGGCAACAGAATGCCAATCGGCCCCACACATTGCTAGCTGAGCCGCCGTAGCGTGCAAATCCCGTAATCATTGCTCAGCACGAATAGGTACATTCTTCGAGAAAGTGCAGTGCCCACAAGGCCGGCCGGCCGGGTCGTGGCCCGGCTGCGCGCCGAGAGCTGCGATCATCGAGCGGTGAGCGTCTCCGGCCCGACCGAGCCCCCGGCCGATCTGCTCGAGCAGATCGGCCGCGATTCGGCCGACGACGCCGGCAGTGCACCGGTGGAGTTGCTCGGCGACTTTCTCATCGCCGTCACCCGTGCGGTGCAATCCGAGCAGGCGCTCAGCCGCCGGCAGATGCGGCGCTACCAGAAGCTCGGCGCGACTGCGGCCCGAGAAGGCATTGCGCTGCGGCCGTTGCTCGACCTCTACCTGTCGGCGGCATGGCGGCTGTGGCGGCACCTGCCGGCCGTCCTCGCCGCGGGCGACGATCCGCATCGGGTGGTCGTGGCCGGCGAGGTCATGCTGCACGCCGTCGACGACGCGGTGGCCGCGCTCGCCGAGGGATATCAACTCGCTCGCCGCGAGCTGGTGCAGGCCCAGGTATCGGCGCGTCGCGAATTCATCGACGATCTGTTGCTGGGCGCTGCCGACGTGACCAGCCTGGTGTTACGGGCACCTGGGTTCGGGCTGGACCTGTCCGGCCGGCAGGCGGTCGCGGTGGTCGTGTCCGAACTCGGCTTCGACGACAGCCAGCCGGTGGTGGCCGAGTTGCAACGCGCGATCCGCGATGAGCGCGGCGATTTCGGGCCATTGGTGGCGACCAAAGACGGCTTGCTCATCGTGGTCTTCCCGGCCCCGGACCGGCAGGCCGGCCAGACGATCACCGCCCGGCTGGCCGAGGTGCTGGGACCGCGACCGGGCGATCTGAGCGGGGTGGACCTGTCCCGACGGACCCGACTCGGACGGTGGCAGATGACCGTCGGCCGAAGCGGCGTCGGCGTCGACGGCGTCGTCACGTCATACCGGGAGGCGCGATCCGGCCATGACATCGCTCGGCGGCTGCAGTTGGACACGCCGGTGGTCGACTCCCAGGATCTGCTGATCTACCAGGTCTTGCTACGGGACCGGCCGGCCATCGTCGATCTGGTGCAGAGCTTGCTCACTCCGCTGCTGGACGCCCGCGGCGGCGCGGAACCACTGCTGCAGACGCTGGCCGCCTACTTCGGCGCCGGCGGCAACGCCACGGTCACGGCGCGTCGACTGCACCTGTCCGTACGGGCGGTCACCTACCGGCTCGACCGGGTCGCCGAGCTCACCGGCCAGAACCCGACCGATCCCGCCGCGCAGTTCGGCCTGCAAGCCGCCGTGTTGGCGGCCCGGCTGCTCGACTGGCCGACCACGCCGCTGACATCCTGAGCTCACAGCGGTTACGCAGCTGATTGCCGAAGGTCCGCAACAAAATCATCCTCAATCGGCGATTCGTGCCCTAGAGCTGCCGCAGGTCGGTGAATGACGATGGAGTGGTCGATGACCGACGAGGTCATCCCCAACTTCTGTGAGGTAACGATGTTGTCCGTTCCCCTCTGGGCCTGGCTGGCCTTCGGCGCGGTCGTCGTGGTCATGCTGCTCATCGATCTGCTGGCCCATCGCGGCGCACACGTCATCGGATTTCGCGAGGCGGCGTGGTGGAGCGCGCTCTGGGTCGGCTTGTCCCTGGTCTTCGCCCTGGTCGTCGGGCTCACGCTCGGCAGCAACGCCGGCGTCGAGTTCACCACCGCGTGGTTGCTGGAGAAGAGCCTGTCGGTGGACAACCTCTTCGTCTTCGCGCTGATCTTCGGGTACTTCAAGGTGCCGCGGGCATACCAGCACCGGGTGCTGTTCTTCGGTGTGATCGGCGCGCTGGTGTTTCGAGGCATCTTCCTGGCCGCCGGTGTCGCGATCGTCTCGAAGTTCACCGCGATCCTGTTCGCGTTCGCCGCCGTGCTGCTCTACAGCGCCTGGAAGCTGCTCTCCGACGATGAGGATTCCTACGACCCGGGAACGAGTTTCGCGGTCCGGATGCTGCGCAAGGTCGTGCCGGTCCGCGACGAGTACGCCGGTACCAAGTTCTTCGTCAGGGAGGCCGGCAAGCGGGTGGCGACGCCGCTGCTCGCGGTGGTCGTCGCGATCGAGGCGGCCGACCTGATCTTCGCCGTCGACAGCGTGCCGGCCGTGCTGGCGGTCAGCGATGACGCGTTCATCGTGTACTCCAGCAACGCGTTTGCGATCCTGGGTCTGCGAGCGCTGTACTTCCTGCTCGCCGGGCTGCTCGAACGATTCCACTACCTGTCCAAGGGATTGTCGATCATCCTCGCCTTCATCGGCGTGAAGCTGGTGCTGCAGGCCAGCCACAAGGTGATCAGTTCCTCCATCCCGGAGATCCCGTCGCTGGTCAGCCTGGCCGTGATTCTGAGCGTCCTTGCCGGCGCCATCGTGCTCAGCCTCCGACGGCCGGCCGACGTACCAGCCGCGGTTGCCGCGGAAGAACCGCAGACCACCCGATCCTGATTCGCTCTATTTCCTAAAGACCCGCCGGTGCCCGTTCGATTAAGGACAGGCACCGGCGTCGGCTCGTTGAGTCCGGCGCGGTGACCAGGCTCGGCTATCGAGCGGGCCGGCCACTGGACGTAGGCGGCCTGAAGGTGGCGCACAGGCTGGAGGGCCTGGGCGAGGGCCTGGTGGTCGCGGTGGCAGGTCGTGCGCCTCGTTGCCGCCGACGGCGCGGTGGAGAGTGCCTTCTGGGCGAGCTTCTCCTATCGTGGCAGCTGTGACGCACGCAGCAGAGACCGCCGGCCAGGCATGACCAAAGGTCGGCTGGAGGCCTTCAGTGATGGGGTCTTGGCCGTGGCGATCACCCTGCTCGTGCTGGACCTACATCTGGACCCAGAACAAGGCTCCATCCCTCACCAGCTCTCCGCGCACTGGTCTTCCTACGCGGCGTACGCGATCAGCTTCATCGTCATCGGCGTCATCTGGATCAACCACCACGCCGTGGTGTCCCAACTCGCCCACGTCGATCGGATCCTGCTGTTTCACAACCTGATCCTGCTGATGTTCGTCACGACCATGCCGTTCACGACCGCCACCTTGGCCGACTACATCGGGTCCAACGAGGGCGACGCCCGTTGGGCGGTGTTGCTCTACGGGCTGAGCAACATCGGGATGGCCCTGAGTTTCACCGCAATGTTCGCCCGCATGGTCCGCCACAACCTGATGCTGACACCCATCGACCCCGTCGCGGGAAAGCGCGCGATCAGGCGCTTCGGACTGGGAACGCTGGCCTATCCAGCGGCGACCATCGCCGGGCTAGTCTGGCCGCCGCTCATCCTGGTCGCCATGGGCGGATTGGCGCTGTATTACGCCTTCGAGCACAGCACGACCAGCACCGGCTGATCGATGTTGGTCCCAGTCAGGCACCGGAACGGCCTGTACCTCGCCGAGCCGCGTCGGTGCGCTGAACCGAACCCGTGACGCAGACGGCTACGTAATCGAGGTCGTCGGAGGAGGTGGGCTGCCGCCTGGTGGTTCCGCAACGGGGCTCGGAGCCTTGGTTCGGTACTCAATGCGTCCCAAGAATCTGATGAGCCCGTCCCAAAAGCGGGGACGGGCTCATCAGTTTGGTGGAGCTGAGGGGATTCGAACCCCTGGCCCCCTCGATGCGAACGAGGTGCGCTACCGGACTGCGCCACAGCCCCCAACCAGAGGAAGAGGTTACCAGCCGCGCGCGGTCCTCCCGCACGCGGCCAAGCTCGCTCCTCAGACCGCGCGACGCATCGCCCGCTCGTCGAACTCCTCTTCGACGTACAGGCCGGTCAGGTCGATCGTGTCGGCCATGCCTCGCAGTTCCACGTCCTCGTCATCGATCCGGACCACCGTGGTCGACTCGGTCTGCACCGTGAACAGCTCGGTCGCGTCGTAGCCCTGCTCGAGCCGGCTGCCGTAGCGCTGCTGACGGGACGCCCGCCGGTCGCGATCGCGCAGCGCCTGATTGCGCAAGAACGTCAGGTAGCCGCCGAGGGACAGCAGGAACACGACACCCACCGTCCAGGCCAGCGCACCGCCGGCGGCGATCCCCCAGAGCAGCCCGATCACGGTGCCGGCGGTGAGCAGTGTCAACGACCGGCGACGGCGGGCCATCATCTGGCGCCGGGCATCGGACATGTCTTCCTTGGCAATACGGTCTGAGTACATGGTGGCCTCCATGGCGGCCGGGACCGGACGGCGATCGGCCGTCGGGCGACCCGGCACGAAGATCTGGGCATGGGTGTCCACGCGCGCGGGTTCGTCCTCGAGATCAGCCGGCGCGACACTGCGGGTGAGCGTGACCAGCGACCGTCGCGACGACAGGGCACGCATCGCGGAGCCGAACCTCGCCGCCGAGCGTTCCCCAGCGCGATCGTCCTTCCGCTTCACGAGCATGGGGACGACGACGATCAGCCAGAGGACGGCCAGAACGACCACCGTCATCATGGGTGAAAACATCTGCATCTCCCGTCACACCTGTCACAACTTTCTCGCCACGCTAGGGCGAGCGCGTCCGGACGTGGGTCAGGCGCGCCGAGTATGAACATCAAGTATTGGTTGAGGTAGACCAATTCGAGCCGATCCGAACCATCGAGGAAACCCGTTCAGCCTTTCGCGGACGGCCCAAACTCAGCCGGGCGGTACCGGCAGCGCCGCCAGCCGCGAGAGCACCGGCACGTCGAGACGTTCCTCGGAGGTGATGGCGAAGGTCAGGTGATCGCGCCAGGCCCCGTCGATGTCGAGGAACCGTTCGTGTCGACCTTCCTCGCGTAGCCCCAGCTTCTGCACCACCCGCAGGCTGGCGTGATTCTCCGGCCGGATGTTGACCTCGACCCGGTGCAACCGCACGTCGGTCAGGCAGTGGTCGATCACCAACGCCAACGCGGTCGGGGTGATCCCACGCCCGGCCACGGCCGAGTCGATCCAGTAACCGATGCTGCACGATCGCAGCGCGCCCCGGATCACGTTGGACGCACTCATCTGCCCGACCACCTGACCGCCGTAGGTGACCAGGAACGGCAGCATCGCCCCGACCCGGGCGGCGGCCTTCATCCGAGCCAGGTTCCGCCTGAACTCATAGGGGGAATTGCGTTCACGCCAGGTCTGACTCGAGGTCGGTTCCCACTGGGCCAGCCAGGTCGCGTTGGCCAGCCGACTCCGGCTCCAGGCCTGGGCGTCCCGCCGGCGTGGGGGGCGAACGGTCACCGGACCCGCGGTGAGCACGGCCGGCCAGCCAGGGTGTTGGGGCGCCATCAGCGGCCCGTCAACGCTGCGCCAGCATCAATGGCTGCACACTCACCCGCGACCCAGGTACGACCTCGGTGACCTCTTCATCGATCACGACCAGACAGTTGGCCGCCGCCAGCGCCGCGACCAGGTGGGCACCCTCGCCGCCGACCAGCGACACCGAGTACCGGCCGTCCGGTTCGCGGTGCAGCACACCTCGCCGGTACTCGCGGCGACCCTCAGCACTGTCGATCCGTTCCAGCGCCGTGGCCTGGATCGTCTGACGATGCAGGGTGCGCTTGCCCAGCAGCTTGCGGATGGCCGGCCGGACGAAGACCTCGAAGGACACCAGCGCCGCCGCCGGGCTACCGGGCAGGCAGAAGATCGGTGTGCGCTCCCGGCCGAGCGTGCCGAAACCCTGGGGCGAGCCGGGTGACATCGCCACGTTGCCGAACTCGACCGAACCGAGCTGGCCGAGGGCCTCGCGGACCATGTCGAACGCGCCGGCACTGACACCGCCCGTCGTGATGATCAGATCCGACCGCAGCAGCTGGGCGTCGAGTACATCCAGCAATTTGGCGTGATCGTCCTCGATGATGCCGACCCGGTAGGCGTCCGCTCCGGCATCGCGGGCAGCGGCCGCCAGCATGTAGGAGTTGCTGTCGGGTACCTCGGCGTAACCGGGCCGCTTGCTCACGTCGACCAGCTCCGAGCCGGTCGCGATCACCACGATCCGCGGCCGCGGCTGGACCAGCACCCGATCGTGGCCGACCGCGGCCAGCAGCGCGATCTGCTGCGGTCCCAACGTCGCACCGGGTCCGAGGGCAAGCGCGCCGGCGGCCAGATCCTCACCGGCGCGGCGCACACACTCACCGGTCCGGACACTGTTACGGATCGCCACCCGGGCCACCCCACCGTCGGTCTGATCCAGCGGCACCACCGCGTCGGCGCCGGGCGGGATCGGAGCGCCGGTCATGATCCGCATGCACAGTCCCGGCCCCATGCCCGAGACGGCCCGGGTCCCGGCCACCACATCGCCCACTACCGGCAGCACCAAGGGCTTGGCCGGCGAGGCCTCGCGCAGATCGACCGCGCGCACCGCGTAGCCGTCCATCGCGGCGTTGTCGAAGCCCGGGAGCGGAGCGTCGGCCAGCACCTGTTCGGCCAGCATCAAGCCTTGCGCGTCGAGCAAGGTCAGCTCGATCGGGTCGATGCTGCCGATCGTGGCCAGCACTCGGGTGAGCTGCTCGTCGACCGACCGAAGCCGCGGCCGGACCGGTCCGGCCGGGATCTCCGGCACGATCTCGGTCGGCTGATCGCTGTTCTCGGTCACTGGCTCCTCGTCGGTGTTTCGGTGGCCGCTCGGCTCGCGGTACTGGTTCGGTGTCAGCCCTGGCTGCGCGGCAGGCCGGCGGCGAAGTCGGCCAGCCAGGCCGAGAAGTCCTGACCCAGCTCCGGATGCTCGCACGCCAGTCGCACGACGGCCTGCAGATAGTCCTGCCGGTCGCCCGTGTCGTAACGACGGCCACGGAAGACGACGCCGTGGATCGGCACACCGTCCTCAGCCAGCGTGCGCATTCCGTCGGTCAGTTCCAGCTCACCGCGCTTACCCAGCTCGGTGCGACGCAGGGCGTCGAAGATGGTCGGCGGGAGCACATAGCGCCCGATCACCGCCAGGTTCGACAGCGCCTCCTCGGGCTTGGGCTTCTCGATCAGGGTTTCGATCGCGATCACGTCGTCGATCACGTCGCCGGCCGGTTTGATGCTGCCGTAGAGGGAGATGAACCGACCCTCGACCTCGATCAGGCCGACCACCACCCCACCGGTCTCGGCCTGCACGTCGAGCATCCGCTGCAACAACACGTCGCGCTCGTCGATGATGTCGTCGCCGAGCAGGACGGCGAACGACTCGTCACCGACGAATGCCTCGGCATAGGACACGGCGTCACCCAAACCGTTGGGCGCCTGCTGCCGGACGAAGTGCAGGCGAGCCAGGTCATTGGAACGCCGGGCCCGGGCCAGCCGAGCAGCGTCACCCTTCTTCTCCAGCGCCTGTTCCACCTCGGGTGCGGAGTCGAAGTGGTTCTCGATCGCATCCTTGCCCCGACCGGTCACCACCAGCACGTCTCCGAGTCCCTCGCGGGCAGCCTCGGCCACGATGTATTCCAGGGCCGGCACGTCGACGACCGGCAACAGCTCCTTCGGAACCGCCTTGGTCGCCGGGATGAACCGGGTGCCCAACCCCGCGGCCGGAATGACCGCCTTGCGCGCGCGGCGCGAGCCGGCCGGGGTGTCGACTGCATCGGTCGTCGTCATACCGCGAGACTAGTCAAGTGACATTGCCGACGGCGGACAAGGACGCCCTGCGGGCCTTCATCCGGGCTCGCCGGGCGGCGATGACCGACGCCGAACGGGCCGGCGCCCGGGCCGCGATCAGACACCACGTCCTGACCGGGCTGAGGCTGCCGCCGTCGTCGGTGGTGGCCGGCTACGAACCGCTGCGGTCCGAACCCGGCTCGGTCGAGCTGCTCGCGGCCCTGGCTGCCGCCGGTCATCGGATGCTGGTGCCCATCACCCGGCCCGACCGCGACCTGGACTGGCGGGAGCTGACCGACCCCGCCCCGCTGGGACTGACCGCCATCTCCGAGGCCACCCTGGTGCTGTTGCCGGCCTTCGCCGTCGACCGCGCGGGCAACCGGCTGGGTCGGGGTGGCGGATCTTACGACCGGGCGTTGGCCCGGCTCGGCCCTGCAACCCGGACCGCTGCACTGCTGTTCACCGGTGAACTGCTCGATCAGGTGCCGGTGGATGCGTGGGACCGCCCGGTCCATGGCGTGGTGACCCCGGATGGCTGGTTCGACCTACCTCCGGCGGCTGCGGCGTCCTGAGCTGTCGCCGGTCGGCCCACCGTTGTCGCACTGTGTCCGAGGTTGCTCGGGGTCAAGTGGACGCGGGAACAGCCGATACCGCACCATGGTTAGCAGTCATAACGGCAGAGTGCTAGAACCGGCGGGTCCGAGGACGGTCCGGCGGCGCGACAGATAGGGACCAGAACGCAATGCCCACTTATCAGTACACGTGCACGAACCCCTCCTGTGGCCACAACTTCGAGCGCGTCCAGAGCTTCACCGACGACGCGATCAGTGTGTGCCCGGAATGTGCGGGACGGGTCCGCAAGGTCTACGGCTCGGTCGGCGTCGTGTTCAAGGGCTCCGGCTTCTACCGCAACGACAGCCGCGATTCGAAATCGAGCAGCGTGCAGGGCAATTCGGATTCATCCAGTTCCTCCTCCAGCACTTCGGGCGGTACGTCCTCATCCGATTCGAGTTCGTCAGGCAGCAGCGGTGCGAAATCCGATTCCGGATCGACCGCAAAATCGTCTGGCTCCGAAACTAAGGCCACCAGCAGCGCGTCAACCTGACCGAGCAGGATCTGTGGATAACTTTCTGGTTATCCACAGATTGCTGGTGAAGCCGCTTTTCGTCCGGCCGGCGCGGCAGGGTCTCGGGCATGTCGAGAGTCACGGGTCTGGTCCCGTTCTTGTCCGGTTGGCCCCGTCGGGCCGGTGCCGTGCTCTGCCTGTTCGCAGCCGCCGCCACTCTGGTTCTGAGCCCGCATACCCGTCCCGGGCGGCGACATGTCCTGGTCGCGGCCCACGCACTCCCGGCCGGCGCCGCCATCGGTTCGGCTGACGTCCAGGTCATCGCGTGGCCCGACGACGCACCGCCACCGTCGGCCCTCGAGGCTGCACGGCAGGCGATCGGACGGCGCACGGCCGTCACCCTGGCCCGCGGCGCGCCGATCGGAACCGGCGACATCCTGGAATCCCGGCTGGCCCAGGCGCTCAGTCACGGTGACGTCGCGATGACCATCAGCCTCGCCGGCACGCCGTCAGCCAGTTTGTTGCAAGCCGGAAGCTATGTGGACCTGTATGCCGGCGATTCGGATTCACCTGTCCTGATAAATGGAAAATCGATCACCCAAGGTTCGAGCGATTCGCCATTGGCCAGTCGGATCGAAGTGCTGAGTGTGCTGCCGCCCATCGGCAAGGATTCAGGAAACATCAATCCAACATTGGTCATTTCCGTGAGCCGGGCCACTGCTACGCATTTGAGCCCTCACGCGAGTGCTCCCTTTCTCGCTACTCTTGTCGCGCCGCCATGAGCTCATGGCGGCAACGTCAGAGAATCGACCCTGCGCAGAAAGGCAACAAGCGATGATCAAGGGTTTCAGGGACTTCATCATGCGCGGCAACATCGTCGACCTGGCGATCGCCGTTGTCATCGGTACTGCATTCGCCGCCGTGGTGAGCGCATTCACGTCAGCCATCATCAAGCCCATCATCGCGGCCTTCCCGGGTGCCTCGGCGAACGGCTGGGGCTTCAGCTTGCGGCACGGGGCGCTGACGAAGTCGACCTTCATCGACATCTCGGCCATCGTCAACGCGATCATCGTCTTTCTGATCACCGCGGCCGTCGTCTACTTCATCTTCGTGGTACCGATGCAGAAGATCCAGGCCCGGCGAGCCAAGGGCATCGAGCCGGAGCCGGAGGCGGTGCCGGAAGACATCCTGTTGCTGCGAGAGATCCGCGACGCGCTGGGTGTTCGCCCGACCGATGGCACCGCCGGTCCGACGCCACAGAACCCGACCACGCTGTAACCAGGTCGTCCAGACAAGCGGCCGAACGTCCATCGCGGCACGGCCGAGCAGCTCGGCCGTTGCGTGCTGCTCAGCCGTGATGCGGCGGGCGTTCGTTGAGGTACCAGTCGTCGTCGTAACCCGATGACCGGTCGCCCCAGCCGAGCTCGGTCTCGTCGGTGGATCGCTGCGGCAATACCGGTCGACCCGGTTCAGCGGGCCTGACCGTCCGTTTTTCCGCCTCGGCCGAAACCGCTGTCGGCCCGGGCTGGCGGCGAGCGTCGGTGTCAGACAATGATGGAGGCTCGACAGAATCGTCGAGATGATCGCGAGATTTGTCGGCGGGGTCAGGCATCTACCCAGTGTGCCGGTCTGCCGACGAACCCACGAGGAGGCACCAATGGCTATGTTCGACAAGCTCAAGAAGTTGGCCGATCAGGCCAAGGAGAAGGCCACTCCGCTGGCCGAACAGGCGGCGCAGAAGGCCACCGAACTCGCTGCCGAGGCGCAGAAGAAGGCCGGCCCGCTGGCCGAGCAGGCCAAGGAGAAGGCCAGCGACCTGGCCAGCAAGGCCGCGCCCGCCGTCGCCCAAGGCGTCGACAAGGCCGCCGACGGGATCGACAAGGCCACCAAGGGACGCTTTGCCGACCAGCTGGACAAGGTTCAGGACGCCACTCACAGCGCCGCCGACAAGATCGGTGGGCCGAGCGGCACCGACAGGGTTGCCGACAACGTCACCGACGCCGCCGCCGATGCGGCCGAGGCCACTCGCCAGGCCGGAACCGCTGCCGCGGAGAAGATCGAGGACGCCATCCCGAAGGCGACCGAGACCACTGACGGGCCCTGATGCCGGTCCCGGTCACCGTCCGGTACTGGGCCGGTGCCCGCCGGGCGGCCGGCCGGGACAGCGAGCGACTCGAGGCCAGTGACCTGGCCGATCTGATCGCCCAGCTCAGCCGACGGAGTCGGGAACTGGAACGCGTCGTGCGGGCCAGCACGCTCCTGGTCGATGCGGTGGCGGTCGAGCCGGGGCGACCGTTGCCGGCCGCCGCCGTCGTCGACGTGCTGCCACCGTTCGCCGGTGGCTGACACCCGGCAACGGGAGTTCCAGGGCGACGTTACGGGCAGTTGACCCATTCGTCGGTGCCGTCGGCGAAGAGCTGGCGCTTCCAGATCGGCAGCCGGGCTTTGGCCTCGTCCACCAGCCGCTGGCAGCTGTCGAAGGCCTGCTTGCGGTGTGCCGCGGTCACGGAGGCGACCAGGGCGACATCACCGACCCGCAGCCGTCCGATCCGATGGCTGATGGCCACGGCGATCACGGCCTCGTCGGCCGCGATCTCGGCGGCCACTTCGGCCAGCACATCGGCAGCCGTCGGATAGGCGCTGTATTCCAGCTCGACCACAGTTCGGGCCTGGTCGTGATCGCGCACAACGCCGCAGAACGTCACGTCGGCACCCGCCGCCGGGTCACGCACCGCCGTCGCATGCGCGCCCACGTCCAGGGCGGTCTCAGATATCTGGGCCAGTTTTACCTTGCCGGCGCTGGGCACGTTCACACGCCGCCGCCCAGCCGATGGTCGCCGCCGGCCACCTGATCCAGGATGTGTGGCACCAGCGGCGCCAACACGGCGATGCCATCCCGCACTCCCCCGGGCGAGCCGGGCAACGTCACCACGAGCGTGGAGCCGATCAACCCGGCCACCCCTCGCGACAGCACCGACGTCGGCACCCGGTCCGCCGCCACCGCCCGCAGTCGTTCGGCAATGCCAGGGATTTGCTTTTCCAACAAAGGCGTAACCGCCTCGGGCGTGACATCGGTCGGGGTCACTCCGGTGCCGCCGGTGGTGAGTACGACCCGAGCCCCGTCGGCCACCGCCGCCAGCACCGCGTCCCGAATCGCGTCGATGGCGTCCGGCACGATGACCTGGGAGTGCAGCTCATAGCCCCAGGACCGCACCGCGGCAGCCAGCAACGAACCCGACTCGTCGGACCGGGTACCGGCCGCCGACCGGTTGGAGCACGTGATCACTGCGGCCTGCACCGTCACTTCCGGCTCCAGTCACCCCGGCGGCCGCCGGCCTTGTGCTCCAGCCGGACGTCCGTCAGTACCGCGGCCCGATCGACCGCTTTCACCATGTCGTACAAGGTCAAACCGGCCGCAGTCACGCTGGTCAGGGCCTCCATCTCGACCCCGGTTCGGTCGGCCGTCCGG